>CAZOEF010000002.1:0-283760 GCA_964578845.1 Candidatus Woesearchaeota archaeon
CCTTGCCTCCTGAAGACTTCAATCTGTCCATGTCTTTCTCAGCATCTCCGGCCTTTATGACTGCAACAGCGCTTGTAGAAACAGGAACTCCTGCAGCAATACCTAATTTTTGTTTAGAGTCAACTTCATAACATGGAATGCCTTTCTCTTCTGCGATTGCAGCAAGATGGGCTACGATTTCCCTAGGTGAAACGTCAGCCGCATAGAATACAACTTTAGCAACGCCTCTCTCGATAGCTTTAGTGACTTCGTTAGTGCCTTTGTCTATCTTTCCTGTTTTCCTTGCTTTCTCAACAAAACTGTAATTGTCCATTTGTTTTATCCTTGAACCAATAGAAGATCTTGCCTCATCTCATTGGCTTGATAAAAGACTGGAATATGGGTTTATAAATTTATCTGCTAATCAAACCAAATTCATCCTCAAATAAGTAGCAAAATATTCTGGCTCAGGGTCTCTTTCTGTCTGTTTTCTCCATACGACAAACCTGGAAAAATCATGATCTGGAGAATCAATCTTAATAGTATCTAAATAAATCCCGCTTTTGGTTCCATCTTCCGGATGCCTAAAGACTCCGATAAAGTCCCTATAACAAACAGGAGATAATAAAGCGACAGTCTCTGAATCTTTCGGTTTAAGATGTTTTCCAGTCAAATAGAATTTATCGCCATTTAATTTTACTTCCAGGCAGCAAGTAAGGTATTCTTCCAATTTCACAGAACTGGTCCCTCATTTGAGGATTAGGCTCTTCCTCAGGAGAAACAGGATTTACCATTCCTTGATTTATAGATTCATCAACTCTCCTGCATTCAAGATAAGAAACATCAAAACCCAAAGATTTCAAAACTAAACCTAATTCAGGAGTGCACTGGTGGCAATGCCCTGTAAAATCAGGATATCTCTCGTCCCAAAATCCCTCATCCCTAAGAATATCAGAATATCCTTCGTTCCATAATTCCCTAGCAACATTAAAGATTGTCTGATGTGGATCCTCAGACTTAAGATGTCCAAATCTCTTCCTAACCCTATCGATATCTAATCCAGGGAAAATATCTCTCAATTGTACATTGACTTCTCTTGGAACAAAATCCATAAGTTCACTATTCAGATCCATAAATAAATCAAAAAATCAAAACTATAAAAAATTAACTAAAACTCCTCGCTTCTTTTCCTTATATCCTTCTTTGAGGCCTTGCCTAGCTCAAAGGGAGTTTCTTCTTTGCCTTTTTTCTGCTTTCGCTTCCGGACATTTCTTCTGGCTCCTGAAGTGAGATGTTTGTTAGACTTTCTCACCTTCTAGCAAGTCCGAAGACATTTCTTATAGCTACTATAATAGTTGCAGGGACGAATATAAGCAGTAATGCATTAAGTATACTGCCTAAAATCGGGATTACCTCGACTGTCTGCGATCCGAAAGCTGCTGCTATTATAAGGACAGCTCCTGACATCAGGAAAGGCTCTGCCTCATCATCAGCAATATTCAAAAATCCTGCTATCAGTCCTACTAGGACAAGTATCCACGCAATCACTTCATTGATCTCTCCAAACAGTCCAAATATTATTGCCAAGACTACTCCGATTAGGAAAGTCCATGCTCCTATCATATTTCCTCTATTCACTTTTGCCATTTCTTCCTCCTTTCATTAATTGATCCAACCAGTTAAATAAAAAAGCTGTTAAAAAAATACATCATTCAAGACTACTTTTTCTTTCTCGTCTTGCTTCGGGAACTGCTTTTTCTTGTAGTTCTTTTTTTCTTTGTTGCTTTAGCCATTTTATACTGCCTCCTTTTTCATTTGTACATATTCCCGAAAATATTTTCCATTTTAAAATAAAGAAAATACCTGGATCTTTAAAAAAAGAAGCTGTAGAAAAAAAGACTTCTGTTTATTAAGCGAATTCATCTTTTAGCACGGGTTTTCTTCCTTGTTGAAGTCTTCCGCTTTGTTGAGCTCTTGGGCCTTGAAGTCCTTCTGGAAGTTTTCTTTGCTGTTTTTCTACCTTTCGAAGCTGTTTTTTTCGCTGTTGATTTAGGTCTTGCCATTTTCTATTTACCTCCTTTCATATTGTATAGTATTATTCCTGCAATAAATACAACTAATGAAACTATCAGGTAAGAGATAGCGTCATCTAAGCCAAGATAATCTTTCATAAAATAATATATTGCCAGTAAAAGAAACACTGATCCTATCAGGAACAATAGAATAGAAGCAAATCTGCTAAGTAAAGTTCCTTCAATGCCAATGATCCTCTCCTCTATCCTATCACCTACTTTGTTAGCCTGGTATCTTATGTATTCTGTTGCAGTATCAGATAATTTATCCACTCCTTTTCGGACAGCTCTTTTTAAAGTTCCTCTCGCCATTAAAGAAATATCTTAAAATTATTTAAATAAAAAGGCTGTTAATAAAAGACTTCTCTCTTAAGGACTTTTGATCTATATCTCTCGTGGTTCGAGCTTCTTTTCATCTCTTCATGATATCTTTTGCTGAATTCTGGATGGGATGTCAATATAAATGCCCTTGCAGCAATTGCTATCGGAACAGCGAATAGCAATCCAAAAAATCCGAACAGGACACCGAATAAAGCTTGTATCACTAGAAAAAAAGCAGGCTGCACTGAGATCATTCTTTCCTGTATCAAAGGAGTTATTAGATTGCTTTCAACTAGCTGGACTATCACATATAAGAAGATCACGTCAACTGCTAAGACAGGATTTTCTGATAGTGCTACTAGTACAGCAGGAACTACGCTCATTATTGGCCCAAGGTTTGGGATAAACGTCAACAATGCTGCTATCAAGGCTAATGTAAAAGGAAAGGGCATACCAAGGATAAACAGCCCTATCAAGGTCAATACTCCTACGACAAACATCGATCCAACTATTCCTATAGTCCATCTTTGAAGCTCAATCTTTGCTGCCTCAAAGCCTTTCCTTGCGTTCTTGCTTGAGAATGCAGCCATAAAAGAGCTGTCATATACCCTTGGATCATACATATAAAATATTCCTATTGCTATCATCAGAAAAAATCCTATGATTAGCCCTCCTAATGATATGAAAAGATTAAAGCTCCCCCCAATGATTCCCTGCCCGATTAAGCTTAGAATCTGTCCTCTTGTATTTTCATCAATGATTATCCCATATTTTGTTAATAATCCCTCTAATAAGGAAAAGGATTCTCCTGATTGGCTGGCAAATTCCCCAAAACCTCCGCTAACCTGCTCAAATAATAATAGTCCTAATCCCCCAAAGACAATTATCAGGATAAATAAGAAAATAAGAAAATTTATCTTCCATGGAAGTTTTGTGCCGGAAGTTATCCATGAGATTATTTTCCCCCCGACTACTCCTAGCAAAAATCCCCCAAAGACAACAAAAATGACTGATGAAGCCCTCCAGACCAAAAAAGCTGTTATTGCTAAAAGTATAAATGTAATAAGTTCAGATCTTTTCAGGAAGGATATCTGTGCCACATTTAATTAGACTCGGTCCTCAAATCCTGCCTTAGTCGAGTCAATGCCCTGTCAAAGCTAGTCAATGCATCTTCTGACTCCTCTGCCAAATCTTGCTGCAAGCTTGCTAAGTCACTGTCTAGTCCTTCCCATTGCTCTTTTGCTTCTCCATCCACCGAGCCAAAAGCTTGCTCAAGCTCCAGCCTTATCTTTGTTACTTCTTGTGCAGCAATAGCATAATCATTTTCTTCTTCAAAATTATCCCGTGTTTCACTAAGGTCCTGTCTTGCTGAAAGCCAGGCATCCTTAGATTCATTCTCATCTCCGCTTTCCATCATAGGTATTGCTAAAGCAATGAAGCTAATAATCAAGGCAATGATCGCTATAACTAAAGCAATCCACGAGAGTGCCCCGTTCCTGACTATGGTTACCATTGTTTACCCCCTTTCATTGCAGGCCATGAGCATTTAACTTTATATAAAAAAGCAGTAAAAAAAAGACTATCTCCAGGTCACATTGATATCATCAGTTCTTTCTCTTGGGGCAATATCGATTTTATCAAGGTTTTCTATTTTCATTCCTGAATTCAACATGACCTCTCCGGTATAAGCGATCATCGCAGCATTATCAACTAAGAACTCCCTAGCAGGGCAAAAATACTTAGCTCCTCGCTCCTCGCACATTATTGAACACATTTCCTGCAAGCGCGCATTGCAAGCTACTCCTCCGCCTAATACTAATTCATTCTTTCCTGTGTGGGCCATTGCCCTCTCAGCAGCCTCGACAAGCATTGCAAAAGCTGTTTCCTGCATCGAGTAAGATAAATCCTCTAACTTATATCCCTTATCATAAAGCTGCTTAAGCTTTGTCTGCATTCCGGAAAAGCTGACATCCATCCCTTTTATTGAATAAGGAAGTTCATCTAAATATTTTCCATTCTTTGCCTTTTTTTCTATTTCAGGACCTCCTGGAAAAGGTATTCCTGCATGTCGAGCAAAAGTATCAATGAAATTTCCTATTCCAGAATCTAATGTTTCTCCAAATACCCTATACCTTCCAGCTGCAAAAGCTATTATCTGAGTATTGGCTCCTGAAGCGTATAAAAGAACAGGATCTTTAGCTCCGACGCTCTGGCCAATTTCAAGATGAGCAATACAGTGGTTAACAGGAATCAGGGGAATTCCTAGTTCAGAAGCTTTTTGTTTGGCAAATCTCATCCCTTCAAGTAAGCAAGGAGCAAGTCCTGGAGCATTGCTGATAGCTATCGCTGTGATATCTTTCTCAGATATCTCAGCCTTGTTCAATGCATCTTCATAAATAAACTCTGAAACATCTTTATGGTGCTTAGCGCTCTCCATCGGAATTATTCCTCCTTTAGCAGGCTTATACATATCACGTACATTAGCTAATATCTTCCCTTTGTTTACTATCCCGACTCCGAAAGTGTGCGCAGTACATTCGATTCCCAAAATCATTTTTTCTTCAACAATCTCCTGATCCAAGCAAAGGTTCTGTAAGCCTGACTTTGATATGTTTTCTTAAATTAGGATATTTCTTCCTTATCCTGTTGATTATCTCATCGCATTCAACAATGAAATTTCCCTTATCGATCATATGCTTCACAAAATAATCATCTTTATAAAAACTATCAAATCCCTTTATTTATGAGCGGCTTTGAATTACCAAACTCTATGTATGTTCCACATTTCCAGATAACCCATACGGGAATAATACCGAATATTTCCCTCCCAAGAGATTGGAAAGAGCTGCTTCCTAAGTTTATAGAAAAAGGCAGACAAAGAAATGTTGAGAACTATGTTGAAGAATTAAGCCAGTACCTAAGAGGGGCAAAGAGATTGTTAGAGTTTAAATTGAGCTGGAATCAAGGATTGTTGGAACACATAGCGTGGGGTGCCCAAGGCGCATTAGATCTTGAAGTGAGTAGACATATGGCAAAATACGTACCGCATAATCTTGGTGGTGAGAACGGGTACCATATTGCATTTGTTGCTATGGAATATCGCAGACAACTAATTCAGTCGGGAGAGTAATCATCCGTCAGACATCATATCTTGGATAGAAAGAGCATAATTCTTAAATGAATGCGCATAATTCAAGTTCATATAGATTCTGTAAAATAGAAATATAAAAAGCCTTGTAAAAGGCAGAGAAAAAAATAAAAATAAAGTTTAGGAAAAATTACCTTCTCCTTCTTGCTGTTGTTCTAGCTGTTGTTCTTCTAGCTGTTGTCCTCTTAGCAGCAGTCCTCTTTGTTGTGGCTTTCTTCTTTCTTCCGCCTCTGGACATAACTGCCTCGCAGACATTACCTGCTCCATCTACATAGTACAGATGGCCTGCTCTTCTCTCAACGGCATTTTTTAAAACTACTTTTCCCATTGTTGCACCTCCTTTCTCCTTTGTTAGTTTAAAATTAAATATCAAATGTGTATTTAAACTTTTCTGCGTTTCTCGTCGAAAAAAGTCAATATTTGCCTGTTTTTTTCATTAAACGGAACTTCAACAAATTTCCTGAAAGGCCTGGAAGGTCTGAAAGAGAGGGAAAAAGGCCTTACAATCTTTTTCTCCACTACAGTGTTATCCTCATCAAGCCAAAGAATCAGGAAGGGGAAAAAAACAAACCATGAAGTGACTGCTGCAAAGATGGATCCTGGATCAACACTCTCATCAAAATCAAACAGTAGGTTATCAGTATTTCTCGTCCGAAAAGTCAGCCCTGTCCCCCTTCTAAAGAATCCTGTTCTCCTCACAGGGATGTTTATCTTCCTTCCCTTATGCCTCACTATCATCATTAAATGAATCTGCAGACATTTAATAAGGTTTTTATATGAAGAAACCTATTTTATGGAATGGTAGAGGTGGGATTTATTGAGAATACTCAGGACATCGTCCTTATAGGAGTAGTCATTCTTTTCGTACTAATCCTTCTAATAGTCTTTGTGTTCGAAAGAGCTAGCAAGAAAAAGCTTGATAGAATAATAAATGACAAGACATTGAAATACAGGATAAAGATAGAAAAACTAAAAAGGTCAAGGATCCGTGCTGATAGAAGAATAAAGAAAGTGGATGAAGTCGCAAGGTCATTCATAAAAGAAGCATATGGTATGGAAAAAAATATAGAATATTCTGCACTAAGTGAGCAATTCCAAAAAATGAATAAGACAAGGCTGAAAAGACTATGTGATATTTTTGTTGATGTATATTATAAGGAAAACCGCGTAAACAGGGAGACTGTAGAAGAATTGATAAATATTCTTGACCAGGTCATCAAGAGCCACTATGCTAAATCAGGGTAACATCCTATATTTAGTGTTTATCAGAAAGTACTCCAGGACAAAAAGAATAATTGATGCAATCAATAAATAAGGTGAAGCGCCAATATCTACCTTTCTTCGTGTTGATTCTACTGCTGAGTTCAATGAATCCTTTAGCGCATCAATGTTATCTGCTTCAAAATATTCTCCACCTGTATTGAATGCCAAGGCCTGTAAAGAATCACTGTCTAATTGGGATAACCCATAAACAGTCTGCCCCCCATCTGCTGTTCCAATTGCAATTGTATTGACTACAATATTATTCTCGTTTGCATAATCTATAGCATCACTGACAGTCCCGACATTTATCTGGCCGTCGCTGAAAATGATAATAGCTTTGCTATCCTCATTGATGAGGATGTTTGCAGAAGTGGAGACTGCATCAAGTAAATCTGTTCCTCCTGTTGAGCTGATCTGTATGCTAGTTAAAGCGCTTTTTAAGTTTGTTCGGGAATCAGTAACTTTCTCTTCAACGAGTGTATTTCCTGAAAAACTGACTATTCCCATGCGTGTTGCGAACGGGACTGAATCAATGAAAGATGAAGCTACTATTTTTGCTGCTCCAAGCCTGTCAGGAGAAAAGTCATTGGCGCTCATGCTTTGTGAATTGTCTATTGCTAGCACAAATGAATGTGCGCTGGCAGTGAGCTCTACCTCTACAATCAAGCCAGCTAAAGCCATGATTAACAGGAACATGATTATCAAAGTGAAAGAGAGCACAACTACATTCTTAGAAAAAAATTCTATTCCCCTTATCCTCGCAATAGCGTCAAAATTTGCAAACTTTAGCGCTTTTCCCCTAAAGCTTCGTAATGTTATAAAATGCAGGAATATTATCAAAGGTATGACTAAAAGAAAAAATAAATATATAGGGTGCTCGAAGCTTATCTGGACCAATTTACACCACCAATTTGCCCCTATTTAATCGCTCCATGAAGAATTCTGCAAGGGGCACTGCAAATTTCTTATCTGTGACTAACTCAAGATAATCCACATTGATCTTTTTTAGGTCTTGTTTTATTAACTGGTCCTTTAGCATCACCTGCTTCTCATAAAGATTCTTTACTAATCCAGGATTAAGCAATATCCTCTGTTTTGTTCCTGGATCCTCCACTATTATTTCATTATTCACGCTGGGCAATGTCTTATCCAGAGGGTCTTTTATAATAAGGATTATTGTCTCGAACTTGTATGAGATAAGTTTCAGCTCTTCGATAAATGATTTGCTGAACCTTGACAAGTCGGTCAGGAATATTACCGCTGAGATAGAGGTGTCTAATGATTGGAGCAAGAAGTCAGTCGCAGCCTTAAGATTGGAATCTCCTCTATAGATCTCAGGATCTGACAGCCTGTCCAGAAAAATATTGAATTTCTTTAACCCTTTGGTCGGGGGAGCATACTCCCTGACAACATCGTTAAATATAAGGAAACCAATATTATCTCCTGAAGAAACAACTAAATGTGAGAGTGCGGCGCATACTTCTGCAGAATATTCACACTTCAGTTTTTCTGTCGATCCAAACACCATATTCTCGCTTGAATCGACAACAAGGAGTATCTTTTGGTCTCTCTCCTCAATGTATTGTTTAGTCAATAAATTTCCTGATCTAGTGCTTGCTTTCCAGTCAATATTTGATGCATCATCATCCGGGGAATAGTTCCTATACCCATCAAACTCAAGGCCTTTCCCTCTAAAAATTACTTTGTAGATCCTTTCCTTGAGCTTGAACTCCCTCATCACAGCCTCGAATTCAGTTATTGCCTTTGGATAATCTACATTTAATGTTTTGCCAGGCATTAAGCTGTGACCTCCTTGTCTAAGATCTGGGAAATAACTATGTCAGAGGTTACCCCTTCAGCTCCTGCCTTATACGATAATATTATCCTATGTCTTAGGACTTCATGCGCAACATCCTTCACATCTTTAGGAACTACATAATTCCTTCCTTTCATCAGGGCGCGCGCCTTAGAAGCTATGAATAGGGCTATACTTGCTCTTGGAGAGCAGCCCCAATCAATAAATTCTCCATACTTAAAATCCTTAGCCCTTGTCTTTTCAATTATATCCAAGATATACTTCCTGATTCTGGGGCTAAGATATATCCTTTTTGTTGTTTTCTGCATATTTAATAAATCCTTGATAGATGAAGCAGGCCTAAGATTAAAATCTGAGAATTTCCTCAAAGTTGTGTTATCACTCATAATTTTCTCTTCTTCCTCTTTTTTAGGATATCTCATTATGACCTTGAAAAGAAACCTGTCCACTTGGGCTTCAGGAAGGCTATAAACACCGCTCTGCTCTATTGGATTTTGTGTCGCCATGACAAAGAATGGGTAAGGAAGCTTAAAAGTGTCTTTTCCTATAGTTACTTGTTTTTCCTGCATCGCCTCTATTAGAGCGGATTGAGTTTTAGGAGGGCTTCGGTTGATTTCATCAGCAATTATAAAATTAGCAAATATCGGACCCTTTATAGTCTCAAAGCCCTTGTTAGGAGTATAAGTTGTTATTCCCACTATATCTGTTGGAAGAAGATCTACAGTAAATTGTATTCTCTCAGATGAAGCTGCAGTTACTTCAGCTAAAGTCTTTATAGCTAGAGTCTTTGCAATCCCTGGAACTCCTTCAAGCAATACATGCCCGTCACATAATAACGCCATTATTAAGCTGTCAATTATATCTTCCTGCCCTACAATAGTCTTGGATATCTCTTGTTTTATTTTTTTCAACTTTTCAGCTATAGCCCTGACCTCAGCATCACTTGGCCTGTCACTGTTAAGTTCCTTGTGCACATTACGCGCCTTCCTCTTTTTAGATTTAGCCATTTTTCACCTCTCTTTAATAACTAGATTAACGAAATTACATTATTAAATGTTTCTCAAATACGATTTCATTGCCCTTTTTAGTCTTGCCCTTGTATAAAGATAATACGCCACTCCTAAAAGCAGTGAACTGATTGTTGCCACAACCAGATAGACAAAAATATTATAATTAGGGATCTGGGAATATCTTGGACGAGGGTTTAATGATAGCTGAGTTATGGCATTTCTGCAGGCATTTATAGCCTCATCAAGCCTGGAATTAGCTAAATCAGGCCTTCCCTGTGTAAGATAAGAAATTGCCTGGTCTAGCATTTCCTGTATTTCAGCGCATTCAGGATTACTAGCTATGAGCTCTTCAGTAAATAAGAGCTGCTCTTCAATTATAGTACCTTCTTCAATAGTTATGTATATCTTTCCCCAGTCACTATAAGAGGGGCTTTCAACAGAGGCATTAAGATTTATTTCATATGTTCCAAAACCTGCAAGGCTCGAGTCAACTGTCAAGACTAAGTTCTGGCTGTCTCCTGCCTTTAATGATTGAATAAAGTT
The DNA here is from genome assembly GCA_964578845.1 of Candidatus Woesearchaeota archaeon. GTDB lineage: Archaea > Nanobdellota > Nanobdellia > Pacearchaeales > GW2011-AR1 > CAZOEF01. The sequence continues at coordinate 10,153 of CAZOEF010000002.1, forward strand.
AGTATCTAAATATGATCCAAGGCTGTTTGTTTCTTCCCCATCCTCCTTAAATACTGTGCTTGAAATAGTTATCCTATTAAGGTTTATATCACCTGTGTTGGCAAGCTCAATTGGCAAGGATATGACTTCTCCCTTTTTCAAGGAAACAGGGTCGGGAACAATGATATTCAATGCAACTAGCCTGGTTGATCCGCTTCCTCCTCCACTAGAGGTAGATGGGGCAGGGCTTGGAGAAGTATCTGTAAAGGTTATTAAAAAATTATTACTTGTGTCATTGGTCAGGATCAAGCCTGAGCTATTAAGGTCGTAAGCTGTCAGGTTCAATGTTTCTGAATATGGGAAATCTGCATCTTCTAAGCAATCATTAGAACAGGTTATATTTAACGTCGAATAATCATCACTTATAGACCAATCAATAAGGCTTTCTGTGATATTGCTGCTGATATTGAATGAAATAGACTGGTTATAATTTGGATCTGAAGCGTCAAGATCTGAAAAATATTGGGTAAGGTCGATTTCCATCACCTGGTCTTTGTTTCGCTGCTGGTCTGGAATATCATCAGTGAAATTAACAGGAGCATTAGTATGGGAAATATTCACGCTGAAATTAGCAGTTATGTTCAGGTCATTAAAAATAGGATTCATAACAAAGAGTGTAATATTATCAAGTGTTCCATAAGTCTCATCTGTATAATTTGGCGTAAATTGCCAGGTTATATTAGCGCCATTCCCGTAATAGCTTAAGTTGTTCCTCAGGCTTCCTTTATAAGAGAACTGATATGTTAAATTATTCCCTATGCTGTCATTGGCAGTGAATATAATGTCCGACTGCTCGTTTTCTGTAAGATTAAACACTATAGATGAAGACGGATAATTGATCCTTGGCACATCGTAGACAAATATCCAGAAATCCTGCGTATCATTTGTATTATTCATGTCGGTAACAGTCATATTTATCCTATATGCTCCTCCCTGGCCGTCATTGAATGTAAAATTCAGTATTCCTGAAGTTGTGTTGAATATCGCCTCATCTCCGTTTATAAAATCCGTTCCCTGAATAAAGTCATAATAATAAGATAAGCCGCCATCAGTGTCATCCCCGTCCTCTAAGTCTGTAGAGTTTATGTCTAATGTAAGAGTCCTGTTTATAGAAGTTGTCTGGTTTGCTATCTCATCAAGTACTGGATTATGGTCTATCTCCAAAATATCTAAAGTGAATGATCTTGATGTTGAGAAATTACTTGCGTCTGTAATATTTACTGTAACACCATAACTTCCAGCATCTGATTTATTTGGAGTGAATATTGCTTGATAAGTAGCTATCCCGTTAGTCTCTGTTCCAAAGCTGAAAGAAAAGTTTAACGGAGTTCCATTAATTACATTCACAACATTTAAGCTTTCATCATAGAAAGATTCCTGGCCTTCAGGAATTAAAAGGTCGTCATCTCTTATTTGAAGCGTTAATGTAACCTCATCATCTTCTGTTGCATTGGCGATAGTTCCATCGATAATTGCAGCCGGGACAGTGTTGATGCCTGTCAATCCAGTTATTGTAGAGTTATCATTAACATTCATTACAGTGAAATTAAATGTTTTAGGAACAGAAGTTATTCCGTCAGAGACATTTATTATAAGTATGTGCTGGCCTACATCAATGTCAGTAGGTGTGAAATTGATTATCCCAGTAGTTAGGTTAAAATCAAAAGATTCAAAAGAAGTATCATTTGAATATGAGAAAGATAGATTATTATCATTGGCGTCGCTGACATTCATAGACAAGTTAAGATAAAAATTAATATCTTCGGTTAAAGTATGCTCAGTCTGTAAGCTGGAATTCCATTCAGGAGCATCATTATTGATTATAGTGATCGTGAATATTTTAGAGTCTATAGAATAATTATTTGCATCCCTTACTGTGATATTGACTACATTATCACCTATAGCTCCATCATTAGGGTCAAAGAATAATGTCGCCTGGCTTTTGTTAGTTCCTATTATTGGGCTAACATCATTTACCATGACCCAGCTAGTATTTGAAGAAAACGTAATGCTCTCATTATATATGGATTTGTCAGGGATTAAAAGGTCATCATCAGTAGCGTTAATGTATATAGTGTAATTATTGGTTGTATGGGCTGTAATATTATCTATCCCTTGTAAACTAACTGAATCATTAACATTATCCACAAAGAAAGAGAATACTGTAGAGTTCACTCTCACAGGGTTACCTGTGTCTGTCAAAGATATATTTATTGACCAATTTCCTACCTCCCTATCAGTCGGAATAAAGCTTGCTAAAAAGCTTGCATTGAAATCAGTTGAAGAATTGACAAGCTCAAAACTTGAATTAGTCCCTGTAGAGTCAAATATAAACCACGTTTCATTGATAGTAGCAGTAAGATTATTAATCTCGTCTATATCTGTTACATTAATAAGGCAGCTGAACATGGAATCCTCACTGGTGTTTCGTTCATTATCACATAAATAGGTAAAGTAAGGATAGGAATTTACATTCAATACAGTAAAGTTCACTATTTGACTGGTTGAAGCATTGAAAGGGGTTATGTTGTTCTCAAGATCCATGACAGTAAAGTTGATAACATAAGTTCCTACGTCATTTCTCGAAGGTGTAAAGCTTATATTTAGAGTTCCGCTAGTGCCGTTTGCTAAATAATTAGAGCTATTAAACAGCTCACAATTTGTATCATCTCTATCAGACCATTCAGCAGTGTCACAGCTTAAAAAGCTGATATTGAATGTGAAAGGAATGTCATTTTCTTCATCCGTGACATTGATCACATATTCAAATAATTCAGACATATTGAAGCTTTGATTTATGAGGTTTGTAAATTGAGGGGCATCGTTTGTTGCATTTATACTAAAATTAAAAGATGTAGTTATAGCGCTGCTGCCACCATTATAAGTCACCTTTAAAGGTATTTTAAATGTTCCTGATTGGCTATCATTGGTTGCATTGATAATGAATATTCCTGTTGTTGAATTTTCTATATAAATCCATGATGAAATAGAAGAATAATCTATTTCATCTCCATTCCAAAAGGTTTGTGTGCTGATAGTGTCTACAGAAAAGACCATATCAGAAGTAGGATCAGAGATGTTAGCGCTGAGATTGTGTGAAAAAAGAGTATCCTCAATTCCATAATAAGTAACATTATCACCTAACCAGGAAGGCGCTGCACTAACAAAACTGATTAAAAAGATAATTCCTATAATAAAATTTAGATTTTTTAGGACTTTAATCAGGCTAATCTGATCACGAAGTTCTTTATTATTATCACCCCTTTTTATTTTCATCTTATCCTCTTATTTATTCTTAATTTGATCTTATATATCCTTCTTACAATAAAGATAATGATTATTAAGATTACTATTATGGCTAATATCAGGATGACTCTTGTTTGGGATGTCTTTAAGAAAGGTGTTTCCTGAGGGCAGGCATTAGGGCAGGCTCCTCCACAATCCACGCCTTGTTCAGCCTGGTTCTGTATGCCATCAGAACAAGTAGCGCAAGCTCCGCACGATCCTCCGCAGTCTATCAACAGTTCACATGATCCATCATGGCAATTCTCTATTCCATCAGAACAGCTTGGAGCTGGCACATAGAAGCAAGATTGAACTTCTAAAGGTTTGCTGAAATTTGTCTGGCATAGATTAATATCATCGCAAGACCTTAATTGATATCCACAATTATCTACACCAATTGAATAATCCTGGCAGCCTTCCTTGATCATATTATAATCCTCTGTATTTATCAGTCCCCTTTGATAAGATATTCCTGCGTGTTGGCAAGTATTCCATTCCTCGCATCCCCATTTCTCGCTGCATATGTCTGCTCCGCCTCCTCCGCCACCTCCTCCAGAGGATGTCGGACAAGTTACAGGAAGAACTGTGATATCCCATTCAAAAGTATCATTCAACAATCCATCTGTTATTTCTACATTTACAGAATGGTTTCCAGATACTCCGCATCCAAAAATATAATTGAATTCATCTACTGAACTGCCTGAATCAATTTCCTGAAGAACACCATCTACTCTCCAATAAGCGTCTGGTATAGTCCCATCCGGATCATTCTTAGTGATATTGAAATAAGAATTTTCAGTCCCGCTGATGTTGAAAGCTGAAGGCAAAGGATAATTATCTATTATAGAAGGCGGCCTGTTCTCATCAGTCACTGTTAAGCTGAAATTCTGGCAAGCAGTGATAGGCCCGCCATCCTGGCCGCATATGCTTATGTTAGGATGCACAGGAGATATTCCCTCATCAGTAACACAAACACTTAAAGTATATACTCCTAGATCATTGAAATCCGGAGTGTAATTAATCACTCCGTTTGTTGAATTTATCTCAAATAGAGCATCTCCTGAGAATGTCAAGTTAAAGCTTAGATTTCCTGAGTCTGAATTTCCATCTTCAGCATCAGTAGCGTTGACCTGATAATCAAATGAGCTCTGTTCACCTTGTGTATATACAGTCTGTACGCCTATAAATTCAATCTCTGGCTCATTGTTTATCTCTATCACTGTTATATTTATTGGCTTAGTATCTACATACTGGCCATCATTTGCTGAAACTACTTCCTCATAGAGCTTATATCCCTGGGTTGAATTTACCCTGTTCTTACCTAAGATTCCTGAAAATACTTCAGCAGGGCTAAGGACCACTCCTGAACTGGTGATTATCGGAATAATGAAAAAAGGATTTGAAGGTGAAACACCAAGAACTAAAGAATCCTCATCAGCATCACTGACATTGAACACTGAAGAGAAAGAATCACCTTCACAGACAAAGTTATTTTCAGTAAGGTTCAGGATCAATGGGGCAGAATTAGGTACTGAAACAAAAAATGTTACATTCCTGTTTGCTGTCTGGCTGCTATCTAAGTTGTCTGCATAAATCTCAAGAGTATTGCTTCCTCTTACAGCATCAAAAGTAATATTTGGTGTGAATAATACATTCTGGGCAGCATATTCCTCGTGCCTGGCATCATATAGATTGTACCTCCAAAGGCTGACAGGCTCGCTCGCAGAGACATTCAGGTCCAGAGTGTAGTTATCGCCTATATTAAAATTATAAGTTGTATTTAAAGGTGAATAGATAGTGATAGAAAAAATTCCTCCTTCCACAAAAAAAGAGATTGTTGCAGTCACTGAACCAAATATGAAATTCCCAGTATATAGGTTGTAATTCCCGATTGAATCATAGACAGAAAACAGTGAGAAAGCATTAAAAAATATTGAAAATATAACTAAGCAGATTACTAAATACCTCATATTCTAATGAATAAATCTAGGTATAAAAACATTATCCATATCTCCTTATCTCGACAATAATATTACCGCCATAATATCCAAGAGCTGAATTTTCAGGAAGCATTACTGTAAAGGGGATGTCTATGCTCCCTTGTTTCTCAACTTTTAAATCTTCTTCAAAAACAAGAAATTTTTTTATCTCACCTGAGGCTTTGATATTAAGGACTATTGGAAAATCATAACCATTATCTAAAACAAGGTTTCTGGTAGAGCTTCCTCCTTTTATGACATTGCCAAAAGTCAATGCGCTTCCATTTACATCAAATCCCATCCTGTCAGAAGTAACATTCACGCTAGCCAAAAATTCATATTTATCCAAAGGTTTCGTATTGACATAAAAAACCGTTATAGATATAATAAAAAGTAAAAAAGAAATTGTTAAAAGCAGAAATGACAGCTTTTTAATCACTTTCTCCTCCTTTTAATTAGAATGAACAAAATTATTGCAATCATTAAGATTATCAATATTATTCCGATTATTATTATAATCATTAAGTAGTTTGTCGTATATATTGTCAATATCCCGTTTGTTATTGTCTGTTGGCCTGCATAATTCAAGATTATTTTCGCATTGTAAGATCCTTCTAAGTCATTAGTGTCAATAAATCCTGTCAAGGTTCCTAACTGCCAGGCTTCAAGATCTATCGAAGGGGTTCTGAAGGTAATATTCTCTAAATTATTTGTTATATTAACATCTGCATAAACACCCTCCATTTTGCCGTTCCACCTGTTTTCAACATCTATATTGAACCTTTGTATGCTTCCTTTAGGTAATTTTTGAGTAAAATTAACAATATTCATAAATAATGATCCAATTCTAAATGTTTGATTAACTTTTACTTTTTCCCCGCTATAATCAACGATTGCATTAGCTATATACTCTCCAGGAGAGTATCCATCAGTATCTAAAAATTTCCTGAAATATCTATCTCCACTGATATTGATATTTGCCGGAGTAAAGCTCATAGTATGGACTGTTTTACCATCTGATAAAAATTCGATAATTGGAGAAACTAAAACGTCCTCTTTTCCTCTATTGATGGCGTGTAATTCCACAGGAATTTTTTCATTAATATTTCCGTCTGGAACAGATAAGATAGGTTCAATATATTTTCCAGGATAAGGGACGTTGATCTTTACTAGCGCCTTTATATTTACTGCAGTTCCTAAGAATTGGCTTTCATCCGGCAACTCTCTTACTCCTACAAGGAGTTTATGTTCACCAGGCTGTTCTAATTCATAAGGGAGGCTCAAAGTCAGGGTAAAACTACCAGGACCCTTGAGCTGTGTCTTACTCAACCTTGCGTATTTAGAGAGTTCACCATCAGCATAAATATTTAATATTTTATCCTGTGTGTCTGTGCTGACAGTATAAATAATTACTATGTCTTCCCCTGAAGCAAAGGCATATTCTTTTTTTGCTGGAGATATTCCGAGGCTGGCGCTTGCAAAACTGCTAATAAGAATAAGGAGGATAATTAATTGCAGGCAACTCTTTTTCATATTCAACAGAAGAATAAAAGTTTTTTATATGTTTCTTTATACTGCAGTAGCGGTAGCAGTTATAGTGTCTCCCAGAGCTCCTGTAAAAGAGCTAGAAGGGACTGTCAGATTCAAGTCAATTCTTATGGAATCCCTATTATCCAGGTATTGGAATACGCTGCAGAACCTGGTGCCATCACCTGTATTATTTACGTCTGTAAACACTCCCAAATTAGACGCATTTATACAACTTCCAGCTTCAAGATTAGTAACATTCCATTCATAACCTGGATCAGTTCCTCCAATGAAAGTATCCGCAGTCTTTCCTGTAGCTAAATCTAAAGAAACATTAGTATTTCCTATATTCTCTATTCTAAGTCCTCCAGATGTCTGAAGTGTCCAATTGCCATCGGTAACATTATTGGTCTCTAAAGTTGTCAATTGAGCACTTTCTGCTCCATCATTAACTCTTCCAGAACCCCAATTAATATTATTTGTAGTAAAATTGATAGAGGCTGTAGATTCAACAGTAAGGTTTGCTGTACCTGTATTAGTAGCAAAACCTGAAATTCTTGTGACTAAGCTAGCTAAAGAGAAATAAGTAACTCCTGCAGCAACAACTGATACTATTACCGCAATTACTGCAACTGTTAATAAAAGTTTATCATTATCCATTTATACCGCCTGAATTAGGATTGCCCTCAACAACTAATTCCACATTTCCATTAGGATTTCCTGCTGAAACAGTCTGAGCATGTTGCACATTAGATTGAGGAAATTCAATATTCAAAGCAGTCGCACTAGTAAAAATAGAAACTGCTGAAAAAACTATTGACAATACCAGCAATGCAACAATTATAGTTTGTGTTTTATCCATCTTTTTATTTACTCTTGAAAAATGTCATTCTTTATAAATGTTTCTGCATTCAATTATACATCAATAGATTATTCCAATGGTAACAAAATCTATATCTTCAAATCTTATCAATTCATCTTCAGTCATTGAATTGTCTCCGCGGGTTATAAAATAAGTCCCTTCTTCATCTATCCCTATATCTATTACCCTATGGACTATTGATTTATTCCCCCTGGTAAAGCTAACAATATCGCCTATGCCTATATCTTCTGCTGAGGAAGGTCTTATCCTAAGGCCGTTTGATCCACTGCCTAAAAAAGGGACCATGCTCCCAGTAGGGGCATAATTGCTAACACTGGCATTCTCAATAAAGATTACAACCCTGTCTGGATACACCCATATGTCTTCATCGTTTACAAAATTAGACGGGGATCTTGCATCAATGACATTCCCAGTAAAGGCAGGATTTTGATTAAATAATGTGGAGCTAAAAAATCCTGCAAGGAAAACAAGCACCACGAAAGATGCCTTGAAAAAGATGTCAATTTTATCCATTAAACTATGTCTTTGGCTGAACTTATAAACATTTTACTTCTTAGAGGATATCTTCTTCCTGATAATAAGGAACCATAGTAGATTTATTATCACTAATATGACTATTACAGACACTAATATGATTATTAGCGAATTGCCACCTCCGCTATCTTCAGAGATGACATAACCTGTACCAATTACCTTAATCTGATTGTCGGAGACATCAAGCTTGAGCTCGTGCCTGGCTTTTTGCCCTGCATAATTAATGAACAATGATGAATCATAGACTCCTTCTTTCACACCGTCGGTATCCCAAAATGCTGTTATTAATTCACTCTTTAAAGGATCAATATCATAAGTAGCGGATTTGAAGTTTGCAATTGTATCTCCCTGCTCATTATAAACTTCCATTTCAGCATATACGCCTGTTAATTTCTCGCTCCATTTGTTCTCTGCCAATATCTCAAATTTAGCTATGCCTCCTAATGAGAAGTCATTTACTTCTATCTGCTTGATATCTAAGCTCTGCTGCCCAACAGAAAACTCTTTCTCTAAGGTTATTGTCTCTTCATCATAAATGATTGTTGCGACAGCCCTATATCTTCCTGGAGGAATATTTGTTGAGTCCCATTCACTAACCAGCTCTTTTCTTTCCTTGCTTGGAACAGAGACTTCATTTGTCGAAAGAGTTTCTATTTTTTCATTCAATGAAGTATAGATATCTAAAGTTGCTCTTGCCCTTACAATATCTAAATCCCCTTTGCTCACGACAGGCATTACAAAAGTCACTTTTCCATTATCTGGGCCTATTATGCTGAGGTCAGATTCAGCATATTTACCCGGGTAAGGCACGAATATTACAGCCTGCGTGACAACTGCTATAGATGCTCCTACAAAAGCCTCTGAAGTCTCTGCAAATTGATCCGGAAGCTGCACAGCAACTATTTCTATCTTGCTCTCTCCCGGAGGAAGATTATCAGGAACCTTCAGGTTATAGCTAAGGGTCTTTTCCTCGCCTGCATTTAATGAGAATAAGCTCTCAGATAAAGTTACAGAATCTTTATGGTCACCATTGACAATGATAGCTACATTAATAGGTTTTGATTCTGAATTTATGACTTTGAATCCATAAGTCTGGCTTTCTCCAGGATGATATTCTATCTGTGTCCTTGCAGGCGTTATCCCTAAAGCAGATACATATGTTGCTAAGAACACTACCAATAATATTAAGATCAATTTTTTATTCATTAGCCCTCCCGATAAACTCATCCCCTTCAGAGTTTTCTCTTTCATCAGGATTAAGCACAAGATTCCCTGTTAATTTCCCCTGATTATAAACATCAACATTCAGCCTTGTATTTCCTGAATTTACTACCTCATACCCTTTATCAGACTCCTCAATCCGTAAGTTAATCTCTGATTCAATTGTTAGCTCCCTTACCTCGCTCTCTCTTCCACCAACAGCTTTCCAATAATATATTCCAGGCTTAAGGTTTATCACAATGTTATCTTCCACATATATTTTCTCAGGCGATGTGAACTCCAGATTATCATCAAGCATTATCATGTCTGCTTTATCAAATTCAAACAATACAGAAGTGTCTGTAGTTGAATAGCCATCAAGAGGGGCAATGACTAAAGGAGTTGAGTAGCCGATTATTCCCCCTATTAAGAAAAGGCTTCCAACTATAAGAAACGCGTCAATTAAAAGTAAATATTTTCTTTCCATTTATTCTCCTAAGTTTGCAGTGAATATGATCATTGAGCTTCTTACTCCTGATCCCTCATTTGGAGGGACTGTTATATTAATATCTATTTCAGCAGTATCGCTTGAATTAGTATAATTCAGCTCTGCTATCGCTAATTCTGGAATATTAGGCATGTTAGTGAATATTGTTTTTGATGAGCCCCAATTGAATGAGCCTAGTTCCAAAGTATAGTTATCAATCTTATATTGGTAATACTGCGAAGGATTGGAAACACTATTCCAAAGGTCTGAGGCATTTATTGAAACATTTGTCAAAACATTTCCATCATTCTGTATAAGCAAAGGCAATGGGGAATTGTCTACAGTATTATCCGTTGTATTGAAGCTGATCTGTCCAAAGTTCACACTGTCATTAACTAAAGTGAGCACAAGCTGTGCTGTTATATTTATCCTGAAAGGATCTGCCCATGTAGAGTATTCTTCACCGTCATGAGCCCTTATTGACCAGTTATAATAATCTCCATAGTCATATAAGCATCTTAGCTCTTCAGTTAGTTCATGAGAAGTTCCAGATATTTCTGTAATATGTCTGCTTGGATCAACGCATGTTGACAGGTCTCCAGGAACTAAGGTAGTATTCAATTCATAGCTAAGAGTATCCTGGTCATCATCTATTGAAGCGCTCCAGCTAAACTGCGGAGTCCTGTCAGTCGTGCTGTTGCCATCCTCAGGAGAGAGTAAGGTAGGCACTGTAGGAGGAGTATTTAATATTGTCAAACTGGATGAGTTTGTCCAATTAGAATATTCCTCTCCGTCAAACAGTCTCATAGAGAATGTCCAGTTCTGTCCCTTAGTAGTGTTTCCATCATCTAAGATAGCGTTGAATAATGTCCCATTAGAATAACTATTATTATAATCTTGCTGAAGGTGCAATACTGAATTATTATACCATCTTACTGAGACATTCATAGCATCCCCATCAGGATCACTAATAACAGCAAAGCCATTAAGATCTTGGGCAGTTTTATTGCTTCCGTCAGTTGAATTAATTGATGGAACAGGATCGAACGGAGCTGAATTCGGAGATATAATTGTGACATTCCATGAATCAGTAGCATTGTTCACAGCTGGATCTGAATTAAGAGCTGCTTCTTCATGCAAGATATTGATTAATCCAATATTTCCAGTAGCATTAATCCATGCAGTAATTATTTGGCTTTCCCCTTCATTCAAATCAATTGTTCTAGGGTTGCTATCATTAGTCCAGAGAGGAATTTCTCCGGAAGTATCTGAGATTAATCCTCTCCACTCATCTGGAAATGCATCATAAATACCTGGATCTATAGCTATTGCATTTACAGAATCTCCGTGGTCAACACTCCATAGTAAGTTTCCGTCTGAGTTATATTTTCGTGTTGTAAATCCTCCTGTTCCATCATCCCCTCCAGTGTAAACATTACCCTCAGAATCTACTGCAATACTATCTACAGAATCTCCGTGGTCAACACTCCATAGTAAGTTTCCGTCTGAGTTATATTTTCGTGTTGTATTTCCGTCTGGTGCACTATCATTTCCTGCTGTATAAATATTCCCACTGGAATCCACGGCAATTGCATTCACATCATCGCCATTATTTAAGCTCCATAATAGGTTTCCATCTGAGTCGTATTTTCGTGTTGTATTTCCGTCTGGTGCAATATTTCCACCTGTATAGACGTTTCCGTCTGCATCTACAGCTATGGCATTTACAGTCGCTCCATGGTCGGCATTCCACAAAAATATACTGCTTGAATTACGTTTAACTGTTGACATGCCAGTAATGCCATCATTGTCTCCACCTGTATAGACGTTTCCGTCTGCATCTACAGCTATGGCATTTACATTTCCTGAATTTCCATCACCTATGCTCCAGACTAGTCCTCCTGTGGAATTATACTTTCGTGTTGTCTTGCTTGTCGGAGACTGAGAGAAAGTAGCATCTCCACCCGTATAGACGTTTCCGTCTGCATCTACAGCTATGGCATTTACATCTTCTTCGTGGTCAACACTCCATAATAGGTTTCCATCTGAGTCGTATTTTCGTGTTGTATTGCCGTCTGGGGCACTATCAAAAGCTGCAGTATAAACATTTCCATCTATGTCCACGGCAATTGCATTCACATCATCGCCATTATTTAAGCTCCATAGAAGGTTTCCATCTGAGTCGTATTTTCGTGTTGTATTTCCGCTTGAAGTAACTCCTCCAATGTAAACGTGCGGCCCGATGTAATTAAGGAAACTAACATTAATCCCTCCACAATTTCCTACCAAGCAGCTTACATTCAAAGTAACATTAAAGAATTCATTCTGAATAATATCTAAATTACTAAGGGGATATAATCTTTCTATTCCAATTGTCTTAAGGTCCTGGACATTTACTATCCTTGTCTCAGTTGAATTAACTTCTCCGGCAGAATCTACAGCTCTTGCTGTGAATTCATGAGTTCCTAATGATAAATTAGTAAAGCTATTAATATACTGGTTAGCAGATGCATCATATAATGATAGGACTTCAGAGCTATTTAATGACCTGTTAAATATTATAACCTCATCAACTAATCCTGTGAAATAATCAGGATTCGACGGATACCATCTTCCTATGTGAATGTCGGGATCTTCTCCTAAGAAAGGTCCATTATTCGATGAAATATTGAATATGCCATTGTGATAGATCTTGCTAGTATCTGTAGGGGCATCATAAACAAAAGTCAAATGGTTCCATTCATTGAAATCTATTAATCCAGGACTTGTTTCAAGATCGTCATTCCACAGTCCCCATTCAGCTTTTCCATCATCATATATCTTAAAATAAAGGCTTTGGCTGTCTCCAAAGGTTGTATGCACAGCAAAGAACACTTGATCACTAGGAGCGGCTGTCGGTTTGACCCATGCACTTATTGAATATGACCTGTTAGTGATATTTACTCCTGGGGCAAAGATATAGTCTCCTGAACCGTCAAATTTGCTTGCCTTGCCGAACTTTCCTTGTGAATCAACAGAAGCATTATCTATCAAGCTTCCGTTATGGCTATAACTGCTTAAGTCAACAGGATCTCCTGAGCCATTAACCTCATCAAAGCCCATCCAGAACAATACATCTCTGTCCATCTCTGTGAATACATAGTGATCAGTAAAATCACTGGAGCTGACATTTATCACAACCGGATTGTTTTGAGTTGTCCCATTTACTGGTGTTGGACTAGTGAAATTAATATTAGGAGGATTATTATCTACTGTAATAGTTCTGGTTTCAGTCGAATTCATATTAGCACTGCTATCTACAGCGTGTGCTGTAATATCGTATATCCCATCTGATAATCCCGTAAAATTATGCGAGTATTGGTTAACAGAGGCATTATACAACGAAAGTATTTCTGTTTCCGTCAGAGCCCGGTTAAATATCAGGAAATCATCTAAAAATCCATTAAAGAACTGCTCATCAGAATTAGAGGAATAGTAGTTAACAGAGCCAAGTCTGAAAGAATAGTCGAATGTTGTTGCTGTCCCTATCTCTCCACTGCTGACTTCAGCTCCATCCACATATATGCGGTCTGTACCGCTTGTCAAGGTCATAACCAGATGATGCCAAGTTAAGTCATTTATCACTCCAGTAGAAGTATTGATAAGTGAAATTCCTGGATTAGTCACGAATTTTCCAAAATACAATTTCCCATCAGGAGATGAATACGCAAATAATGTAGGGTTATCCTCGGTTATTTCTGGTTCCCCTCTGAAGCTGAAGTAGCTTCTATTTACAACCTCCCCATCATCGTCATTTCTTATCCATATAGAGAAAGTATAGTTTTGGCTGGCGCTTAAATTAATTATTTTGTCCATTAAAATAACATTTTCCTGGTTTGATATAAATGAGGCTGAATCTCCGAATTTACTTGGTGATGGGCCTATCTGAGCTATTTGACCAGGTTGGCAGATTCCACATAATGGTCTTGAAGCATTAAGACTATTTTTGCTCAGGTCTGTAATCCCTCCGGTAGAATTCAAATCATCAAACCTCCACCATAGCATCAGGTCGTCATCAAAATCAACAAAAGAGTAATGGTCAGAGGCATCATTAGATGAAACATTTACAAAAATATCATTATTTTCCTGGACAGTTCCATTAGCTGGAGTAGGAGAAGTGAAATTAATATTTGGAGAGGTTAGGTCATCTTCCGATATTATGATTGTTCTTGTTTCAGTATTATTTCTATTTGCTGATATATCTACTGCATGCCCCTCAAAATTATAAGTTCCAGCTGATAATCCTGTAAAATCATGTGAGTATTGTATTTGAGTAGCATTATATAATGCAGCAATTTCAGCAGCTGATAAGGATCTATTGAATATTAGGACCTCATCAATCAGGCTGTCTGAAGTAATGATAGATCCTCCATTATTTAGAGCTCCTATTCTTACATCATTTATTGTTGGAGGATTTAATATGCTTATGCCATTATCTACTGCAGTTCCATTCACATATATTGTAAAGTTTGCGCTGTCTTTTGTAACAGTAAGATATTGCCAGGATCCTGGACTAAATCCTGAATATGACAAAATACCAGTGCTTCCACCTGAACCCCCATTATAACCGTAAAGTAAATCAGCCCCATTATACCAAAGAGTGTTGTAGTTAGTTGAGCTGCTTGTGCTTCCTTCTGAATAGAAGAAATCTGAGCCGCCGTCATCTACTAGATTGACCCATAAAGAGATTGTAAATTCTTGCGAAGTGCCAATAATAGGGGTTGACCCTAAGTAGACTGAATTTGTTCCCGATTCATCAACATCGACACTGCTTCCGAATTTGCCGCTGGTATTTATTTCAGCACCGCTTACTAAACTCCCGTTCCTTGAATAACTAGATAGATCTGTTGGATCTCCTGAGCCATTAACTTCATCAAAGCCCATCCACAATAATAGATCGTCATCAAAATCAACAAAAGAGTAATGATCTGTTAAGTCATTACTAGACATATTTACAAAGATTGAATCTGTATCCTGAATAGTCCCATTCATAGGAGTAGGGTTAGTGAAGTTAATATTTGGAGGCTCTGAATTAACTAAAATAGTCCTTGTTTCAGTTGAGTTCCTGAAGCTAAATATATCAACAGAATGGCCAATAATATCATAAGCATCTTCATCAAGGTTAGTGAAATTATTTGAATATTGATTTACAGCAGCATCATATAATGATTTTATCTCTGTAGCACTTAAAGCCCTGTCAAATATCATGACTTCATCAATGCTTCCATTCCAGTCCCTTCCACCTATAGGAGCCTTTCCTATATTGACTTCTCTTTCCTGCCAGTCCGGAGTAGTTGAATAAGATTGTGTATCATTTAGCTTCCCATTCACATATAATCTAATCTCATTTGATTCATCATCAAAGACTCCTACAGCATGATACCAAGTATTAGCACTTATGGAAAAATCACTTTGTACAAAATCAGCAGTTGATCCATCATCAACCAAGAAGGTAATAATGTCATCATTAACAAATGCCCCTAAGCCAAGAGAGAAGTGTTGAGAGTCTCCCCCTCCACCGTTATTCCCTACTGCATCCTTATCCCCTCCGCTAAGCTGTACTGAATTTATCCACGCTGAAACAGTGATACTTCCGCTTATATTTAATATAGGCAGGTCAATCGCGTCATCATCACCGTCAAACCAGCTTGCATTCCCGAATTTGCCTGTTGAGTTAATAAATGCTTGGTTCTCTAAAGTTCCATTATTGCTATGGCTAGACAGGTCGATAGGATGGTCTGTTGAATTAACATCGTCCATTCTCATCCATAAAGCAAGGTCTCCATTGAAATCCGTAAATGTATAATGCTGTGACTGGTCTACTGAGCTGATATTGACATATATATTGTCTATTGTTTGGAGAGTATCATCTGCTGGAGTAGGGTTAGTAAAGTTGATATTAGGAGGTGAATCATCAATTGTATCTATGGTAACGGTTCTTGTTTCTGTCTGATTATTATTTGCAGCCAGATCTGACGCATATCCTGTAAATTCATAAGTCCCATCAGCAAGCCCTGTGAAATTATTTGAATATTGCGTTTGAGTTGCATTATACAATGCCCCTATTTCTGTATCTGTCAATGCTCTTTGAAATACTAAGACTTCATCTAGTGAGCCATTAAGATATTCTGGAGTCGTATCTACATACCCGTTTCCTAATGTAATTGAGCTATCAATGAATGCATTGCCTGCTGCATTTCCAGATGCATTTAGAACCCCGTTTACATAAATCTTATCAGTACCAGATGAAGTATCTAAAAGCAATGTTACAAAAGTCCAGTCAGTCCCTACTGAATATGTTGTATGGATAGAATCTGATCCACCTGTTGAGTAAGCTGTAAGTACAATATTCCCACTCTGATTTATATATAAGCTCATTCCATCAGTGGCTAATTGCCCATTACCCAATAATCCGTCAAGACCTTGAGAATCATTTCTCTTCACCCAAAATGCATAAGTGTAATTAGTGTTTTCTTCTGTAATAAGTTGGTCAGGCGCAAGGGAGATTTGATCATCAACACCATCAAACCACGCGGCATCTGAATACTTTCCGCTTAGATCGATTATTGAAGCGCCATTCTCCAGGGTTCCATTATTTGAATAACTAGATAGATCTACTGGATCTCCTGATCCATTGACATCATCAAATCTCATCCATAATAATAAGTCCTTGTTCATCTCAACAAAAGAATAATGGTAAGTCTCATCAATAGTAGATAAATTAGCATAAATCGAATTAGAGCCTAAAACAGTCCCATTAGCTGGAGTAGGGTCAGTGAAATTAATTATTGGGCCATAGTCATCAAGAATTGTCATAAATCCTGAGTTGATCCAATTAGAGTATTCATTTCCATCAAATAGCCTTATAGAACAGCTCCAGACATCTCCTGCTAGAGTCTGGCTGGATAATAATGTATCCTCAAAGGCTGTTCCATTTGCATAATTATTATTGAAATCCTCAGTTGAGTTCAATATTCCATCTAAATACCATCTCAAGGTTAAATTCATTGCATCAGCTTCGGGGTCTAGTAATTGATTGACCCTGCAGAACACATTTTGCGTAGTGACGTTAGCATTTCCAACTGACCTTATCAATGTATCAGGATCATAAGGCGGTGAATTAAATGTCCCGTTCAGATAAGATACATTAAAGAAGAATGCATCTGTAGTTAAATCTCCAGAGGTTCCTGATTTTCCTTCAGACCAGACAGATGATCTTATAGATGCCCTTGTGCCAGTAGGTCCGAAGAAATCTGAGCAGCTCCAGTTCTCTAAAGATGTCACATTAACGCAGTTAACTCCAGGATTTGAGACTTCAGTAGGACATGAAACACTAACGTCACTAAAGCTTTCTTCTCCATCACTATCTGTTTCCACTAAACATTCAACCGGAGCTGAGCTAACCCAATATTCATAGCACAAAAAGACTTCTTCTACTGATCTGCAATAATTAGCATTGTCATTATAATATTGAACTTTTATACCTCCAGGAGATTCTAAATCAAATGCCTGAGTTTCTCCAAAGCCATCATTACAACCTACAAAATCATTTCCTCCATCACCTGCACATTTAGCAGGATATTCACCATCGCACGAAAAAGGGTATGTAGTGTTTTTACTCAAGTCCTCTCCAAATTGAGCAGCGCAATCAACTGCTGTTAGATCAATTGAAGACTCAGGCCACGCATAAAATAGATTCACAAAACTGAATGTGACATTTGTGGAATTTACATTTCCTACTGTGTCATTTGCATAAACAGTAAATACATATGAACCATCCCCTAAAGAAGAATGTGTGGCAGTAAATTCTGTGCCAAATGATCCTTGGTCTCCTGTCATAGAGAAGTTTGTGGCTCCTCCATCTAGTGAGTATTTCACGCTCCCATTCTCACTTAAAGTAACATTAAAGTTCATATTGCTCGCCTGGTAAGTTGTATTCTGTGGAATATTGATAGTTATAGAAGGAGGAGAATTATCAATAGTAAATGTCCTTGTCTCTGTAGAATTTCTGTTTGCATATTTATCTACACCATAAGCTGTATAATCATACTCCCCGCTAGATAACCCTGATATATTAGCATGGTACTGATTTACTGAAGCATCATATAATGATAAGATTTCTTCATCAGTCAGACTCCTGTTAAATACTAAGACCTCGTCTATTGAGGAATTTGACTCTAATACACCTCCGCCATTGAATAACCCTCCTATCCTGACATCATTTATTGTTGGAGGGCTTATTAAATCATTAGCGCTTGCATTAGCTAGTCCGTTCAGGTAAAGAGTGAAATTATCATCTCTCTTGACTACACTAGCATGATACCAGGTATCTGAAATTAAAGAAGGCCCTTGAATAACCGTAGAGCTGCTGCCGTAACCATAACGCAAATTATTACTGCCATCCGTCCAAAGAGTATTAAAGCTAGCAGATGTCGTGTTTCCTTCTCCGAAGAAAAAATCAAGCTGGCCGTCATTTCCTGTTTTAAGCCATAGAGAAATGGTGAAATTCGGCGATGTGCCAATAATTGGGGTAGATCCAAGATAGACAGAACTGCCATCTGCCAAATTGCCTAATAATCCATTTCCGAAATAACCTGAAGAATCGATTGAAGCGCTTACCTGCAAACTTCCATTCCTTGAATAACTAGATAGATCTGTTGGATCTCCTGAGCCATTAACTTCATCAAAGCCCATCCATAATAATAAGTCCCTATCAAAGTCAATAAATGTATAATGATCAGATAGATCAGAAGAGCTTACATTTATCAGAATCGAATCTGATTGTTGGATTGTCCCGTTTGCTGGTGTTGGACTAGTGAAGCTAATATTAGGGCCGAAAGTATCTGATTGTACTACAACAGTCCTAGTTTCAGTTGAATTCATATTGCCTAGTTCATCCACTGCATGGGCTATAGTATCATAATCGCCATCTGATAATCCTGTAAAATTATGAGAATATTGGTTAGCTGAAGCATTGTACAAAGCAAGTATTTCTGAACTTGTTAATGTTCTGTTAAACACTGCAAACTCATCCATTGATCCTGTGAAATATTTGGTTGTGCCTCCTGACCCTACTCCTGTTCTTCCTATATAGAAATTATGGGTTGTTGCAGAAGTTATGGCAGATCCTGCTGAAGAAGTTGACTGGTTTAATTGACCGTCAACATACAGATAAATATTTGAGGTGTTCCTCACTATTACAATGTGTTGCCACTGGTTTACAGCTAAAGGATCTGTGATAGAAAAACTCTGTGATGAGGACCCTCTAAAGAATATTCTATTGTCCTCCATGAATGAGCTTGTTGAACCGTCCCCCTGGCCCCATAATCCCTCATCACTATCTCCTGTATGGTATATCCAGAAAGAAATGGTCAGATCAGTTAAACCATTTAAAAGGCTTATGCCAGTATCAATATATTCACTAGATCCGTCAAGCCATGTTGCACTTCCAAACTTTCCTGTAGTATTAATTATTGCTCCTGATTCTAAACTCCCATTGTTAGAATAACTGCTTAGATCAGTTGGATCTCCCGAGCCATTAACCTCATCAAAGCCCATCCATAATAATAAGTCCCTATCAAAGTCAACAAGGGAGTAATGGTCTGACTGATCATCGCTTGTTGAAACATTAACATATATTGAATCACTAATCTGTGTTGTTCCGTTCGCTGGTGTAGGATCTACAAAAGTTATGTTTGGAGGAGTGTCATCAATAGTGTCTATAGTAACAGTTCTTGCAGTACTATTCCGATTGCTGGATGTATCCTTTGCATAGCCTGTAAAGCTATGAGCCCCATCTGTTAAGCCTGTAAAGTTATTCTGGTATTTACTAGCTGAAGCATTATATAATGCAGCCATTTCTACTGCAGTCAGGCTTCTATTGAAAATGAGGATTTCATCAAAGCTTCCATTAACAAGGCTTCCTATGAGCTGCCTTGTCCCTATGAGCAGGTCCCCATCAACTAATATATTTCTGACAGTTGAGATTTCCGAGCTCTGGATTTGCCCATTTCTGTATAAAGTGGCATTTGAGTCTGAAAAAGTCAGGGCATACTGGTTCCATCCATCTAGGATATTCAGATTAAGTAGTTCATCACTCGTTCCATTTCTTACTGCTACCCTGAATCTTGCAGGAGATAAATCTGTTCGTAATCCCCAATCATTTCCAGAGACTAATCCTGAGTTATAGCCTACGTCTAATGCTCCAATATAAGTGCTTGAAGGGTTGGTATGGTTCTTAAACCAGAATGATACAGTAAAGTTTGAGCTCATATTTATGCTCTCTCCGATATGGGCTTCGACTCTGGAAGGAGATACTCCTGAAGTATGCAGAGAGTTCCCAAATGCTCCATCTGAATTTATGCTTGCACTTATTAATGATCCATTATTTGAATAACTAGACAAATCTATTGGATCTCCTGATCCATTTAATTCATCAAAGTCCATCCAAAAGACAAGATCATTATCAAAATCAACAAAAGAGTAATGGTCTGACTGATCATTACTGGAAACATTCACAAAAATGGAATCATAATTCAATGTTGAATCATCCGCAGGTGTTGGAGAGACAAACTCAATTTCAGGAGCGGCAACATCAGTGAATACGTAACTTGTGTTTACAGTAATTGTTCTTTGCTCAGTTGAATTCTTATTTCCTATAATATCTGCAGAATATGCAAGGATATCATAAGTATGATTGACTAAGTTGGTGAAATTCCTTTCATAATGATTAACTGATGCGTTATATAAGGCTAATACCTCTGTATCTGTCAAAGCCCTGCTTAATAATACTACTTCATCTATTCCACCATTCCAGTCTCTTGCAGTGTCATCTCTAGTCCCTATCCTAAGAGTTCCTGTTCCTGGTACAATTTCACCTGTAGCAGACGTATTTAATATAAGAGTTCCGTTCATATAGATCCTCACAGATGAATTATCATAGACAACACCCACATGTGACCATGTATTTAATGGAAGGGAAACACTAGATTGATAGTTGCTGTTTGGTAATCCTCCAATCTCAGCTCTCGGCCTGCACGAACTGTCTGTTATAAGCTGATAACCATTAGAATTTGATCCATCTCCCCTTGAAACAATTCGTGGGAAGTTTCCTGTTCCACCTCCAGTGCACGCAGTAGGATTTACCCAGGCAAAAATAGAAATTTCTGTTCCAGTAATATTTAATGAGCTTGAATCTAATATTTCAATATAATCATTATTTCCATCAAACCAGCTCGCATTTCCATAATATCCTGAGGAATTTATAACTGCCTCATTAACTAAGCTTCCATTATTGCCATAAGTTCCAGAATCAAGAGGATCTCCTGAACTGTTAACATCGTCCATCCTCATCCACAAAGCTACATCTCTATCAAAGTCGATAAGAGCGTAATGGTCGCTCATATCGCTTGTTGAAACATTAACATATATTGACGTCTCTGCCTGTGTCCCGCTTTCAGGTGTTGGAGAGACAAAATCTATATCCGGAGCTCCGTCTGTAGGGTCTACAATATGGTCAAATTCAATACTACCGTCAAGGACCAATAAGTCAAATGCATCCTGGCTGCTATCAAGATCGTCCAATAACACTTTATTATACTCATTATCATTTAATGATGTGAACTCAGCAACCAATTCATCCTCATCTGCCTCATAGATCTCTATTCTTGGAGTTCCATTGACAGCTCTTGGATAGACAGTAATATCATTTCCAGAAGTCAGGTTCCGCTCAAACCTGATCCTTGCATAATGTCCGGCAGGGATTGCTTCAGACCAATTTCCATCCAGCTCCTTGACTGAATCATAAATATCAGAAACAAAAGCCCTGTTCTCATCCAAATGTTCTGCCCTCACAACTACAATTATAGTGAATGTCTGATTGCTTAGATGCGGAGCAATCCATTCAACATAATCATATATCCCGTTATTATCCTGGTCAGAAATGCTATAGATAGGGAGATAAATTTCTTCCTCTTCCCAATAGATCCTCACGTTTCCAGGAGAAAGAATACCTAAGTCTTCACTTAATTCAGTAAATGACAAGACATTCTCATAATGGATATCCTCTGGACTGGAAATAGTGACTCTCTTTCCCCCTTCAATTTCTTCCTCTAAAGCAAATGGTGCATCAGTGTAATACTCTACTTCTACTATTTCTTCTGTGTTTTCTACATCAATAACTATCTCTTGCGTTTTTTCTTCATCTGAAACAACAAGGCCTGTAAACCTGAATATTTTCTTTAATAATGCAATAAATCTGCTTTCATCTAATTCTAAATCTGCTGTAACCTGTCCTGTTAGGACACTACCTTTGATGTCGACTTTTACCTCCTCAAGATCCTCATTTGCTGGCTGGATCTCATCAGCAGGAACTTCTTCCACTACTTCCTCTGATGTTTTGTCAATCTTTCTTACAACGACATTTTCTGCCTGTGAAGGTATCTCAACTGAGACTTTTGCAGGCTTATTGACATCGATCCTTTTCACCCACTTGACTGGTTCGCCAAGCCTTGCAGTAAACTGAGTAGTATTTACCTCAGCAGAAGTAATATTAGTCTGGTTCACCTCTGTCTGATTAGTTATTGTTTCATTTATAATAGTCTGATTAGTAATATTCAGGGTAGCATTTATTGAGCCTGAAGATCCACTTTCATTTTCTATATCATTAAATATTTCTTCTACTTTCTCGTTCTTTGAGACAGAGATGTCTTCCTCAACTTCTAAATAGCTTTCATTATTGTAGGTTAGTTCAATCACTAAATCTGTGCTCTCATTTGCTGTTAAATTGAAGTCACTTATATCTATTGTAATAGTAAGTTCATCCTCCCCAAGGAAATCCTCTCCAAAACCTTCTTCAATAATAGAATAATCTGTGGAAACTGTTGCCTTATTTCCTGTGACTTTTAGGTCAATTTCGCTTTCATCTAATTCTTCTCCATCTATATCTACGCTTCCTTGCACAATCTCTGCATCTTGGTTCGGCTCTAAATTATATTCAAAGTCCTCTCCTTTTGTTACTGTCCCGCTGACAATGAAAGAGCTCTCTGAGATAATAGCTCCGGTTATTCCTGCTGTAGAATCAGGGCCTGAATCACTATCTCCAGGATCAGAGCTAGAGGCCTCATTTTCAGAGCCGGATCCAGAAGAATCTGAAGCAATAGGATTATCATTTTCTGTACTTGAATCTGAAGGAGTTGATCCTTCATCTTCTGAAGCTTCTGAATCAGAATTGCCTAGACTTGAATCATCTCCACTGATTGATGAATCCTCTGAAGGGCTTTCTGAGTCTACTGCATCCTGAGTAATTGAATCATCAACTGTTGCCTGATTACCATCTGCAGGATTATCTGCTGTATCACTGTTATCCGCTGGTGTCTCCTCATTATTAGGCTCTGTATCCTGGTTGCCAGGAGTATTGCCAGAATTTCCAGGAGAGTTATCAGTTTCCTGGCCAGAGTCAAAAACCCTTAGCTCAAAGTCAATTTCAGGGATGATTTCCTTAGTTCCAGCTAATCCATAACCCTGCCCGTTTCCAGAAATAGAGCTGCTCTCAGCATAAAAGTTTCCTTCAGTCAGTTCTTCATCAATAAGTTCAGAAAGAGTGAACTCTTTTATCTCATCTCCTAATGAGATCCTTATTATAGAATCAGCAGGCAATAATTCACCTTGCCTAATATTCAAGTCAAGATTTCCTGTGATCATCTCACCTGCCTTATACTTTGTCTTCATGTCCAATGAAACATTTCCAGTAAAGCCTGGAATTATAAAAAAGAGAAGTAAGAGAACCGCTAAAACAGTTGCCCCGATCAGGCTAAGAAGTCTTTTATCAAGCCTGTTTTTATGCGGCGGCTTGTTCCCCAGATAAGTCGTCACAATCTTGCCGTTTATTCTTTTTGTTTCATAGTAATATGGCCCGAATTTCTTTCCGTTTTTATAAGTATATTTCTTATGGACCATTAATCAGCAAAACCTCACCATTCTTTTGTAGGAGAACCTATTAAGATTCATCTATTTGTGTAATTTTGTATTTATAAGCATTTCTAAGATCAAAAAAGTTAGGTTCTCTTACAGGTATTTAGCGTCGTATTTAAGGTTTACAAATTTCTCATGTAATAAGTTGACATTCTCTTCACACACAAAATCATGCTGCCTAAAGCCTCCCCCGAAAGTCTTAGGGATGTGCATAAGTTCATGGATTATCACTTTGTCCTGTTCAGCCCTTGGCATCTTTTCAAATCTTTCCAGGAATTCTATCGCATAGAATGCTTTCACGCTCATTGCCCTCTGCATCAGTTTGCCTATTGTATGGCATCTTGCTATAGTTCTCTTACTAGAGCTTCCATAGCTTCTAAGGCATTTTACCCTGTCCAGATCAATATGATTCATTCCAAGCACTCTTACGATCTCTTTCATCCTTTCCTGTAAATCAGGAGCGTCTAAGTACCTCATTTTAACTCAACTATCTTGTTCCGGCTTTTAGGGTTTTTAATCTTTATGAAACTGTAATGGATTCCAAGCTCTTTTGACAGTAAATTTATCAATCTTTGATTGGCCTTTCCATCCTCAGCTTTCTCCTTCAAGCTGATAATATATTCATTATCTGAAATCTTCTCAATATTTTCGTACTTAGAGTTAGGTTTTACCTTTACTTTTATTATCATTAGGAACAGAAATCCTGATTTAAATCTTGTGCTAAAGGACGTATTGTTTCATTGAAATAAGCCCCTAATTGGGCAGCACTTGAAGGGATAAGAGTGCCACTTGTATGCTCCCATCCCCAGACAAATACTCCATCTGCTCCTTCCTCGAATGGTAAATATAACTGCTGTCTCAGATCCTCTGGATTAGTTATTAGATGATTTCCTATCTGTATATTAGTATCAACAAAAGTTTTATTATTGCTATCATGATATCTATACCAAGCATAAGCATAAACAGGCAAATCGCCATTATTTGCAGAAATCCTCATTGCTTCGCGAATATTTGTTCTGATAAAGTTCTCATTTTGCTGATATAGGGCGTAACCTGAAGGAATAGGCAAAGAATCCACTCCAGGATAAAATTGATATATAGACGGCAAGAGGACATCAACTTTTTCCCAAAGCCATGATAATTGGTCATTCTGGGCTCTTAATAAGTCTCCTCTAGAGCTATCATAACCATCCCAATAATACCTTCTAGGATAATCATAATATCCTATCTTCATATTAGGTCTTAACTCGCGAGTCTTGCGTATTGTCTCGAGCATAATTGTTTTCGCTGCATCTTCATAATCAATTTTTGCTTGATTCTCAATCTGCTGAGTAGTCCAGGAAGGATGTTGATCCCTTACTAATTCCCTTGACATCTCCCTGTATTCCTCTCCAGTAGAATTCCAAAGAGGATACCAGGATTCATAGTCAATTACTCCGTAACCATCAAAATCAAGGGGAATATTCCAAAGAGAGATATTTGATTCTAAAGCTGAAAGATGGGCATCTAGATCGATTGATTGTGGAATTCCTCCATTTATCACTTCACCGTCTTTTATGCGGGGAACAATGCCGTAAAGATGCTCTGCAAATACGTATACTTCATCCTGTATGATCGGGATATTAGACACATCTAAAGAATCCCATACATTTCCTCCGACATTCCAGTACATCTTATATGAACAATAGCTAGGCTCAACTAAGCATTGGCCGAAATCTTTTTTGCATTCACTATTGCAAGTTAATGTTCCACCTAAATAATCGTAATCTTCACATGAATTTAGGCCAGAGAAAGCACCCATATCACATTCCTCTCCTTGATCAATAACTCCGTTCCCGCATAGATTATTAAGTATTGTTGTATCGGCTATATCTCCGAGTCTTTCCTGCCCGTTGACTGAAAACAATGGTGCTATCGAAATTTTCTCAATTCTTCCTATAGAAGAAGACTTATAAGGAAGAGAGATACTTTTTGACTCCAGTTCATTTATACCCATTGAGTAATCTAAAGATTGGATCATTCCGTCTTCATCCTCAAGTATAACCTTAAGACCGATGATCTCCCCTCCTCCAGGATTCCTTCTTACATTCATATTGACCATATTATCAGATATCTCGACACTTTCCTCCTCAATCTCTAAATAAACGCTCAATGATTGAACAACAACGCTATTAGAGGGTGCCTTCAGCAATGGACTTAACATGACAGAGATTATAGAAATAGCAACGATAAATATCAACATCAATAAAACAGTTGAGACTATCTGGCTAAGACCTCTTTTTTCCATATAAAAATAAAATAAATGGACAATTTAAAGCTATCTTAATCTGGTATAAAAAAGAGAGAAGCATAACACTAATTCCGGTTACTAAAGAAAGGAAGATTAATACTCTTAAAATTGTATTAGTAGAAAAATATTTCTAAAATAGGCAAGTAATTAGTAACTAGAGGAATATACCTCAGATTAAAATATTATTATTCTTCCCCTAGATTTATTGATATTTAATTCCATGAAACATATGCATAATCTTCAGAAAAGCCAAATGAATCTTTGCTTACCCTGAATTTACCCTTAATATTTTTTGGCACGTCAAATATTATTTTTCCTGTTTTTGGAAGACCTGGCTGCATTTGCTCAAACATAAAATTATTATCTTCTCCTGAATAAACCCATGCTTCGTCGTCAGTTTCAAATACTCTCCCTAGTTCGTCAATCACTACAATAGCATCTCCCAGAAAAGTCTCAGTTTCCTGACCAATGTTCTCAATAGTCACATCAACTATCAAAAAAATGCCCTCTGCCTTTGCACCATCAAAATAATCATTTCCGCCTATTTCTGACGCAGTTTCTACAGAATTGAAAGTATAAGCAAAATTTCCGTGAATAAATCTTTCACCTAAAGAATGATCCTCCATAATCTCTTCAACTGGCAGATTGTTTTCAGAAGCATCATCAAGAGGAATATTGCTTAAATCACCGCTTTTTTGCTCAGGCAAAGAAGACATGTCTGAAGCTTCTGCAGAATCTTCTGAACCAGTTATGGCCTCGAAAATAATGCTTATTAAAATTATAGCTCCAAAAATAATAAGAATAGTCCCTAATATCTTATGCCTTTCAAACCAGTTTTCCCTAGTCTGCATCTTTTTTCCTCAAAAGGCCCATTAATCCGCCTATAAGCAAAAGAATGAAGGATAATGAGTAAAAGAAACTGATTGAAATGACTCCTCCTATTGCACTTACAAGCATTAAAACTCCCCCTAATCTCTGTTTATATTTGACCGTAACTGATCCAACAATGCCCAATATAGCAAAAATAAAAGCCATCCATCCTAGTGAAGAAACAGTTGATGCGCCCTCGGCACCGAATGCACTGCCTAGTCCGCCTATGGCCAATGCAATAATCGCACCAAAAAATCCAAATATGCCTCCTAAAAGCCCAAGTACAAATTCAGTTGTGCGTTTCCCCATTGTAATTTATGGTAACTAAGTGGTAAATATCCTATTTAAATATTTTGGTAACTATATTATATGAAAAAGGCAACTGAATGGGAAAATGTTAGTTATATTATCTCTAGCAAATACAGGAGCAAAGTTCTGAGAGATTTAAAATCGCCTAAAACTCCTTCAAATCTGAGCAAGGAGCTGAAAATAAACAAGACGCATATAAGCAGGACACTTTCAGAGCTTGAATCCAAAAAAATGGTTGAATGCCTAACTCCAGAATCAAAGAAAGGAAGATTATATGCGATAACAAAATATGGAAAGAAGATTCTAGATGAAGCGTCTAGTATTCAAAACTAGCCTAAATCTTCAGACTAGAAAAATCAACCTCGAATGGCAAGTCAAGTTCTTTCTTAAAATTAAGAATATCGTCAAGTTTTAAAAAGAGGTTCTTCGGGATTAATTACCTGGTCAATATCTCAAGCCCGTCGCCATTCTTCAGAACATAGTCCTTGCCGACAGCCTGCTTAGTTTTTATATGGATAGCCTTTACAAAATTCTTACCTATGTCAGTATGCAGTCTGAAAGCAAAGTCCAATGCTGTTGAACCTGGAGGCATCAAGTAGCAATCAGGTAATACATTTCCTTTGCTATCTGCTAATTTGGATCCTGCAGGATAAATAGCGACGTATTTCAATAAATCAAAGACAACCTTATTCATTATGTCCTGCACTCCTGTCGAGCCGTATTCATCTAATATTTTTTTAATAGCATCCAACGCTGTTTTCTGTTTTTCATTCAGTTCTTTTTTTGGCTCAAAACTATTCTCTCCTGGAACATACTCAATCAGTCCGTGCTTGTCAGCTTCTTTCAAGGCTAATTCCCCCTCGGCAAAACAAGGGATGATTGTATAATCAAACTCTTGCTTCACTTTCTCAAAATTTTCTTTTCCATTCGGCCTGTCTATCTTATTCGCTGCGATTATTATGGGTTTAGAATTCCTCCTAAGTATTCTTGCAAAATTATATAATTGATCCTCATTCCAGCTCCCAGGATTAGACACATCTATCTTTTCCCTCAATACAATTGATTTGACATCGTCTTCTGTGATCTTCAGTCCTGAGAACTGTTTTGCTATTGCTGCAGCAAATTCTGTCTTCTGCACTTCCATATTCCTTGCAAGATTTCTCCATACCTTGTTCAATATTCCTAGATACCATAGGTCTAATTCTTTCTCGATGAATCTTATGTCATTTCCGGGATAATAATTTTCAGTCGGCTTTCCTTCAGCGTCTGTCTCGCCCGACATATCTACTACCTGTATCAAAGCATCTGCAGAAGTTAAATCGTCCAAGAATTGATTTCCTAATCCTTTCCCTTCTGAAGCTCCTTCAACCAAGCCTGCGACGTCATACATCTCAACAGGAACAAACCTCCATCCCTTCTTAACATAGCCATCCCTAGGATTAGAAACTTTCCCAAAATCAGCAGCCAGGTCTTTTATTTTAACATACCCTATCCCGTGATTAGGCTTTATCGTAGCGAAAGGATAATTGGCAATAAGTATATCTGCTAAAGTCACAGCTTTAAAGAACGTTGACTTCCCCACATTGGGCTTACCTACTAAACCTATTAACATAATTTTTTGAGAAAATCAGGAGTTTTAAATCCTATGCTCTTCTAAAAACTTCCCAACTTTCTCTTTCAATTCTTCAAAACCGTTCTCGTTTATTATTGTCAAATGCGCCATTTTCATGCAGTCTCCTATCCTCAAACCATTTTTGTCCTCACCAATACTCTCAAGCTCTCTTCGGTCAAGTTTCATAAAATCCTCAAAAGTCTTTGGATCTTTTTCTCTGTCTCTTTCTTTAATTCTTTCATATCTTTTCTCTTTAGAGGAATCTAAAGCAACAAGGATAAAATCGTCAAGTTTCATAAAGTCCTCAACCTCTGAAGGGTTCCGAAAACCCTGAATAACATAATTCCTATCTTTATCCATCTTAGCAATAATTCTCTTCGCTATTGCATTGCCCCCTTCTTCATTTCTTAATTTGTTCCCATAATCCTGTATATTTTTCCTCTCTAAGGCAATTCCTTTCTTGACCATCTCCTCCCTAAGTATATCTCCAAAAGAAAATATTGTAAACCCTTTCTCAGCCAATATCTTGCTGAAGGTATCTTTTCCAGAACAAATAGGCCCGCTCACCCCGATTATCATCAAAAACAAAATAATATGAAGATTATAAAATTAATTATAGTCCAATTATCAATCCTAGTGCCATCAAGACCATGATAATATCTTCTAATAAAGTAACCTTTGTCAAGGGAATATTCAATTTAGTTCCTAAGCAAGCGCATTGGAATTTTTCCTTTTTTGCAAGCTTTATTCCTACACCTATCCCGCCAAATCCCATAATCATTAAAGTAATCCAAGCAAGGGAAAGTAGGATGAATCCATCAGTGAAATAATTAACTAAATACCATGCCCCTAAAATAAATTCTAAAGCTGGATATATCCATGCATAAAAAGGAACAGCTTTCGCAAGTAAATCATATTGCCTGTAAGCTTCAACAAATCCTTTCCAGTCCGGCATCTTGAACAAAGAAAAGACAATGAAAAATAATCCCATATATAATAGCATAAAATCGAATATTAGTGACGATAAGCTGCCAATAATTAAAATTAGGGCCAAAAAATAAGGAAATGATTTTCCGAATTTCTCTGCCTTATACCATTTAGTTGCTGATTCAAACTTCTGCTTGCAGGATAAGCTGCAAAAATAATGGGATCTATTATTCTTTTTGCTAAGCAGGCCTTTTTTCTTTGCCTCTTTCTCGTCTACTTCCATTCCGCAAATAGGGTCTTTGGCCATTCTAGTACGCCAATTGTCAAAAACTAAACTTTAAATACATTCCCTAGTTCAGTTTTCCCGTGAGCCTGTAGCTCAGCCCGGTTAGAGCGCCGGTCTTATATGACGGAAGTTCGTTAGAACTTTTGCTAATCTCTTCCTTCGAGGAGAGCCGGAGGTCCCTGGTTCAAATCCTGGCAGGCTCATATAGGGCTTTAGCCCTATCTAGCGGCTTTTGTAGCGCAGATAAGGTTTGCTTAACACCCTAAAATAGTTTTTGATGCGGCCAAAATTTTTTCTAAAAGTTTGGCTTCGGATCCTGGCAGGCTCATAAAAATCAAGATAAGTTTAATAATTACTCCAAGACTTCTTCTTCATCTGAATCAAAAGCGTTATCTAGCGCTGCATGAAAATCAGAGCCTTTCCCTGCTTTAGAAATCTTGTATGTCCAAGGGTCTGCTCCGCCCTCACTTGGGCCGGAAACAACTACTGTCTTAACAGAAGACCCTCCATCTGGAAATATATCGATAACAGACTCAAATAAGTAATCCCTACTACGCCATCTTGCAGATTCCAATGTCCCTGATTCAATCAATCTATGCACGTCCTCAGGAACCTTTTGATTTTTATAACCTCTTAGATCCACAGCAATATCAACGCCGACTTTCCATGCGTCAAATGTATGGCCGTTTAGCAGCCAGCCATCTAAAGGACTTGTTATATCTAAAGAACCTGTAAGGTAATGGGGATGTATTTTGCCGTAAACTTCTTCATAAGGTCTATGTCCAGCCAAAAAATCATCGCTTGCATGAATCAAGGCCTCATCAGCACTCGGATGCTCCCCATACCCTCTTAACTCTTTATTAATCTCAATTCTAACAACTCTCAAACCACCTCCAGAGCGGAATCCATGAATTCTGCAACCTTCATTAAGTGATTTGATTATACCGGGCAGGCTAACCCTGTCCAAAACATCATTTCCCGTCATAAAAATCCAACAAATCAAGCCTTTAAAAATATTGCCAATGTTTGCTAAATTTCACCAAACCTTTAAAAACCAAAATATCCTAACCGAAATAATAAAATGGCAAAAAAGAAAGCAACAAAAGCAAAGTCAACAACAAAAGCTTCTAAATCAAAAAAAGGCGATGACAGGAAATTATTTGCATTCCTTTCAACATTCTTTACTATTATCGGTGTCCTTTTAGTTATAATCCTGGATAAAAGAGATGACTATATCAGGTTCTACGCTAAACAGGGAATAGTATTATTCATATTTTGGCTTATTGTTGCAATATTAGGGAACATTCCCTTCTTCGGCTGGGCATTATGGATATTGTTCATTGTAGTCTGGGTAATGTCATGGATAAATGCTCTTTCAGGAGAGAAGAGGTCAACATTCCTAATTGGAGACTTGGCTGAAAAGATTAAGTTTTAATTTTTAAAATTATTTTAAAAAAAGTTATTTCCTGCAGACAGCCAAAGCGTATTCCTCTTCCCTATCTGTCAAAAGCCTTACATCAGTAAAATACATTGAGCAGAATTTATCAAGTTCTTCAGCATAATATTTGTAAAGGATTGCAACTAAAATCTCATCTCCTTTCTTGAAATTGACTTTTTTGCCATTAATGTCAATAGACCTGTCTTTATTGAAAGTGTAATAAGCCTCAACTCTGGAATTTCCGAATCTTGCGTCGTAATCTATATCTTCGTCATTGATTCCTAATTCTCTCGTCAGGTTGATGAACCACTGGTTCCACACATCGTGTTTGTATGCATCAATGTTAACTAGCCTCTCCCCTTTCCTTATTCCGTTTCCAATTATCAGAAAATCTCCTTTGTTCATTTCCTGGCTTATATTGAACAGATAATCATTTATTTCATAACTAGCCAAGACAGAACCAAGAAGCAAAAACACATTTCTCTTGAAGTCCTTGCTTTTAAGATCCTTGCTTAGTTTGCTGAATGTTGTTGACTCGCAATCGCAAAGATGGGACTTATATTCCACCACGTTTTCAAATCCTGCTGATTTCACATTTTCAACAGCTAAATCAGTCAGGTATTGATTAACATTCACTGCACAATATCTTACTTTTACTTTATTGTCTAAAGCCTTGATAAATTCAACAGCCTTTGTTCCATCACCACAATAAATATCAATTAAATTGAAGGGCTCTTCGCCTATCTCATCAACTAGTGTCGGGGAAGTTGCGTGTATCAATGCTATCTCCCTGTCAACAACCTGGCTCTTGTAAGCCTCGAAATTCTTTAGGTTCAGGAAAGCTTTGGCTAATTCAGGAGTCATATAGAGGAACTTTCTTTCCGCTATATCCCAAATCTTATTTCCGCTCTTTTCAGCGTATCCATTTCTGATAAATGACTTGACTAATTGGGCTTTTATAGGCATAAAAAAACATAATTAACGAGGTTTTTATTTGTTACTATTCTTGCCTGTTCCATTCAGATAGTGACGGGGAAAATGATAGGAATATTTAAAAGGCAAATTTTTTTAATGTGGCTATGCCCTTGTAGTCTAGTGGCCAAGGACGCGGCCCTTTCGCGGCCGAAACCCGGGTTCGACTCCCGGCAGGGGCATCTTTGTTTGCCGCAGCGAGAAAGCCCGCAAGCTTTGCTGAGGAGCTTCGCAGCAAGAGCAATCAAAGGGTACACTAAAGAAATCGGATTTCATAATAAACCATGTTTCTCTCATATTCAAAAATTTATTTGAAGATGTTTAATTCCTGAAGCATTTAATTTTTTTAATGTTATTGGCTCACCTTCATCTAATTGCCTCTCAAGCTGCTCAAAAAATCGTGGGCCGTAATTTCCGATAAGAGAAGAATAAAGAGGATGTGCGTGGGCTTTAATCAATGAAATATATGCGCGAATCATTTCATCCAAAGATCTGTTTCCATTTGAACCATCCAGATATCCTTCACTTGCATAAAAGTTTCCTTGATTATTTATTATATAATCAGCAGCTAATCTAGAGTCAAAACTTCCTTCAGAATCTCTAGACAATTCAGGAAGGAAAACCTTAAGCTCTGATTTTTCCGGGAAATATATCCAGTTATCGATAAGCATCCTTAATCTTCTATCCTGGACTTTTTGTATCAAAATTTGTGCACTGTCAACATCAGCTGCTCTTGCTAATTCATAGCCTTCTTTTGTATTCCTTATAACTACCCATTTAAAAGTCTCAGAACCGTTTCCTACAAGATCATCAAGTTCAGGCCGAGTTGTTAAAATAGTCATAAATTAAATGAAAAATGCGTATTTAAAAAGTTAAGTAATGATTTTTCGAGCCTAATAAAACTTATAAATGCATTGAAGTTAATTAAAAAATGAAAAAGAGCCTGATATTGTTAGCTTTTGCAGTCATGATGGTTACAGGAGTTTATGCAGCAGATATTGGAATAACTGTAAACACTGAACCATTCCATAATACTATTGTCAGGATATTGAATCCTTCAACAGGAGCAGAAATCACTTCTGTCTATCCTATCGCTAACGGATCCGGACAGGCAACCACTACATTTTCAACAACATTCTCTGAATTATCTTTCCTCGTTATAGTAAAACATCCTCTTGATAAAAATATAGTAGATGAGGAAAGATTTGACAGTGTTGATGTTAGCAGTGGATCAGTGTTCCTGGACTTAGTTGATGCGCCTGCTGAACTGGTGCATGAAGAAACAGTTACTCCCCAGGTAGATGAGGCAGAAGTTACTGAGGAAATTATTGAGACTCCTGAAACTGCTCCTCAATCTAATTCATTAACAGGATTTTTCGTTTCAGAATCAGGAAGCATATCTAGCAATGTCTATTACCTAAGTGGAGCATTGATATTATTGATTGTTATATTTTTAGTAGCTATGAAAGGCAGGGCAATGATGGCGATAAAAACTCCTCTTTCCCTGGATGAGGAGCTGAAGGAAGCGCAAAGAAAAATAAGGGAAGCTGAAGCTGAAATAAAAGAGATAAAGAAAAAGCAGGGAGATTCAGAAGTAGACGAGGCAGAAAAACAGTTCCTGGCAGCTAAAGAAAGATTAGAAAGATTAAGAGGGCATAAGGAAGCATTGAAGGACCAGCTAAAGGAAAACAAGAAAGTTGAGAAAGAAGTCAAGAAACAAATACAAGTTAAAACCCCTGATGAAGAAGCTTACGACAAGTTCCAGGAATCATCTTAAATATCCTTCTTCCCATTGTCTCATCATCTTCTCATCTAAATGAACTGCTTTTTCCCTTAAGCTAGTGAATTTTCGGCGCTTTCTTCTGTAAATGAAACCTAGTAAAATGCCGAAGAACATTCCTGACAGATGGGCGATATTGCCAATGTTATCAGGGATGAATATTCCTATAGCATCTCCAATAGCCCAGATCATTCCTGCAAGGAAAACAGGCATAGGAATCCCGAAAGCCCAGACAACCTGCATAGGTTTTACTAAAACCAATGCTCCAATTACTCCGAAAATTGCCCCGCTAGCCCCTAGAGAAGAGTCATAGAAATTAACAGAGACAATATTAGCTAATATTCCTGTAACAAAAAATACTATCA
Source organism: Candidatus Woesearchaeota archaeon (assembly GCA_964578845.1). Lineage (GTDB taxonomy): Archaea > Nanobdellota > Nanobdellia > Pacearchaeales > GW2011-AR1 > CAZOEF01. The sequence goes on from CAZOEF010000002.1 coordinate 44,946, forward strand.
AGAATCTCTTGCCTCCGATTAATCTTTCTAGAATGCTTCCGAATAAGGCTAATGCTAAAAGATTGTATAATAAATGGGCTAATCCTCCGTGAAGGAAAATAGCTGTTAAGAACCTCCATGGCTGACTCCAGGAGACCTGATTTAAAAGGAATAATTCAGTAAATCCAGGAATCATCCATTGTACGAAAAATACAACTATCATTATCCCGCATAATTTCAATGCATAAAAATCAAATTTATTTGCCATTTCATTAATCAAGAATTTAGATATTATAAATCTTCGAATTCAATACATTTATAAATAAAATAAATGTAAAAAGAGTATGGAAAAAAGAGGGCTTAGTGACATTGTCACAAATGTATTGATTATTTTACTTGTTCTCGTCGCGGTTTCTATAATCTGGGTTTTCTTAAGGCCAGTTATACAACAAGGCGCAGGAAGTTTAGACGGCGCAGGCGATTCATTTTCTATATTTCTGGAGATTGTAGGGACTCCTGTTATAGAAACTAATAATCAGTTATCATTAATCATAAAAAGAAATGCAGGACCTGGAGATCTAGAAGATATTGCGATTATTCTTGAAGACGCAAATGGTGCAACTACAAGAGTGGATGCCACAACTATAGATTCAGGATTTTCCCTTAATGAGTTAGAGTCTAAAGCCCTCTTAATTGATCCTTCTACACTCTCATTATCAGATCCATTTGACGATGTAAATAATATTGTTTCTGTTTCAATCGCACCGATTATCCAGTCAGGTTCAGGTCCTAGATTAGGAACTATTGCTGATACTAAAACTGTTGGAAGCGGAAGCATACCCATCACCACATTATCATGTGGGGATGGATCTCAAGATGATCCAGAAGAGTGTGATGATGGAAATTCTGAATTAGAGGATGGATGCGATACAGATGGTGCTAACCCCTACGGAAATGGACAATGTACTTTAACATTCTGTGGAGACACTATTGTACAAGAAACAAACGGTGAAGGAAAAAATGAAATTTGTGACGCAAATATAAATTTAAGGCCAAGTGAGGGCAACACCTGTGATTATGATTCAGTATATGGTACAATGATAGGAATAAAGGGTTGTAATAGTAGAAGCGATGAATCGGATGCTTGTAAAATTGATGCTGCTTGTACATGTTTCATAGATTACTATCCAGACTTAGTTCCGGATGATCTTAATGTTTATATTGAAGATTTAACTCTTGCAATTGAGGCAATAGATAGTGGTGCAGATTATAGAGCTGATCTTGATTGTAATGAAGATGGACAATTGACTTATAGTGGAAGTGAAGGAAAGGGGGGAGACCCTGGAAACGATGACGCTGATTGCTTTGCAGAATTATTAAATTATGCTGACAGCAATGGTTATGATGGAGTCTCCTGCTTCTATGATGGAAGTCAATTCTAATTAAAGTTTCTTCAAAACGCTTTTAAACCCTCGAAGTTAAATTCTAATAATCTCTAAATCTAGAGGTTTACATGGCGGTTGTAGTTCAACGGTTAGAATGCACGGTTGTGGTCCGTGAGACGAGAGTTCGACTCTCTCCTTCCGCCCTGAACAAGTGTTCGGAATAAAAAGCTTGAGCTCAATTCATTGAAGGAGTAACTCCTTCCGCCCTTAAAGTAGCCATTCTACTTAATGATCTCTTCCCTTACAACAGTCCTTCTAACAGGAAGATCCTCTTCATCTACCACCTCTTTAGTCGTACTTACAAACGCCCCGACAATCATTAACACTAATCCCACTATCAGCATCAATATACCTAAGCCATAATAAGGGCGATCATCCCCTCCAAAAGCAAAAGAAAAACCATCAGGGCTGTAGCCATAAGCGAAAATTCCCAAGACTAGGATTATGAGCCCCAGTACAAATATTCCTGTGTTCATTCTATATTTAAATTAAACAACTATAAAAATAATTGAAGTCTTTTGACCACAGCATTATTTATAAAGAACTTAATTATTGTTATTAAATGGAAAAAACAATAACTATCTCTATAAAAGAATATTTGGAATTAAAAAGATATGAGAAAGTCGATAAAGACCTGCTAAATGATATAGCTGAAGGCATAAAAGATATAATAAAAGGAAATATCCAAGAAGTCTAAATCTATCTAATAAAGATTTTAATTCTTTCTCATACATATCAAGATTGGATTTTATTAGGTCAATTTCTTGCTGTTGCACCCTTTTATCAGTTATAGTTATAAGAAATATGCATTTATACTCTTCATAGACCAAAAAGATCAGCCTATCTCCATTAAATTTCTTCTCCCTAAAAAATTTATAGCCAAGTGGCTTACCTGAAAATGGCCTCTCTTTAAGGGCTTGTTCGATTTTCTTTGCTCTTAATATTTTAGAATTATCGAGTTTTACTAATTTACCAGAATAATGGTTTGAGCGAAAAACCCTAAAATTATCCATTCCGCAAAAAGATTAAGTCAATTAATAAATAAGACTCCCAAAATTGAGACTATAGTCTTCTCTTCATTACCTCAATAAATGCAGAAATATCATCAGGCCCTCTGCTAGTAATTAAATTATTATCCTCAACCACTTCCTGGTCTAGTACGTTAGCATCAGTGTTCATCAGGTCTTTCTGAACAGTTTTCCACGCTGTCAGGACTCTCCCTCCAACTCTATCAGCAGCCATCAATAACTGTGGACCATGACATATAGCAAAAACATTCTTCCTTGAATCCATGAAATCAGCAACAAAATTAACTGCGTTTTCATCAGCCCTTAAAATATCCGGGGAAAAACCTCCAGGAATAAATAATGCATCATAATCCTCTACAGACGCCATTTCAATAGGAACATCTATCTCAACTTCTGTCCCCTCCTTACCATTAACAGGCCCTTCTGAAGTGCTTATATGGATTAATTCATGTCCTTCTTCCCTCAAAGCGTCTGCTGGCTCAAGATATTCTATATCCTCAAAATAATCCTCTATCAATACAGCTATTTTGGCCATTAAAAAAATATCCAAATAATTCTTTTAATAAAGAGCTGTAAGATTAAAACTTCTAAATAGCTAAATTTTTATATCGTTAAATCCTAATCAAAATATGATTTTTGAACCAGATACAGTGAAAGGCTTCAGGGATTATTTCCCTCCTGACTCATTAAGAAGAGACGCGCTTAAAAAAACCGCAGAGAAATACTTCAAGCTCTATGGTTTTGTCCCAGTCGAGACTCCTATAATAGAATACGACGAATTGATGAAATCCGACTCGTTAGAAGGTGAAGATGATGCAGTAGGAGAGAGATTCCGGCTAAAAGACCGTGGAGGAAGAAATCTCGGATTAAGGTATGAATTCACATTTCAATTAGCAAGGATATTCAAGACCAATCCCAATATAAAATTGCCTTTCAAGAGATACCAGGTAGGGAACGTGTTTAGGGACGAGCCAATAAGGCTAGGAAGGACAAGGCAATTCACCCAATGCGATATTGATATTATCGGGGATAATTCTGTAAATGCCGATGCAGAATGCTTGGCAGTTATTTCTGATATTCTCAAGGAACTAAAAATAAAAGATTTTGAGATCCAGATAAACAATAGGAAATTGCTCAATGAGATTATCAATAGTGTCCAGATATCAGACAAAAGGCAAGTAATGCGTGAGCTGGACAAGATGGAAAAAATAGGAGAAGACCAGGTTAAAGCCAATCTCCGCCCATACGCTAACCCTGACCAGATAATCACTTTATTCAAGATGATGGAAAAAGATCTTGACTTTTACATAAAGAACGCATTTGATGGAGCTGAAGAGCTTAATGATTTAGTAGAGAAATGCAAGATTTATGGCATAAAAGTAAAGTTCTCTCCCGGAATGATAAGGGGATTCGGCTATTACACTGGTAATATCTTTGAATTCATAGTAGAAAAAACATCAATCATTGCAGGAGGAAGATACGATAATCTAATAGGAAAATACATAGGAAGGGAACTTCCTGCAGTAGGGATATCTTTTAGCCTTGAAAGCCTCATGGCATTATGCCAAAAACAAATATCTAAATTAGATATAGAGAGTGTTCCTAAAGCTATTCTAATATCTATAAATGAAGATAAGGAAGCAATAAAATTATCCGCTAAATTAAGAAATGAAAATATCTCATGCTCTACAATGTTCGGCAAGCCCGGAAAAGCAATGGAATTTGCAGATTCACAAAGTGTTCCTTTTGTCATCTTCGTAGGCTCTGATGAAGTTAAAAGCAAGAAGTTCAAATTAAGGGACATGAAATCAGGCGAAGAAAAACTATTGACTGAAAAGCAATTGATATCTAGATTGAAGAAATAATTAATCTTCTTCCAATTCTATTTCCTCAATCTCTGCTTCCTTGTAATGCTCTTTCTCTAATTCTTCTATCTCTGCCCTTATAGCCTCTAATTTTTCCTTGTTCTGTTTTTCATATAGATTCTTTAGCAATATCCATATCTCCTCAAAATGGCCTTCCTGCTCAAGCCAGACCTTCTGCTGGTTGTCTAAATGCAATAAAGATACAAATACTGGTATCTTCTCCTCATTTGACAGTTCTAAAAGCTGTGAAAATGCCAGCCTTTCTTCTTGATTAGAGAAAATATGCTTCAATTTAGAATAAATTCCCCTGATCTTATCCTGCAAGTTGAATGTTCCTTTTGGCAGGGATACTCCAGTCTCTTTTTCCTGCTGCCTGAATAATATTTCTTTCTTGATTCTTCTATTCTCTGTTTTGATAGCTTTCCCTAATGCAGCCATAAGTTCCTGTAAAGTGACTTTTCTGAATCTTGGCAAAGGGGTTCGAGGAATTAAATCAGGCAAGTCATCATCTAACTCTATTCTTTCCTGATGATATGCCTTTTCCTCTTTCTTCCCGAACAGTATATCATCTAAGCTAGGCAGGTCCTGATTCAATATTATCTCTGACTTTATTCTCAAGAGCAGTGATGCAGCTAGTAAAACCTTGCTCGAAACGAAAAAATTAGCTTCTTCCAGCTCTCTAACCTTCTCTAAATACTTGTTTGCTAATAATCCTATATCTACATCCCAAGGATTTAGCTGCTCTGTATTAATTAAGTCATAGATAATGGCCTGCCAGCTCAGTTTTTCCCCAAATAAAAGGTCATGGATCTGTTCCTGGCCGACTTTTTCGGCAGGTTTATAAGGGCTTTCTTCCATGATTAGTTTAGGAAATGCTGGTTTATATGGTTTATCTAAGTCATTGGCGAGTGGAAGCATGTTCCTATTTTGTAGTTACAACATAACCGAAAGATTTAAAAATACCGATTTTCTCTAATTATTATCACCTCTTTTTCCCAGAAGAGGACGTTTCATCTATCTACTTTTGACGGATGAGACCTCCTCTTCCAGGGTTTAAATTAACGCGAACTTAAAGAAGAATTTTAAACGAATTTTATTCTCTAGAGACTAAAGATTTGCATCCAGTCTAGAATCTGGCACGGCAGGTCTTTAGTAATCATCTTGATTAAAATCCCTGGCCATCCTTTGCAAATCTTTTAATCTTTCTATTAGGTCCCACTGTGAAACTCCAGATGTGTAAGTTATTATCAATTCATCAACAAAATCTCTATGCTCGGCAGGAGTAGATGGATCATCCCTATAATTAATTAAAACATCAATAGGGATCTTATCGTAATTCATAATAAAAAGGATAAATAAAAGTATTTAATCACTTCGTTTTCTCAAACTCAGTATAATGGCACTTTCCACAATATTTCCTATTCTGCCCGATTGACAGGAATATCCCTGGCCCGCATCTCGGGCAATATTGTGATCTTTTTACCTCTGAACCTTCTAGACTATATTTAGTATATTTCTTGCTTGTAGGCTTGTTCTTTTTTGCCTTCTTTCCCTGCTTATCTCCCTTGCTTCCACCTTTCTTTGGCATTATTTCTTAGCCTCCTTCTTCTTTCCGAATGCTAAAGTTGCCTTGGATTCGGTATTATCATAGATAAAAGCGTCAATAAAGAATTCATGTGATCCAAAGTTGCCTTTTACACTTCTGACAACTATTAAATCTTCAGTAGTCTTGAACTTTTCAGCAAGTTCTTTTGTAACTTTCTCAAAACCAGGATTTACATCATATTCTGCTCTTATGGAGATCTCCTTCCTGTTCAAAAGCTTATTATCTAATTCATTAACGATTTTCATCTTAATTTTATTGCAAATTCTCCTTTATCTGTAATTTTTAAGTTTTTAGCGATCTCAGATTCTTCAGGATTTAATACTGCAATTTTTCCTTTGAAAGTATCCACTGCTTCTGTTGATCCGCATTTAGGGCATTTGCTTCCCTCAAATACTGTCCTGCACTGTTTGCACGCTTTTTCTTTTGCCATTTATTTCTTCTTTCCTCCCTTAACAGCTTCCTTCTTTAAAGCCTTCTTGGCGTCAGCTTCAGCCTTCTTTTTAGCCTCATCAAGCCATTCCAGTTTTCCTAAGCCTGGTTGCCTCATTGTCAATCCTATTTTAGGTTCGCCTGCTTTATAGCTTATAGCTACTATTCTTGCTATGCAGTTATCTCCTACAGCTAATGATCTCTTGCTTGCTTTTCCCTGCAAAGTTCCTGTCTTGCTCAATGAAACAAAATCCTCCATTGTCTGCGAAACGTGGATCATTCCCTGTGCAGGTCCTGTCTGGATGAATGCCCCGAAATTAGTTATTTCCTTGATTGTTCCATATACTAGCTCGTGAAGTTCAGGTCTCCAGACAACTACTTTGAATCTAGACTTGTAGAATGCTGCTCCATCTCCAGGAATTATTATTCCTTCGCCGACTTCATCAACACTAATAACTGATATCACTGTCCCTAAATCCCTGCTGACGCTATCAACGTAGCTGTCGTTCAGCTGTCTTTCAATGGACTCCATAGTAGGCAAACCAAAATGCTTTGGCTCTACTCTAACATAGTCCTCAACTTCGGCCAAATAGAACATAACTGATTGAGAAAATCATGGTTTTTAAACCTTATCACTAATAAACTCGAATCTCTTCACCTTTTTCCCGTCAATCTCAACTTCTTCAAGAAACATATCTTTAGGCCTCACCCATATGGAATTTTTCCCAAATTCTTGCGAATCATAAAGTGCCTTGTAAACAACTACCTCTTCCAAAGTTTCAGAATTCCTCCCCACTCCAATAACCTCATAAAGCTTCCCCTTATAATGCTTGTACTTGCCTAGTTTCATCCAACACCAACAGTGCCTTTTGATTTAAAGATTACTATCTTTTTAGGTATTTTATTTTTGATAACTCTGTCTAACGTCGCAATATAGAATCCTTCGTTCCCCTTTTCTATCAGGCAATCATCGACTTTCTTATCATTTCCAAGAGTAGCCTTTTTCACTTTCTCTTTCTCTATTATCTGTAAGGCTAAATCTATTGCTAGCCTGTCATCTCTCGAGGTCTTATCTTTTGTCCGCAGGTCTTTCATCTCCTGTAAAACCTCTCGAGGCACAATTGGCTTATATCCTTGTTCTTTTAGCTGATTGAGAAAATCTATTCTTTCCCTGACGCAGGATATGATGAAGCTGCTGTCGAGTAAAACTTCCATAAATAAATAAGCATATTAGCTTATATTAACTTTACTGAGAAAATCTTATATACTGTCTTAAATAAGCCTCTTTATGAAAGAGCGTGAACATTTAATAAATGTGCTCAGGCAGGCGCAAAGTGCTATTAAGAATAACAACACTGCACAATTGCACAGCTTATCTGACCAGACAATCCATTCTGCATCTATTTACCAGCATACTGATGAAATAGTACTGGCAGTCATAATATATGCTCTCAGCAAGATAATAAACAGGGAGAAGAATTTTGGTGTTGACCGCGATAAGCTTATCAACAAATTATTGCCATTATTCACCCTTATAATAAAGGCTCTTGAAGATAATGATCAGGAAAGTTATATAGCTGGGCTGGAAAGAATAAGGAAAGCACTCACAAATTTCTCAGTTAATATGAAGCCATACGTACAAGAAGTATTAGTCAAAGCGTCAATAAATAAGGCGACTAAAATATATGAGCATGGGATATCCCTTGGAAAGACTGCAAACCTTTTAGGAGTCACTCAATGGGAAATGGCTGACTATATCGGGCAGAAAAATATCCCTGAAGTAAAATACAACCGGACTCTCGATGTCAAGTCAAGAGTGAGGATGGCAATGGAGTTCTTCAGATGAAAGTCTTAATACTTGACTCAGGGCCATTGATAAATCTTTCAATGAATGGATTATTATATTTATTAGAGGAGCTCAAAAAAGGATTTGACGGAAAGTTCATAATAACTAAGCAGGTTAAAAAAGAAGTTTATGACCATCCCGTCGGAATAAAAAGATTTGAGCTTGGAGCATTAAAAATACAGGACTTAATAGACAAGAGAATACTGGAGTTTCCAGATGCACTTGGAATAGATGAGGCTAATTTGGATATTGAGACCAGAAGTATACTGGATTTTGTAAATCATTCTTTCAGGGCAGAAAATCAATGGATAGAAATAGTCAATGAAGCAGAGATATCCTGTTTAGCATTGAGCAGTGAACTTTCAAAAAAAGGGATTGAGAATCTCATAGCGATAGATGAAAGAACAGCAAGGGTATTATGTGAAAAGCCAAAGAATCTAGAAAAATTAATGTCTAAAAAATTGCATAAAAGAGTGCAGCTAGAAAACCCCCAAATAAAAAAGCTAAGCAATTTCAGGTTCATACGCTCTCCTGAGTTAGTATTCGTCGCCTATAAGAAAAATCTTGTAAAACTGAAGGGATTAAAGGTGCTTGACGCCTTGCTATATGCAACCAAGTATAAGGGCTCGTCGATATCTTTCGAGGAGATCGAGCAGATGAAAAAGCTATGAGGGCTAAAGGGCAACATTAATAAACTAAAAAATATTTATAATGTTAACAGAAACGACTTGAAAGGAGGTATAAAATAATGGCGAAAAAAGGTGGTAAATCAATGGGAAGCGGCAAACTAGGAAGTTGGGCTTTCCTCATTGGAGTCATCCTTGCAGTAATATTCGGGATAATTGGTCAGGCAGATCCCTGGCTTCTTTGGTTACTAGTCCTAATAGGTTTAGTTGTAGGATTCCTTAACGTGACTGATGAAGAATCAACACCGTTTATGATGTCTGGAGCAGTTCTGATAATTGCTAGTGCATTCGGTCAGGATGTGATGGGCAGTATTGAGATAGCCTCAAATATTCTGAATGCTCTTCTGGCTATATTCGTTCCAGCTACAGTTATCGTGGCTATAAAGAACGTATTCAGCCTTGCGAGGAACTAAATCCAAAAAACAATTTTTTATTTTTTTATAATTAATAATTCTAAATAATCCTTCGGCGAATGGAATGGGCGCGGAGGGAATCGAACCCCCGACTGCTGGTCACTCTGTCAGAATAGACTCTGGAGCCAGCCAGTTTACCATTAGCCTACGCACCCGTTGAAACATCTAAAATAAAGGTGGTTTTAAGCTTTACTAAGATTTATAAATAATCGAACATTAAATCCACCATGGTAAAGAAGAGGGCAAAGAGGTCTACTAATAAGTCTAAGAGCCATTCAAATAAGATTGAAGTAGAAATATTAGAGAATCTCGTCGGCTTGCAAAGAGTTCACGTAAAGTTAGCGGACAAGTTTGAGAGCCTGTCTGATCAGATCTCTGAACTGCTGACGTTATTTGAGCAGACTGCAAAAAGTTTTGCCATGCAGCCGCATATGCAGATTAATGAAAAAGACAAAGAATTTCTTGACAAAATAGATATGCTTCTTGAGCAGAATAAGACAATAGCGAAAGGATTAACATTGATGGAAGAGAAATTAAGGGACAGATTATATAGTTCTCCTCCTCCGCATCCTGCTGCAAGACGTATGCCTCAAAAAGATCCTTTCAGCTATTAAATGAAAAACGAACAGTCAATTTCTAGCTTGTTTCTTAAGGCATTTGTAAAAGAGCTAATCCTTAACACTGATCCAGGCTATATTAGTAAAAATCCTGAGCCGCTGCCTGAAAAGCCTGTTGACCACGAATCAAGGTCATATAGGGATGACGAGATGCAGCCGTCAATGTTCTCTGGAAAAGGAACAGACAACCAGATAATAGGAAAGGCAAAACAAGAATTAAATCCTGGTGCATCTAATATAGAAGATGATCAATTGAAGCCTTCAATGTTCAGGATAGGGGAAAATCCTGAGAATTACAAACCAGAAACTCCTGCCCTAGCACCAAAAAGTAAAATCAATCCCCTAAAAAAAAGCCCGCTTGAAAAACAATTGCTTAAAAAATTGCAGGCAAAGCCATTAAGCATGTTAAACACTCCTGCACCATTCTCTCCGGGAAATATTGGCAACCCTGACATGGGCCATAAAATAAATCATTTGCTTGAGGATCCCAGAGTTAGAATTGTTGAGTGTCCTGGCCCTAATAAGAATCTGCTTGTCAGGAAAGATGGGCTTGTACAGAGAACTAAGGAAATACTTGATGAGAACGAGATAGATGAAGTGATAAATATATTCTCTGAAAAGACAAAGATACCGTTAATAGGCGGAACATTCAAGGCAGCACTTGGAAATATCATTATGACTGCTGTACGGTCTGAATTTGTAGGAAGCAGGTTCATCATACAAAAAAAGAGCGCTAATTCAGGTACAGAATATTAATCAAAGAATTTTGAATATTTTCTTTTAACATATTCCTTGTCTTTCTTATTAAGGCCTTCGTATATCTTCCTTGCCATCTCCTTGTTCGCCTGCTCTGTTTTTTTATCTCCTTTCTCTGCAGCAACAAAAGCGTCCTGGATAAATTTCTTTAGCCTAAACATGTCCCCTATTTCAGAATCCTTTAATCCAGGTATGTGCCTGTTGATCTCAATGATAGGCAGAGAATCCTTTATTTTAGATATTTTTATAGGAACATTTCTCTTATGTAAAGATTCTCTGAAATGATCCAAAAATCTTGACAGCTCTTTTTCATATTTTTTTTGCGTCTTATTATTTAAGTGTGGGTATATGCTCCTTAATTCAGAATATTTATCAATGGCTTTCTTGAAATCTTTTTCAGCAAGAGCTCTTTGTCCTCTCCTAAATTTATTATTGAAATCAATCCTTAGGGCAATATTCTGGTAAACAACAAAGCAGGTTATCAAAATTGCTAAAGATGTCCATAATACCCATGGAACGCCCTTCTTTTTCCAATCAGTGCATTCCTTGCAATCCCCTCCGCAATCTATTCCTTCTTCATTGTAGTCCTTAACACCATCAAAGCAGGCTGAGTCGATAGGGGACAAAAACACTTCACTTGGGATCTGTGAGAATGAAATATCTGAATCCCCTTCTGCTAAGTTTATCCTGCCAAGAACATTTTCATCCTCCTGGCTATATAGCTGAATGACTTGCTCTTTCTTCTCGACTAGTATCCCATCTGGTGAAGGGGATAGGCTAATTCCTTCTTTCGCCTCTACATTTATGATTACTTCATCAGGAGAGCATTCAATTAAATCCTCAAATTTACTATGGTATTTTTCAATTAGTTCAGATATCTGTGTTAGTGTCAGGCCTTTCTTGTATTGTTGTATAGTCAATAATGCTTCTTCAGAGCACAATGAGCTGCAAAGCTGCCTTTTATACCCTGTTTCAGGCTTTGTCAATTCCCCTCTGAAGACATCCTTTATATTTATGCTTGGGACTTTGCATTCGCCTACTTCCTCGCAGGCAAAATTGCATTCTTTCGATATGACATCTAAATAGACATTCTCTAATTCGTCAGGGCTTTTCTGGATAAGGTCAAGGTTGCTTACGCTTCCGATTATTTCTTCTGGAGGCTCGACAATGATCCCAGTCGGGTTAATTTCTTCATCCTTGGATAATGCATTTATATGGTCAAATTCAACAGCGCCGTTCTTTACAACTATCCTGAGATTATCTGTTTTTCCGACTAAATTTTCTAAACTTATCACTGAATAGTCATCCTTAGAAAATTCATCTAATGTGCCTATCAGATTACTGGAGCCATATAATTGAATATAAGGTTTCCCATCAGAAACCCTCAAAAACATAGCTATTGAGCTGGACTTGTCTAAATTCCCGTCGAATTTTATATTAATGTATTCACTATCATCTATCTTTCCACTCCAAAGGTTATCTAATTGTGATATCTCTGTATAAACATTTCCAAGATAATTTCCCTCACTATCAAAATGCTCTGCATCAGACCTTAAAAATACCTCGAAATTTTGCTCTGAAAGATGTTCAACCAAGAATTGCAGGAAAGCATGGTCTTCAGACTCTAAATAAACATTGATCTCATCTCTCTTAAGAAATCTCTGACCTTCTTTCCAATACACTCTATAAGAGTCAGCTTCCTTTGGGAAATCCTTAGGCAATTCTACCTCAACTACGACATTTTTATAGTCCTGGTCTGAATCAACATTGACCTTAAGGGAGTTTTCTTTAACTTCTACATTTACTTTAGGAGAACCAGTTGTATATGTTATCTCGTAACGTTCTCCTGGCAAGTAATCGCTTATCAATAAATAAGGTTTCGCCCGCTCTCTTCCTGGAACAAAATCAAGTATTTTTGAAAGAGTGGATTGCCTGCCTCCGATAAGCTCTACTTTTCCCTTGCCAAAATCAAGGATATCTGCCGCAAGGATGTTTTGATGTAATAGATCTATCCTGATGGGATCAGTCGATTTAGCATCTTCAAAAATATTCACTAATATATTCCATTCAACACTATATCCTCTGGAAGAGGTCTTTCCTTGCGTGTAAGTGACCTCGAAAGTCTCTTCCTCTTCTAGGTTGCCTGGATTTAAGATTCCCCTTGAAGGATTCGTCCTTTCATTTATTACTACCACTGGGCTGGCTTTAGCCTTTATAAGATCATAATCTTTTGATGATTTTAATATCAACTGCCTCTTGGCTTTTATCTTCTCTATACCCTCAAGAGTATTGATTCTTTCTATATCTTCCAGAATGCCTTCTATTTTTTCTTTATCGTTTTGTATTCCCTTGACAATCTCTTCAGCTTCCTGGGCTTTCCTGCTTATTGCTGAAGACCCTGACCTCCTTGCAAATTCATTTAATTTATCCAGTTTAGCAGAAGCATCCCCAAGTGCTGAACTGACATCTCCTAAAGCTCCTGTTAAGTCTCCAGTCGATACACCCCCTGAACCAGTGACTGTGGAGATTACAGATGAGCTTGTCTGGCCTGAAATAGTCCCGCTTGTCTGCACATCCCTAAAAGCATCCAAGGATTCTCTTTGTTCAGGAGGCAAAGTGTCTGAATTTACTATAATGTTTTCTCCATCCTGGGGGAATATTAATCCCTGATCAAATATTGTATTTCCGGTAAATATGCCATAAAACAAGAAACAAGCTATTAAAAAGATTAATGCAGCAATTCCTGCCAAGGTTAGCCTGGTTTTCCTTTCTTTTCCAGTATAACTTGTTAAGATTTTGCCGTGGATTCTTTTGTTTTCATAAACATATGGCTGTCCATTTATCTTGCCTCTTTTCATATATTTCATATGTCAATAATTCTATATAAAGATAAGCATAAATATAATGCCAGGGGACTGCCTATAGGTTGCTATACCCAGCATAATTTAAATAATAATATTTATTTTATCTTAGATGAAGAAAAAATTAGTGGTGCTGAGTTTAGGGGGCAGCTTAATAATCCCCCAAAAGATTGATTATAAATTCCTGGAGAATTTTAAGAGGATAATAAGAAAAAATTATGATAATTATAAATTCATAATTGTCTGCGGAGGAGGTACAGTAGCAAGAAAATATATCTCTATCCTGAAAAAGCAGGGAAGAAGCACAAAGGAACAATCAGTCGCAGGAATAAAAATAACCCGGATCAACGCCAGCCTGATGATAAGCATATTCGGCAAGGAGGCAAATGATCAGATCCCTAAATCTATGAAAGAGATAAAGCATGACTTAAAAAAGAATAATGTTGTATTTTGCGGCGCATTGAGATACTTCCCGCAGGAGACTTCTGACAGTGCTGCAGCAAAGCTGGCAAAATATTTCAGGACTGACTTGATAAACCTGACAAATGTAAACGGCTTGTATTCAGCAGATCCAAATAAATATAGCGCTAAACTAATACCCTCAATATCATGGAAAGAGTTTGAAAGGATAGCGCTCAATAAAAAATACCATCCTGGCCAGCATTTTGTCCTTGACCAAAAAGCAGCTAAGCTAATAAGGAAGAACAAGATAAAGACTTACATAATAGGCAAGGATATGAAGAATTTTGACAATCTTTTGAACAAAAAGAAATTCATTGGGACAGAGATAAGATGATAGACACTAAAAATATTGAGGATGCAAAAAGGAAGATTCAGAAAGCAGAAAGGCCCATAACAGTAAAGGCTCAGGATGATAACTTTAACAGGAAAATTCTTGAATATGGGAAATTTGATGTTTTATTATCCCCTGAATCAGGAAATCGGAAAGGATCTGTCAGGCAGATGGACTCAGGATTCAACCACGTCTTAGGAAAGATAGCAAAAAAGAACAACATCTCAATAGGCATAGACTTGAAAGAGGTAAGGGAGTTGCCAAAACTTGAAAAGTCTAAAAGGCTAGCCAGGATAAGGCAGAATATTAACATAATGAAAAAGACAAAGACTTCTATAAAGGTCCTAAATGCCCTGTCAAAAAGGGATGCTTTCCACTTTCTTATATCCATCGGAGCATCTACCTCTATGGCAAAGCTAGCTATATCCTAAGAGATATCTTTTTAACTCTAAATTACCCTAAAACACAATGGAAGACATTATAGAAAAACTATCCCCAATTGAGAGAAAGATCATACCTTATCTGGATTCGGATATTGACGAAATAGTTAGCAAATCAGGGCTTGACAGGATTAGCGTTGTCAGGGCGCTTAAGTTCCTTGAAGCCAAAAATCTAGTAAAAATAGATTATGATAGAAGGCAGCTGGCAGACCTTGGGGTAAATGGCATATATTACAGGAAGAATCATTTGCCAGAAAGAAAACTGCTGATTTTACTGTCTACTAAAAATCATCTTTCTCTAGAAGATGCAAAAAAATTATCCAAGTTGTCTGATAATGAGTTCAAGGTCTCTCTTGGAATATTAAAGAGAAAGGCCTTGATAAATTTAGCTAATAAGAAATTATCATTGGCTGCTTCAAAAGAGGAGATTATCAAAAAATTCCCTGAAGAGAAATTGATTGAAGTGCTGCCTAAAGAAATAAGCAATTTAACAGATGAAGAAAGGCTTGCCTTAGAGAACCTAAAGAGTAGGAAAGACATAGTAGAGCTGACTGAAAAAAAAGACATTTCTTTCTCCCTGACTGAATCGGGTAAGAAGATTGCCGGGAAAAAGATTGCTGCTGACCTGATTGAGGAAGTCACTCCTGAACTTATCAAGCTCGGCGTGAAGAACAAGAAATTCAGAAGATATGACCTCAATGCCCATGTCCCCAGGATCTATGGCGGAAAAAAACATTTTGTAAACCAGTCAATAGACAATGCGAAAAAGATATGGATAGATTTAGGCTTCAAAGAGATGGAAGGATCATTGACAGAGACTTCATTCTGGAATTTCGATGCTTTATTTACTGCACAGGATCATCCTGTAAGGGATATGCACGACACATTCTTCATAAAAAAAGCCAATGGAAAACTTCCTTCAGGAGAAATTGTTGAAAAAGTGAAGAAAGCCCATCAATCAGGAGTCGATAATAGCAAAGGATGGAGATACAATTGGGATGAGGATGAGGCGAGAAAAGTATTACTAAGGACCCACACTACTTGCTTATCTGCAAGAACTCTTTCAAAATTAAAGCCTGAAGATCTGCCTGCCAAATATTTCGCAATTGGAAAAGTGTTCAGGAATGAGACCTTAGACTGGTCGCACGGGTTCGAGTTCAACCAGAGCGAAGGGATAGTCATTGATCCTAATGCAAATTTCAGGCATTTGATTGGCTACTTGAAAAAATTCGCAGAGAAAATGGGCTATACTAAAATAAGGATACAGCCTGCTTACTTTCCTTATACTGAACCTAGCGTAGAGGGAGCTGTCTGGAACGAAGAAAGGCAGGAATGGGTTGAGATGCTTGCTGCAGGGATATTCCGTCCAGAGGTTACAGTTCCTTTGTTAGGAACAGCTTTGCCTGTATTAGCCTGGGGTCCTGGCTTTGATAGATTGATGATGAAAGCCCACGGAATAAAAGATCTTAGGGAATTATATAAGAATGATTTAAATGACCTAAGAAAAAAGAAGGTGATAATAAAATGACAAACGTAAGATTCGCAAGAAAAGAGATAGAAAAAGAAATCAAATTGACAGACGAAGTAATTGAAAAAATAAGCTTATTCGGGACTCCGCTTGAGAGTATTTCTGATGAGTTGATTGAGATAGAGGTTTTCCCGAATAGGCCTGACTTGATTTCCCTGCAGGGCTTTCTAAGATCTTTCAAGTCTTTCCTTGGAATGCAGGCAGGGCTTAAAGAATACAATCTAAATAAGCCTGAAAAAAATTATAAGGTTAAAATAGACTCCTCTGTTGATAAAGTCAGGCCATTTACTGTCTGCGCTATTGCTAAAAACTTGAATCTTGACGATGAAAAGATCAAGGCGCTTATTGATTTGCAGGAAAAACTCCATATAACAGTAGGGAGAAACAGGAAAAAAGCAGCTATTGGTATATATCCATTAGATAAAATAAAGCTTCCTATAAAATACACTACTAAAAAGCCGTCTGAGATAAAGTTTATTCCTCTTGGGTCTAAGGAAGAGATGAACGGATGGCAGATATTGAAAAAGCATCCGACAGGCAAGGCTTATGCTGATATATTAAAAAATGAGAAAGAGTTCCCTGTATTTATAGATTCAAATAATAAGATCTTATCCCTTCCTCCATTGATCAATAGTGAAGAGACCGGGAGAGTTGATGTAGAGACAAAAGAAGTTTTCATCGAATGCTCAGGTAATGATCTAGAAATCCTCAAGAAGGTACTAAACATAATCGTGACAACCCTATCTGACATGGGCGCTGATATTTTCCAGATGGAGCTTGATTATAAAAAAAGAATAATCACGCCTGATTTAACCCCTGAGCAAATAAATATATCTGTAGATAAAATGAATAAGCTTCTCGGGCTTAATTTAAAAGAAAAAGAAGTCAAAACTTTTCTTGAACAAATGGGTTACGAGTACAAGAATAAAACAGTGCTTGTCCCGGCCTGGAGGACTGACATATTGCACGAAGTTGATATAATAGAAGATATAGCTATTGCTTATGGTTATGATAATTTCGCTCCAGAGCTGCCTAAAATATCATCAATAGCGCAGGAATCAGATAACAGCAAGTTCAAGTCTAAAGTGCAAGAAATATTAATAGGCTTAGGGCTGATAGAAATATCTTCTTATCATTTGATAACTCTTGAAGAGGCAAAAAAGATGAGGCTTAAAGAGAAGATAGAGCTGGAAAATTCCAAGACAGAATATAAATTATTAAGGCCTAATTTGTTAATACCTTCATTAAGGATACTTTCTGAAAACAAGGATAGTGAGTATCCCCAGAATATTTTCGAAATAGGAAAAGCATTCAGGCTTACTGACAAGACCGAAACAGGAATAAAAGAAAATAATAATTTGATCATTGCCTTAACTCCTGGCAATTTCACACAGATAAAGCAGCACCTTGATTATCTGATGGATTCATTATCTATAAAATATTCATTGTCCGAACATTCCCATAAAGCATTGATAGAGGGCAGGACAGGAAAGATAATAGTGAATGATAAGCCAATGGGCTATATCGGGGAGATGCATCCTAATTCATTGAAGAACTGGAACCTTAAATTTCCTTTAGCTGTCCTTGAATTGAATTTAGATAAATTGCAGGAATTGATTTAACCAAAATAACTTTTGTCTTTCTTTGCAGAGCTTGAATTCCAATTCCTTTCCATTATATCTATAGCAAGGGCCATATCTTTCCTGCTTTCTTCCCATGTGGAATTTATTTTCTTTATCAATTCAGCTTCGCCTTTTTCAGAGTAGTCTATTTCTGCCCTTAATGAGCTCAGTTCAAGCTTGATAAAATCAGAGTATATTTTTTCAAGAGTCCTTCTGTCATCCTGGCTGACGTTCTTTAAGAAAAGTGTGAACATTGGCGGGGCTTGAGAAGGATTTATCATCATCTCAACGAATTGAATATATCTCACAACTTTCTCCATCATGATTTTTCTCACATCCCTTAAAAGAAAATCAGTATCTTTCTCCAATTTCTCTATCTCAAAATATTCATTCATGACTGAAAATTTAGGAAGTTTGTACTTCTTCTCTAAAATTGCATAATCTTTCTTTAATTGTTCAAGTTCCATCAATGCTTACTAGGATTAGGTTTTATATAGTTTGTGAAGCTATTCCTGCAGCGGCATCTTTCATCTTGTAGCAGGAAACTCCTGATAAAATCTACGAAGGGAATGCTCAAGTTTTCTGATGCCCTCTCTATCATCATCCCCAAATTCTATCAAATCAAAAACTTCTCCTCTGAATCCAGGATTAATAATCTTAGTTTTCATTCTTCCGCCCGTATCCATGCCAGCCATAGTAACTTCGAGGTTACCTAAATCCTCTTCTTTTTCATAGATATAAGATATTGGAATTCCTGAATGGTTAGCTTCTCCGTTCATAATGCCTACTGTAGTGGAATTAATTCCTAAATAGCTTACAACTAAATCTGCCGAAGGAATGACTATCGCCATAATCCCTAATATTTTTTCAGGAGGCCATTCTAGGTCAATGTGCCTATGGGGAAGAAACATTCTTTTTCCTAGTCTGCTAGCTGCCTCGCCAAGTGAATCATAGAAATCAAACCTTTTCTCACACCCTTTATCAATATCAGGTTCAAATGCGGCAGCCAAAACTAATTCATAGCGTTCATGATATCCATAAATATCTCGCAAACCTTCTATCTCTTGTTGCCTCTTGCGCTCCATAAAAATCCTAGAAAGCTGATCCTTTTAAATATAGCTAATAATTAAGCCTCTGCCGAGATTTGAACAGATTTATTACTAAAAAGAATAACTTTTGAATATAAAATCTTTTATCTCTTTTTGTAAATTAGCAGATCCTAAAATGATAATATGGGCTCTATTTTTTGTCATAACAATTCCTAGATAAATTCCACCTTTAGTAAAGCCAAAGTAATCGTTATCTTTGATTTCTCCCCTATAATGATCATCAATCATCCAGTTTTCACCATATAACCTATTAGCTAATTCATCTAACGTCTTCCAAATATCTTTGCTGATTTCTATTTGGAAATGCAACTCTGATTTTTCATCTTTAATTGAATATAGTTTTTTCATTGTTATGTATTGCCTTGGTTTAATAAAAACTTATCGGAAGGCACCAAATCATTAGTTGATTGGTTATAAGCCCCAACCGAGATTCGAACTCGGGACCTCATCATTACCAATGATGCGCTCTACCACTGAGCCATTGGGGCAATTCTCTTAAGATGTCTCTGATTTGAAAAACCGATTAGAGAAATCCATTTTTTCAGTTGTTCTTTACCATAAATTTCTATTTTATAAATTTGCCTTTTCTCATCATAAGCATGATAAAGCTTAAAATCCTGTGACAAAAATGATATTATTTGCTCAGATAATTCTTTATTAGCTATGTGTAGATTAATTCTTGGATAAGGGTTAGCATAAGATTTTCTTCTATCAAAAAATACACAACCATCTGTATCGAATATTCCCCGGATAGTAGCTCTCATATATTCGCCCCCGGATTCAATTATAACTTGCGGAATCTTTACAGTGTAAGTTTTAACTCCTGGCTTAAATCCTAAAAAATCTTTCCAAAAAGTAAAGATTTCTTTGGAATAAAAAATAATCCTAATAGAATTTCTTTTCTTTACTTTGTAAATTTTTGGATTAACATTTGGAAAAAATTCCTTAATTGTGGGAATTATAACATTTTGATAATAGTTAAGATCATATCTAGAATCTCCAGAAAATTCCATATGATATGACTTATTTTTATAGCAATTGAAGAAACCATCGCCTATGAATGCCCCGATAACCTCGCATAAGGGAGGTATCAAATTAAAATCTGAAAAATCATAATTAACTGCTTTCCTCTTTTTAATCAGCTTAAGCATTCCCTTTTTCCGACCTTTATCGAATTCTTTAAAATTCAGCAAATAAGCTCTTTGACCTCCGAGAACCTGTCCATAATTGTCTGGCAACCGTTCAATATTTCTACCCATTTTAAATTTATCTTCTTCATTTAATTTTTCAAGGAAGATTAAAAATAAATTCTCGGGCAAAAGAAATTTTCCGTTTCTGTAACGTTCAAAGGTGGCTTTCGATATATTGAGACTTTTGCCGATTTCCTTAAATGTTTCGCCATTAGATTCCTTAACTTTAAGAAAAAAGTAATCTCTTAATTTATCATCTCTAATTTTTATTCGCATCTAAATAAAGTATCGTTGGAGTTTTATATAATTTGTGTTTTGCTGAGCTACAGAGGCTTAGCACGATTAAAAATTTAGCAGTTAGAAAACTATCCCTTTGGATCAGTTAATTCATTCAATGACTGGTCTTCCACTCCAGGAAGCCATTCAACCTTGATTACATAACCTGTTAAAGATCCGACATTATCTGCTACACTCTTTATCCAGCTGCCATATTCAGTTACAAACTGGGTCCTGTCATCCATATTAGCCAAGGCTAGATTATGGTTGCTTATTATAAAAAAAGCTCCTAAAAGAAGAAATTTAATAAAAAATACTGCCCACCTGGTGCTCATCCCGTGCCTCCAACAGTGACGTTTGCTGTCCAATTTGTATTTACCGCATAGCCTGTCACTTTAGCAGCATTATCAAACAAGCTTCCAAGCCAGACAAAATAAACCTCTGATGCATGGACAAAACCATCAAAGCTTGTCAGGTCTATCCCAGGCCTTGTTATAACATATCCAAATGTCAGAACAACAAAGAAGATAGTTGAGCCTATAAAAATAGTCCAGGACTTACCAAATTTTATTCCTGTAGTTTTAAAAAAGACTATTAAGCCTGCAACAACCAAAATGACCAATATCCAGCTTATCATTATTTCCTCTTAATAAATACTAGATTAATAGATATAAAAGTTTTTCTAACTGATGAGAACTCTCCAGTTTTCTTTATAATCATTAAATTTTCTATTAAATTCCTCTTTTGAAGTTAGATCAACCCCGAGTGATTTAAGTTTATCCTTTAATAACCCTACTTCCCGCTCCTTTTCCTCTTCAGAGCACATCTTCTCAAATTCTATAATATATCCATATCCTTTTGTATGGTCAAGGCATACTGTAGTGCCTTTCCAATTGAATTCAAATCTTTTTCTTAGCCACTTTATCTCTGTTTCATATCCTAATGCCAAAAACAATTTTTCCACATTCTCAAAATCATTCTTATCGAATTTAATCTCTATCTCCTCGCGTGAGTCATCATGCAGTTTGCCTTTCTTCAGCCAGACTTTAGAATAAAAATCATTTTTCTGTATTCTCAGGTCTTCCTCACTATTAAAATAAAATGTTTCCTGATAATCTTCCTTTACTATCTCAGCATTTTCCTTAAAGAAATCTAAGAGTTCATTATATTTCTCCTCAGAAATAAAGCTCCGGACTTCTGCTTCTATATTCATATCAATTCGATATTTAATCAATTTAAATAAATTCCTAAAACATTAGATTTTTAAGGCATAAATATAACCTAGTATTATAGCCTCGTAGTCTAGTGGTCAAGGACACGGCCCTCTGGAGGCCGAAACCCCGGTTCGAATCCGGGCGAGGCTATTAAAATGAAAGATTCCCTAAGAATTATAGACAGGTGGCTGAATTTCCAGGTTTTTATAAATGAATTGCCTGGCTTATCTATCGGAATAATAAAAGATGATAAGCTAATCTTTCACCAAACTTATGGATATTCCAACATAAAAAGAAAAAAGAGGACTGACAAAAATACTAGTTACCGGATAGCCTCAATTTCAAAACTATTTACAGCAATTGCGATAATGCAGCTTGTTGAAAAGAAAAAAATCTTCTTAAATGATGAGGCTAGCAAATATCTGCCCTGGTTAAACTCAGATAAAGGTTTTAAGAAAATAACTATCAAAGACCTGCTAACTCATACAGCAAAAGTAAAACGAGATGGCATTTTTCCTTACTGGATAAATGATAAATTTCCCAATATAGAGGAAATAGAGAGTTCCATTAAAGATAATTTTGCCCAGAAAATTCCAAACAAGTGGAAATACTCGAATCTGGGATTTGCTTTGCTGGGTGAAGTAATTAGCCAGGTTTCAGGAGAAGATTATAATAAATACGTTCTCCAAAATATAATTGAAAAATTAGGGATGAAGAATACCCATCCTGATTTGAATGAATTGGCTTTAAAGGATTTGGCTGAAGGGTACAGCATAAAGTTACCTTACTCGAAAAGAAAAACTTTCATTAATCCAAAAACCAACGCTTTATCCTCAGCAACAGGTTTCGTCTCCAATATAGAGGACCTGTCCAAATTGGCAATTAGCCTGATGAAGGATTCAAAATTATTATCAAACAACTCAAAGAAGCATATATTGTCAAAACAAATTAAGATCAATGATAGTTTTAGTTATGGTCTGGGTTGTGAAATATGGAGTGAAAAAGATTACGACATATTCGGACATGACGGAGGTTTTGCAGGATTTAAGACTGTATTAGGAATCAGCAAAAAGCATAATACCTCGGTCATATTGATGGCAAATTCAATAGATTTCTCCCCTGTTCAATTCTTAAGGGGATTGTTTGATATTCTCACTCTAAATAAAAAACCTAAGTATAAAGTTTCAGAGCATCAGGAAGGAATCTACCACTGTAAATGGGGATTCCTGCAAATAGCTAATATCTCTTCTGGATTAATAGGATTTTATCCGCAGCAATTCAGGCCAATGAGTGAGATATTCAGGCTCAAGCATAAAAAGGGACCAGTTTATGAAATAGTTGATACAAAGGACGAATATGTTGGGGAAGAAGTCGAATTCATTTCTGACGACTTGATAAAAGTCGGTCCAAACATATGGAAAAGATTCAAGATAAAGAAGCAATAGTATTACTCCAAAATAACAACAATACAAAGATTTAAAAATGCTTTTTCTGCTCTTTCCCTAGTGAAAGGAGGATAAAAATATGTTAGACAGAGCAAAACAAGAAGTTAAAGGGCAGGCGCTTAGGCTTGCTGACGGGACTAAATACGCAACTAGCACTGCCGCTATTGGCGGAGCATTTATCGGAGGCCTTAAGCTGACAGAGATGGCCCTAGAAAGCAATGTTGGACGTGACTTAAGAGATGTTGCAAGAGAAAATGGAGTCAATTATGTGACTCAAGCTCTTGAACCTATGGCAAGTTACCCTGAACATGCTGCGACTGGATTTATAGGAGTTCTAGGAGCAACTGCTTTTGCTATAGCTGCAAGGAAGATTAGCGGAAGAGTTATCGAAGGCAGAAACGACAGCTACAGAAGAGCTGCTTAAACCCAATTTATTTTTTATCCAAATTCTTTTAAACCCTTTATTTTTATATAACTCAAGCTCCTGTAGTCTAGTGGCCAAGGACACCGCCCTCTCGAATCAAGAAGCCGAAGTGATGTCGACGAGACTATAACTTCTGTCCTCTCTAGGGCAGGCATTTGAATATGGACATCACCTCATATTCCTTAAAAGAGGTGATGGAGAACGGCGGAAACCCGGGTTCGACTCCCGGCAGGAGCATTATTTCCTATCGAACTTGTGAGATAGGAAACTGCTGACGGTACTAAGAATTTCAACTCTCACGAAATTCTTTCAACCGGCAGGAGCATTTCGAACTCAGCTAGCCAGGGGTATCAAACTTCTATCGTTGAACTACTAGCCCATCTACCTTATTTATCTAAGATTTACTTAAATCAAAAGTCCATTTTTGGGACGGTTTCAAATACAAAACAAATAAAAGTAATGAAAAGCTAAACTAACATGGTAAAACTAAAGCTCTTAGGGGTAGGAAAATCTGAGTCAAGATGCTATTTTATTTTCCCAAAAAAACAGAATTTCTTTAAGGTATGCAGGCAACTATTAGTGGATCTCGGAGTGGATAGATTTCACGTTGAAAGGTTTGCAAGACCAACGGACAGAGATAGTGAACCAATATTTGATTTAGAACATAAAATCAAAGATTATACTGATAAACACTATAGTTTTCATGATTCAAAAGGAGAATATATTATAGAGATTATCTTTGGACAGGATAAAGTCTTCCTAATTATTTGTACTAAGAAAGATAAGCAGAAAGAGATATCAAAGATAATAGATAAATTTGTTGAAGATTGATATTATTTCCCATTCCTCTTAACTAATAATTTCCCCAGATAATAAGCGGACCCGAAGACTATAATCCCTGGAACTAATGTTATTCCTAATGCAGGCACTAATATCCCTGCACCCACTGCTCCAATTGTTCCTGCTCCGACTGACTCCAGTAACTGAACAGCTTTAGAAACAGATTTATCCACATCTTTCTGCAATGCATCTATCTGCATCACCATCTTACCCTTCTTAAGTATCCTGATTTTCTTATCCTCTTCAGAGACTATGAATACTACTCTTGCCTTTTTGGAAGCAGTCAAAGCAGCGCTATGCCTAGTCCCAAAATTCTTGAAAGTTGTTTTAGTCTTAATCAAAACCCCATAGGCCTTCATCATCCCGCTTTCATCAATTATCACTGCTCCATCCATCAGAGCTAAAGACTCTAGTAGCTTGGGATTATCCGTCACCTTGAAAGGTGGGACTGATTGATTTACTAAAGGGCTGTATTCAGCCTCTCCTACAACAAACAAAGCTCCTTCTCCTCTCTTCGCTATTCTTAAGCCTACTTGCAGCAATATCTCTTCAAGTTTCTTGAAATCTTCTTTCTTCATAGGGACAAAAACGCAGATTGCTTTTTAAAGATTATGAAAAACATTTCTATTTTTCGTCGATAATAAACACCTATTTCTTAAAAATCATATATGCAGTTTTATATAAAAGTTTAAATCCTGATACTAATTAAAAAGATTATGGAAGATAAAAAAGAGGTCCAGATTACTTTTAGTGATGAAAAAAGAAACAATAAGGCGATAAAAGAGGAATTCATCAATATCTTAAGATTGGTCTCGCCAGGAACTCATCTAAGGACTGGTTTAGAAAATATAGTCAAGGCAGGAAAGGGCGCATTGATAGTCGTTAGCAATGACAAGACTAATTCAATAATGGATGGGGGTTTCAAGCTAAACTCTAATTTCACACCTCAGAGGCTTTTAGAATTATCAAAGATGGATGGTGCTATAATCCTCTCAAAAGATATGAAAAAAATAACCTTTGCCAATGTCCATCTTTCCCCTGACTCAAAAATAAAGACCAATGAGACAGGAACTCGCCATAAGGCTGCTGAAAGAGCTGCAAAAATGACTGAAGCATTGACTATCGCAGTGTCAGAAAGAAAGAATGAGATAACTATCTATTATAAAAAGAAGAGGTATACTTTGAGGACGACTGCAGAGCTATTAAGGAAAGCCAACGAACAGATCCAGATACTAGAGAAGCAAAGGGAGCTTTTTGATAAATTTGTGGATAATTTAAATAAGTCTGAACTAAGGAATTATGCAAGTTTAGATCAGGCAATAGCAGTAATACAGAAAGGAAGATTGATCCAAAAAATATCCCAAGACCTGAAAAAATACGTTGTAGAGCTAGGCAATGAAGGCACCTTGCTTAAGACCAGGCTGAAAGAATTGCTCCTTGGGGTTGAAAGAGAGACTAATCTGGTTATAAAGGACTACACAAAATTAGACCTGAAAAAATCAAGGACTTTATTAGACACATTAAGCTATGATGAAATAATAGACTCTGAGAATATCCTCAAGACATTAGCTTATGAGACCTCAAAAACAGTGGGAATGATCAAGGGCTGGAGAATTTTATCAAAAACATCATTAGACGAGGCAGAAATAGCCCAATTAGTCAAGGAGCTTAATAGTTTAGGCAAGGCAATAAACACTGGCATGGGAACTTACAGAGCGATATTAGGTGATGAAAGAGCCCGGGTGTTCAAGGAAGAAGTAGAAAAAATAAAACTTAATTTTTAATCTAAATGTTTAAAAACCCAATTTTCTAGGAAACAATAACTTATTTATTAAGAAAACTAGAAAGTGAAGAGATCATCAAGACGCTGGAAAAAGAAAAGGCAAATGCGCTGGAAATGGCAGCGAAAACGCCTAAAGAAGGAAAAGAGAAAGAGAAGACTTCATAGAGAGCGAAGCAAGTAATTCTAAGATGAAAGTCTATTGCATCAGGCACGCAGAGGCTATGCATAACACAAAAAGATTGATCAATGGAGATATCCAGAACATCTCTAACCTAACTGAAAAAGGAAGGCAACAGGCAGAAAAAGTAGCTGAAGAATTAAAAAATATAAAATTAGATGTTATTTTTACTTCTCAATTCCATAGGGCAATGCAGACAGCGGAGATAATCAGCAAATTCCACGATTGTCCAGTCATTCCTGACAAAAGGATAAACGAGCCATTCTTCGGGAAAAAATTCGAATTAAAGCCGATAGAATTCTATAGAAGCGAAAGAAAATCAGGTAAATTCACAAAAAAGGAGAAGGACGGCGAATCGTTAGAAGAGGTAAAGGCAAGGGTCTATGATTTCATAGATGAGTTAAAGGGTGAATATAAGAGCGTCCTTATTGTAAGCCATCAGGATCCTTTAAGATTTTTCTTGTCCTACTTTAATAAGATATCTGATGAAGTCGCTATAACAACAAGGATAGCTAATTGTGAGCCCCTAGAATTTGAATTATAGTTAAATTTTTAAGCATTTTCGCGACGGTATTTCTATGAGAAGAATAGACGTAACAAGAACAATTGAAAAAATAGACAGTGACGAATCTATGCCTATAAAGACAGTAGCTAAAATAATCGCCAAGGCATTAGGATACTCAGAAAGATCGATGGAAAATCGCATCAGGGCTAAAAGAAAAGGGTTCTCGTCTTCTGATGCTCAGAGAGCAAGCGAGACTGGGGTAAGTATAAGAGAGATGTTGGAAAAAAGGGCATTAAAAGCTGGCTATATGTCAGCAGATAATTATGTTGCTATAAGAAGAGCTATAACTGAAAAAGATAATTCAGATAACTCTACAAAGCCTCAAAGGGATTTTGAAAAAAGTTTGGATTTGATCCCTAAAGACAAGCTGGATAAGATAGTTCACCAAGTTTACAAAGGAAATCACTATTATTCAGGAGCTGCCCATCAATTCTCGCAAATGATAAGAGGCATTCCAGAAGAAGAGCAGGATATTTTAAAGATGAGAGTCATAGAGCAGCAGACTTGGGAACAAATAGGAAAGAAATATGGATTCTCACGTGAAAGTGCAAGAAAAAGATTTGATAAATTAAGGGCAAGACTGCGGGAAGATTATGAATTGATTGAAGATTAGCAAGTCTAGAACAATAATCTTTAAATTCCTCTGATTGACTAACTAAATGTTTATAAGAGAGGGGAATAAAAATATAATATGAGCCAGAGCGATATATGGACAGAAAGATACAGGCCATCTGATTTTGAGCAGGTTGTCGGCCAGCAGGAGATAATCAAGAGAGTCAAGTCACTTGTCCAGGCAATGAATATTCCTCATTTGCTTTTCGCCGGCCCTGCTGGAATAGGAAAATCTACTCTAGCATTGATCATCGTCAAAGAGCTCTTCAAGGACAAATGGAAAGAGAATTATTTAGAATTAAATGCTTCTGACGAAAGAGGTATTGACGTCGTCAGGCAGAAAGTCAAGGACTTCGCCAGGACTAAATCCTTAGGGCCTGTCCCATTCAAAGTGATATTCTTAGATGAAGCTGACGCATTGACTAGGGAAGCCCAACAGGCATTAAGAAGGACTATGGAGAACTACACTAATACATGCAGGTTCATAATGTCCTGCAATTATTCCAGCAAAATAATAGATCCAATACAATCTCGTTGCGTGGTGTTCCGTTTCAAGCTTTTAGAGAAAAAAGATGTTGCAGAAGTAATAAAAAGGATAGCTGAAAAAGAAAAGCTTCAGGTAAAGGATGATGCAGTAGAGGCTCTTTATGAAATAAGCGAAGGCGACTGCAGAAAGGCTATAAATCTTCTGCAGGCAACAGCTTCAATATCTCTGAATATCGACGCTGAGATGATAAACATAATAGCTTCTTCCACTAAGCCTGCTGATATCAAAGTTGTCCTGGATTATGCTCTGCAAGGAGATTTCATAAAATCAAAAGAGAAACTTTTAGACGTCATGCTTAAAGAGAGCATCTCAGGCACTGATGTGATAAAGGCTATGCAGAAAGAGATATGGAACTTATCAATAGAGCCTGAACTTAAAGTCAAGCTGACAGAAAAAACAGGAGAGACAGAATTCCGAATTGTCGAAGGCAGTGATGAATTTGTCCAGTTAGAGGCATTATTAGCTTCATTTGTCTTAGCAGGACTAGGAAAAGCGTAAAATGATAGAACAGAAAATAGATACTGATGAAAAAGGAATGCCTCTAAGAGCTGGATGGTACTCAGTCAGTGGCAAGCCAATAGAAGTCCAAGTATATGAAAGAGGAGGAGAGCTGTATTGTTTTAAGGAAACTGGCCTTGGTGAAGGTGAAGGCCGACCAGTAGCAGAATCAGACCTTAGATTTATCACAAGGGTTAGATAATTCCGAAAGAAAAAATGCAGCAATATCTAAGCTTACCAGAGAAATACAGGATTAAGAAATATTCTGATTTTATTGGGCAATCTAAGGCAATTTCAGATATTGAGCAATTCCTCAAAGAATTCCCAAAGAAAAAAGCTATTCTATTATATGGTCCTCCTGGAACAGGAAAGACTTCTTTGGCGTGGGCATTAGCTAATGAACATGATCTTGATGTTTTAGAACTGAATTCCTCTGATTTAAGGAACAGGGTTAAGTTAGAGGAAACATTAAAGCCTGCTTCAGAACAGCAGAGCTTGTTCAAGAAAGGAAAGATTTTATTGATGGATGAAGTTGACGGGGTAACAGGAACTGATATCGGAGGAATTCCTGAACTGATAAGAATAATAGACAAGTCTTCCCATCCTCTGATATTAACAGCTAATGATGCCTGGCAGACAAAATTCTCAAAATTAAGGCCTAAATGCAAATTAGTTGAGATGAAATCCTTGCCTATAATAGAAGTCGTAAATCTTCTGAAGAAAATAGTAGAAACAGAGGGATTGACTGAAAATGAGCATTTCCTAAGGCAGATAGCGATAAAATCCCAGGGAGACTTAAGAGCAGCACTAAATGACCTCCAGGCTTATTCAATTGATAAGACAGGGTCTTTTGATTTCAATGATAAGAGAGATAAGGATGAAAGCATATTCAATATATTGAAGATGATATTCAATGAAAGGCAGGACTTCCTGAAATTGTTCGACACTACTAAAATGTCATTAGATGAGATATTGCTCTGGCTAGAGGAAAATATTCCTAAAGCTTACAAGGGAGAAGATTTAGCTAGGGCTTATTTAGCTTTGAGCAATGCAGACAAATTTAGGGGAAGGATCTACAGGCAGCAATTCTGGAGATTTTTAGTATATCAGAATGCTTTCCAGAGCGCTGGAGTGGCTTATGCAAAAAGTAAACCTCAATATGGATTCACTAAATACGAAAGGCCTAAAAGAATTCTGCAGATCTGGCTCAATAACCAGAAATTAGCAAAGAAAAAAACAATAGCACAGAAATACGCTAAATATACTCACTGCTCTGTTAAGAGGACGATGTCAGATTTTTCGGCGATAAAGAATATAATCAAGAACAATCCAACTGTACAGGATAAACTTAAATTGACAGATGAAGAGAGAGCGTTTATTCAGAAGTGATCATTGCTTAGTGCTAGACTTTCTATTCCAGGAAAGCCTAAATAAATCTCACCATCAGTTATTGACTCATTCAATTCTTCAAAACTAAATCCTTCTGCAAAAATGCGTTTGAATGTACCCTCTTCAGCATATAAAGAATATACCCTGCCCTGTCTTTCAAGAAAGATCGGTTTAACATCTGACTGGAAATCATCATAATTTGATTTTTTTATTCTTTTATCGAAAGAGTTCCTATCTATAAATGCCAAAAACTCACCCCTTTCCGAATGGATCGCTACAATATGATCATCTTTCCCATCATCATTTATATCATAATCTGTTATGTAATTGTCTCTCAAAAGGTTTTTTGCAGTAAAATCAGGCATTAAATAATAAGATGCAGCCATCACAACTGCGGATACTCCTACCATTACTTTGGCTCTTAGATTTCTAGCTGCTTGCTTTCTCATATAATTCACTAACCTTATTCCAATTGACAACATTCCACCAGTTCTCAATATATTCAGGCCTCTTATTCTGGTATTTCAAGTAATATGCGTGTTCCCAGACATCTAGACCTAAGATAGGAGTATGGCCATCCATATAAGGGGAATCCTGGTTTGCTGTGCTTATTATTTTTAGCTCCCCATTATCTACTACTAACCATGCCCAGCCTGAGCCGAATCTTCCGCTAGCAGCCTCAGTGAACTTCTTCTTGAATTCTAAATAGCTTCCAAAAGCCTTCTCAATATCTTCTGATAATTTTCCAGATGGTGAATCTGCTAATTCGCTAGCAGTTGGACCCATTATCTCCCAGAATAAAGAATGATTTGCGTGCCCACCTCCGTTATTCCTCACGGCAGTCTTAATATCTTCAGGAACTGAATCAAATTCCTTCATTAAGGTAATTATATCCTTGCTCTGAAGTTCAGGATATTTCTCTAAAGCAGCATTCAATTTATCAACATAGGCCTTATGGTGCTTAGTATGATGTATTTCCATTGTCTTAGCATCTACATACGGCTCTAAAGAATTATATTCATACGGCAAAGAAGGTAATTCGTGTGTCATACAATCATTAAAAATCAGCATTATATAAGAATTTTGGTGGCTGGAATAATACTAAAAGCAACTAGTGTGGATAATTATTTCAGGAAGATTTGCCTTTCTTTTTGTTCGCGCACTGTTCGCCTTTATAGCAGAGTGCAAAAATCTAGTACCTACTCTTGCGAGGGAATTTATTTCAGTAACTGTTTGCGATTCTTCTCCAACAATAAGGGGTTTAGCCCCGTGAGTCCCAATTGACACTATATAAACTCCAAATGACGGGTCAGTGCTTTTTCCATAAGTTACAGCGACTTGCACGTTTCTTTCAGAATCAGTCGATTTTCTTTTGTCTTCAAGAATATATCCAAGGCCAAAATCCGGGTCAGTGATACACCACTGTGGATCAAACTCCTTCTTCAGATAACCAGACAACCTATCCACTTTATAATTTCCTTCACATAGCATAAATTGAAGGCTTGCAGAATAGTTAGGGCCCTTTCTATGCGCAGCAAGTCTTCCATGAGAAAAAGGGGGTGGAAGTGAATAAAGATGGCCTATGACATCTATAAATCCGCTAGAAATGCTTTCAGGATCAAATAATTGAGTCCTGCTATGATTATTACTTAATTCTACTTCTCCTTCTGTAAGCGGTCTGTGATGCAACAAATAAATTAAACCTTCAGCATCAATGCTAAGTCTCATTTGACCTAAACAGAGGGTGCACTTATAAGCATTATCATACTAGTGTGTATGTGTTATTAGATAAATAAGTAAAAAGATTATAGATAAAATAATAAGCAAGGCTGCTATGAATAAGATCATGAAGAAATTAGCAGCTATCATTCCTGCGTCAGCTCCGGGTGATAAAGACACTTCAGGAGCAAGATAATAGCTCCCCATAGCTAAAAGAAATACTGCGAAAAATCCTATAATCAATACAAATAAAGCTCTCTTTGCTGTCTTCTTCCTTGTCATCTATTAAAAGAGATTTTATTGTTTAAATATTTATATTTCCACAAATTTATAAACTTCTTGCCTTATTTTATATAATGCCTTACGATATAATATTAGGAAGGGATAAATCAGATAAGAAAAAACTTGGTGATAAGGGGTTGATATTTCTTGGTAAAAGTTATGTCACAATGGGACAATACACTTCATTATCTAATCCTATCTACATGGATGTCGCCAGGTCTCATGTGGTCTTAGTTGCGGGCAAAAGAGGAAGCGGAAAGTGCCTGACAGGCGATACCCTAATAACTCTGGAGGATGGAACTCAAGTACCGATAGAAAATTTAGAAGAAAATGATAAGAGGGTTATTGCTTTGAATGACAAGCTTAAATTAGAAAATTCACCTAAATCAGACTTCTTTAGTAGAGAGGTTGATAAAATAATTAAAATCAGATTAAGAAGCGGAAAAGAAATAAAACTTACTCCTGAACATCCCTTATTGACATTAGGTGGTTGGAGACCTGTCATTAATTTAGGTTTGGGAAGCAGAATTGCAACTCCTAGAAAAATTCCTGCTTTTGGAAATAAGCAAATGCCTGAACATGAAATAAAAATATTATCCTATCTTCTTGCCGAAGGGCATACAAAAAAAGTTGTGTTATTTGCAAATTCCGATGAACAGATAGTGGAGGATTTTATATCCTCATTGAATAAATTTGATTCATCTCTAAAGTTGATAAAAGAAAAAGAAAATCACTATCGGATATCTTCGCCAAATTGGAAAGCCAAAGTCCTTCAGACAGGCAACATAAGAAATGAAAAAGGTCAATTTACAAATGAAAATAAGAACGTGCTTGAAAAGAGAAGCATCAGAAAACTCATAGAAAATGAAGAGATGTTCGGGCTTTTAGCCACTCAGAAATACCTTTCACAAAATATTATGAAATTAAATAAAAATAGCATATCATTATTTTTGAACAGACTGTTTAGTTGCGATGGAAGTATTTACAAGGTCAATAATTATTGGGAAATATCCTATAGTTCCTCCTCTCAAAAATTGATAAAACAAATCCACCATTTGCTGCTTAGGTTTGGAATTATTTCAAGAATAAGGACTAAAAAAATAAGAAATAAAGGCAAGAACTTCATCTCGTTTGAGATAGTAATCAACGCACAAAATGCCTTAAAATTCATAGAAGAGATAGGATTTTTCGGAGCTAAAGAGAAAAAACAAATAATTGCTTACGAGGAAATAAAATCAAGAACAAGAAATCCTAATATTGATACTATCCCTAAAGAAATCTGGAAGTTTTATAAGCCTGAAAATTGGGCAGCAATAGGGAGAGCCGTAGGCTATAGGCATCCAAAGGCTATAAGGGAGAGAGCAAGATATGCTCCATCAAGACAAACATTATTACAAATAGCAGAAGTAGAGCAGCATATAGGATTAAAGACCTTAGCGGAATCAGATATATTCTGGGATGAAATAGTCTCAATGGAAATATTGGATGGCAATTTTAAAGTGTATGATATCTGCGTTCCGGAAAATCATAATTTCGTAGCAAATGACATAATCGTCCATAACAGCTATACATTAGGTGTAATGACAGAAGAGATCTCTAATCTTCCTCCTGAAACTTCAAGGAACATAGCTTCTTTGATATTTGATACAATGGGAATATTCTGGACAATGAAGTTCAAGAATGATAAAGAAAAATATTTACTAGATGAATGGGGATTGAAAACAAAGCAATTGCCTATAAAGGTCTTTGCGCCATTTGGGAAAATAAAGGAGTATCAGGATAAGAGCATTCCTGTCGATGAGACTTTTGCATTGAAGCCATCTGAACTGGAAGCTGAAGACTGGATAATAACCTTTAATCTTTCAATGACTTCTCAGGAAGGAGCACTGATATCCAAAATCATTTCTGATTTGAAAGAAAAACTCGGGGATTTCACAATAGAGGATATAATCCATGAGATAAGCTTGACCCATTCAGCAACAGCAGAAACTAAAAATATAACTTCTGCATTGTTTCTAGCTGCCAATACTTGGGGAATATTCTCTAAAGATGAAAAAGGCACTGAGATAAGTGAGTTGATAGAGGCAGGAAAGACTTCTATACTTGATTTATCTGTTTACAGTTCTATCGGCGCGTTCAATGTCAGGGCTCTGGTTATTGGTTTGATATCAAGAAAATTATTCCAGCAAAGGATTGATGCCAGAAAGAAAGAGGAGATACAAGCTATCCAGCACGGGCTTGATTATATGTCTTACTCTGCTGTAAGGGAAATGCCTTTAGTCTGGATGTTTATCGATGAGGCTCACGAGTTCTTGCCTAAAGAAGGTAAGACTCCTGCAACAGATGCATTGGTCCAATTATTAAGGGAAGGTCGCCAGCCTGGAATATCTTTAGTCTTGGCAACACAGCAGCCCGGCCAGATCCACACAGATGTTATGACTCAATCAGATATTGTGTTATCTCATAGAGTGACCTCTAAACAGGATATTGAAGCCTTAAATGGCATAATGCAGACATACTTACTAGAAAGTATAAGGAAAAAAATGGATGATCTGCCTTCATTGAAAGGATCGGCAATAATACTGGATGATAATTCAGAGAGGATCTATCCATTAAGAATGCGCCCACGTTTCACCTGGCACGGCGGAGAAGCTCCCACAGCTGTCAAAGCTGAAGCAGAGAACATTTAAAAATAACCTAAAAGATAATTTTTCATGGGCACTAATGTAGAAATACCTCGAGACACATTTTCAGGATTAGAAAAGCAGCTTGAGGAAGACACATCTACTCAAGAAGAAAACACAAGACTCTTTGCAGGAGCTATTAAAGACTATAACCCGGTGCATTTTTGTCTAGAGATAGCAAAAAGATTTAATTTAACAGGTAGGCCTATTCATGGAACCTTGCTTTCAAGCGCTAATGAAAGGGTTGAGAGAAACACAGAAAGAGTATTATTAAGATATGGCAATTCAGGTTACCTCTCAAAGAGAAGGACTGATTTTAAAAAGCCTATATATCAAGGAGAAAAAATAAATTGTAAGATTGATGGGACAAATAACGGCACCTTAAGGACTATAACCTCTTTTTGTGATGATAGTGTTAGAATAACATCTGAATTTACTTCGCAAGCCCCTGTGCAATCTCATTTAGATTCAACAATCTTATACAGGCATACACTTGAGTTTGATCTGGATGACATAGCTGATTTCTTCCAAGCTACAGGGAGATTCTTTGAGGATGAATATAGCTATTCTCAGGCAGAAGCAGCAGGAACATCCGCAGCAGTGACTTTCTTGGAAGAGCTTAATAAAAATGCCAAAAGATCTGATGATCCCTATTACGCAATGAATAGAAGAATGGAGACTGTTTTCTATGATGAATTAATGCCAGGGTTTGTCGAAATCGTGATTAAAGAGGGCAAGGATGAGAAGGAGCTTAGAAAAGGGATGTGGATATACAATTTCGTAATAGAAACTTCACAAGAAGGCAAACCATTAGCTACTACAGATCTTACCTGTGTAACAAACGGCCATCTTGATGTTCACGCATTCGCTAGCCAGTATTCTAATTAAGCACCTTAAAATCTACTCTATATCTATACTTATAAGGCCCGATATCGCCTGCCTTTTTTATCCCTATTATTTTTATTTTCTTCTTTGCTTTTTTGGCTTCTGTCTCAATAAGCTCTTTTAGTTTTCCTCCGAGTTTGCCTTTCTCTAGAACCTCATCTTCTTTATAGAATCCATAGTAATATATTACTCCGCCTTTTTTTATTTTAGGGAATGCTACATCTAAGAATGAATCTTTTAAGTTGGGCCTTGACATTATTATCCTGTCAAATTTCTCTTTTAGTAAAGGAACTCTCTTTCTCACATCTCCCTGTATTAACTCAACCAAGTCATCTAGCTTATTCCTCTTTACGTTGACTTTAGCATATTTATTGCATTTCCTTCCAAGCTCTATTGAAACAATTCTTTTTGCTTTCTTCTGCTTGCCTATAATAACTGCATGGGGTGCAACTCCTGCGAACATGACTAGAACACTTTCATTCTTTTTAACTTTTGAAGCTAATTCCTTCCTTTCAGAGCTTAATCTTGGAGAGAAATAACAGGTATCTACATTCAATCTGAAGATGCAATCATTTTCCTTGTACAGAGCTTCTTTTGTCTTCTCTCCCGCCAAATGTGTAGTCTTCTGCACCCGTAATCTTCCCTTGAATTTATCGCTTTTCTCTAAAACAGTTGTGACATTTTTATGCTTCTTTAAAAAACTCTCAGCAAACTTCTTCTTATCCTTTAGTTTAGCATCTCTGCTGAATTTCAATATCGCAATATTTCCTAAGACATCGTAACCTATATTCATCTATTGAAAAGACAGAGAGTGTTTAAAATTGTTTTCTTAAGAATTTAATGAAAGGTTTTATAAGCATGGCCAAAAATAACAGGACAGCTAGCCCTAGCAGAATATTAAAGATGACTATTTCGTAGCTCAGATTAAAAAAGTAATAAACTGCCATTAAAGAGATGGAAAGTGCGATAATCATGCTTACCCCTCTGTTTCCACCAAAGATGCGTGTCCGGGTAAGAATATAAAAAACAAGAGCAAAAATCAAAATAAGCAATCCAATGATGACTGTTTCAGGATTATGGTAGTATTCTCCTAATTGGAAGTAAATGTCATAAACACTCATCCCCTCATAAAATAAACTGATTATTTAAAGATAGTGAAGAAACATTTATATTGAATATTGCAATTGATTGTTCATGAAAAAGATTGGTGTGATGATTGTTTTCTTTTTGCTGGTCAGCTCAGCATTGGCTCAGAATGAATCAACAAATGAGACTATTAATAAGCTATCCGAAAAAGTTGATGGCTTAGATAAGTACATTGAAAAGCAAGTTCCATTGATATCGAGTCTTCCGCCAAGGCTCCAGACAGTCCTGAAATATACGCTTGGATTGACAGGGGAATCTTCAATCTCTCTGGCGATAATCATGATAACTCTCTGGGTCATCTTAGCGATTGGCTTAGTCAATATACTGAGTATTTTCTCTATATTCAGCAAAGGGACTTCAACAGCCATAGGGATTTTGTTATCAATAATATTTGCCGCGACAGGTGTGTTGAAAAATATCTCGATCTCTCTCATGAATCTTGCAGCGAATCTAAGATTTTTAGAAGACTGGAGCGCAGGAGTTTTAGGTTTTGTCATAGTTATCCTTGTATTGATTTTCTTTTTTGTATCAAAGTTAAGCAATGAGATAAGAAGGCATAATATCATCGAAGAGGCTGAAGAAAGCGGAATAAAGAAAGCGTCTGTATTTGCTATAATGCAATCATTTGTAAAATCTCTAGCTAAATTCACAAAAGATACTGATTAAATTTTATCGGCCCTGCTCATCCCTTTCTTGTATGCCTCGAGGACTAATACCCTGTCTTCAAATCCATTATCCCTGTTCCTCTTCTGGGTTGCTTTGATTTTCAGGCCTATGTATTTGGCGAAATAGAAGTATATCATTATCATGACTATTATGACGATGAATGTCATGAAAGACCATAATCCTCCTGATCTATAGAACATCAGTTTTATTGCTGCACCTGCTAAAAAATTATATAATTGTAAATGTGCAATCAAAGTAGCTCCTGCTAAAGCCGCTAACCACATCAATCCTTCTTTCTTGCTTAAAACTAAATAGCTTGGGGCAGCAGAGAAATAAGCAGGCAGCGACAAAAAAGTGAAAAGCCACATCAATAATACTAAGAACATCTCCAAAGAAAGGGAATAGTTGCGGCCAAAAAATACCACGAAAAGTATATTGATGTCCTGTAATCTTTGGTCCATTGCAGCAACAAATTTATTCTGCAAGAAAACTTCTTTCCACTGGTCAGAAAGAAAATTGTATTTTGCCTCATCAACAACTTCACGCGTATTTTCAAGATTATCACGGGTTTCATCAATCCGGCCTGCCAAATCCTGCGCTGAAATAAAACTAAGTAAAAATACGAATAAAAAAATCAACGCTATCGCTTTCTTGTTCATAATTTAAATAAAAGGATTTTAGTTTAAATATATTTAGAAATTATTCCACGCCAATTTTTTCTGCTTCCTTTGCCAGCTCTCCAAGAACGCCTGCTGCAGAGGCCATTTTTTTCCCGCCTGCTGTGACTCTTAATGCCGCATCTTCTGCCCTTCGAATGATAAGTCTTCTTCTAAAAGCTGAAGTGCCGAAATGGAATGCAATAAATAGAACGAAAGCAGAGCCTACAGCTACAAAAACTGCTAAAGATCCTAGAAATGAAGTTAACGTCAATAAAATAACTGATATGAAAGAAATAAGCTTAAGGTTTGCTCCGATTATAGCTAAGACACCTGCACTAACCCATGCAATAGGCTTATTG
The DNA here is from genome assembly GCA_964578845.1 of Candidatus Woesearchaeota archaeon. Taxonomy (GTDB): domain Archaea; phylum Nanobdellota; class Nanobdellia; order Pacearchaeales; family GW2011-AR1; genus CAZOEF01. The sequence continues at coordinate 83,330 of CAZOEF010000002.1, forward strand.
AAAACACTAAATAGTGTCATGATATCCCCAAATGCCAAAAAGACAAGAAGCCATATCCCGAGAATTACTATAGCAGCACTTTCTTCGCTCGTCCAATCAACTAAGAACTGCGGGACTTCTCCAAAAATATAATTAAGAAAAACAGCATTCTCATTTATCAGAGTATCAAATCCTTGAGTCTGGCTTAATTCATCAGTAATTCCGCCTAATTCACGTGATGATCCACTAAGTGGATTTCCCCAGATGATTATGACAGCTCCAACGATAACTAATGCTACAAGGGCGACTCCTACTATCCAACCTACTTCAAGCCCCCTTTTATTCAACATAGATTCCCTACAGAATCATAATATATAAACTTTATCAGAGTGAAAAGAGAATTATTATTCAGACAATTCCTTCAGCCTTCCTATGATATCATCAAGTATGGCAGAGGCCTCAAGATTTTTCTGATTGTAAATTCCTTCTCTTAAGCTGTTATATGCATTATCTGAAAGTGTGAATACCTCTGATAATTTCTCTCTTGGAACTCTGACATAATGCCCATCCACTAACATTTTGGAGTGATCTATAGATTCTTCCCTGTTTAACCTGTAAGTCCTATTCCCTGCCCTTATCTCTAATCTTTCAATATCTTGGCCTTTGTTCAATAATCCTCTTTCTAAGCCTAAGTTTTTCTCACCTGCAGAATCTATGAATGTGAACTCATAAGAACCTGTGTCGACGATCATTCTATTCTTGTTACTTATAACGCCCTCATTCTCTACATAACGCACTAAATTGCCTTCCTTAACATCCTTATAGACTTCATCTCCTCTTCCTGCATAGGTCAATGCAGCTGCTCCTAACAAGACTGTGGCTGCTCCTGCACCTAATGAGATGCGTGGATGTTTCCTAATGTTCTCAAGGCATTTTTTTCCGATATCCTCTAGGCTAGAAAATATTCTTGTAAGACGCGGAAAATTTGTATCCTTTTTAGTTGCTCGATTCATTTCGTCTGTTAATCCTGATTCTTGAGTGGAATTATTAAGATCTTCCGCTACATCTTCCATTATCTTATTACTATCTTCCTTTAGTCCCATAATAAAAGCGAATAATGTCGATATTTAAATCTTTCTATTGTAACTACTTTATAATCACGTCATTTATAATCAATAGCTCTTCACAACTCATTCTAAAAACCTTTAAATAACTAAACATCTAATCTAAAGCGTGGTAAAAAGAGTTGGTAGCTTATTAGCAAGTGAGAGAAGAATAGAGAATAATACCCGAATAATCATAGGTTTATGCCTATTTATGTTAGTGATAGTCCTTGCATTTCTTATACATAGCTTAATGGTAGAAAGGGAATTATTGACAGGGAAAGCGAGTCTTGACCAGGAAAGTCAGTCACCGGGAATTTTATATAATCAGAACGGAAATACTGTGAATCCTGAAGTCAGTGGTACAAATACCGCAGGAACTGGTGATGAAGAAATTGATCCGTCTGAAGAAAACTCTCCTTACATACAAACTCAGCCTAATACAGGTAGCCAGATAAACCCTGAATTTGGTAATTGTAATGATGGTATAGATAATGAAAGCCCTCCTGACAATCTAACAGACAGGGATGATCCTGGATGCTGGCTAGACAAAAATGACCCATCTACTTATAGAGCAACTAGAAATGAAAATTCAGCGACCTCACAATGCCAAGACGGAATAGATAATGATGAAAACGGGGTATACGATGCAAATGATCCTGGATGCTGGATTGAAGGATCTAAATTAGCTCCAGACAAGGCAACTTATGATCAATTTGTTTCAACTTACAATTACGACGGAGTGTATGGTCAGCATAATAAATTAGATAATTCTGAAGGTGGATTGATAAGCCAATGTAATAATAACATAGATGATGATGATAACAATAAAATAGATAAAAATGATGAAGATTGTTGGGTAAATTCCATTAATAGGATGTTCGGAATAGATACTAGATTAACAAATTACGAAGGTTCCCCCCCTGCATGTTCAGATGGAATAGACAATGACGGAAACGGATACTGTGACTATATTGATTCTGGAACAACTTGCCCTTCGGGAATTATACATGGAGACTCTGGATGTGCAAATCAACTAGATGATCTTGAAATTGTAACAGGAGGAGGAGGAGACTTACAAGAATGTCAAGACGGAGTAGATAACGACGGAGATAATTTAACAGATTTCCCTGATGATCCTGGGTGTACATCAACTTCTGATGACGATGAATTTAACCTTATGACTGAACCTACCCTTCCAATAACAAACAACACAAATGTAACAAGTCCTGAAAACACAACTTCTGGAATTAATACTAAGCCTTCCCCTTCGGATAGACAGGATGATGAAGAAAAAGATGAAGACACACCTACTACTACAACTAGGGGAAGAACTTACCAGATAAATGAAGGGAATGAATTCAATGAGGATTCATTTGTCGAGATAAGTGTTGCCCAGCAAGATAAGATTAGCTTGAGAAAAAGAGGCAGGGATTATGAACTTAGGACAACTGCAGTAAATTCTCAGGCAGGAACTGTCACCATAACATTCTCGGGCAAAGAAGAGATCCTTGAACTTGGCACTCCAAAGGCAATTGATCTTAATGGCGACGGAGTGAGTGATCTAGTCATACTTCTAGATACTATAAACTCTGATGGTGAAGCTGAGATGACTGTAGTATCACTTTCAGAAGAAGCTGCAAAGAATCTTAATCTTGATGAAAGCTCTGCATCAGCATTAGTAGAAAATACAAAGAACGATGAGGCAAAGAGAGTTTTGGCTGCAGAAGAGCCAAGCTTAATTAATTCAAAAATAATCTATATAATAGTCTTATCAGTAGTGATTGCCGGGCTTGCTGTAATATTTATTGTATTAAGCCTAAGAATAAGAAAGAACAGGAAGCACCTAAGGGATATCTTTAGAGGGAAGTAATTTTATATAGTTAGTAAATATCAAGGTATATGCATAAAAGAGAGATATTGACTGTTTTAGCAATTACCCTTATTGTTATTCTTTTATACGTAATAACATTCTATTCAACTAACGTTGCTTTTTCACCAACAGAAAAATTAAGCCATAAGGGTTTCTTTGCTTTTTATGCTAATATCGTTAGCGAAGTAAACAAACAAGCAGGGATACAATTAGCTCCTCCTTCAGATAGTGAAGATCCAAGAAGGCAATCTGGAATGTGGGGCTAAGAAATGTGAAACCTTTAGTACCAGTCTGACAATAGAGGGACTTCTTGATCCAGACTTCCTTAATCCCAATAATTGGCAGAACTTACCCGAAATCCTTGGAGGTCCTGAGGTTGAAAGAGCGATAGAAGAACTATCTCAAGATATTGGAAATTTCTTTGCAACAACTAGATGTCCTTTGGGATGTCCAGCTACTCAAACAGTAGATTTTGAATTTTCTATAACTCCCCTCGACCAGGAAGATAGGGAATGCAAGGGAGAGACTAAAATAGATATTTGCCGTACAGATAGCTGGAGTGTAAGGTTAGCTAATGGAGATTTTAATACTGCCTGCGGGTTTGCCTATATTGCAGCGTCGCGCAGAGTACATCAGGCCATGAATCTTTTAGCAAGAGAAACTTGCGGTTATGAATGCGGATATTATGTAAAAGATTTGACTATAGATCCAATGATTGAATTTAACGAATGGGGCCCTAATCTTGATAGAGCCTTAAATAATTGTAGATCTGTTGGAGGATTGCTAGGAAAAAAGGCAGAAGTGACTGTCTGCGCCAAAGATAATCTTGTGTGTACAGGAGTCTCAACAACTAATAAATATCAAGTAGATATAAAAGCTACTGCCTGTGTAAAATGTGCATCTTTACCTGGAACAGAGCCTACAAAGCCGTCTACTAGCCTTCCCAGTGGAATAGATGAAAGGTAATTATCTATTATATTTACAATCTTGATTAGTATAATCTTGCCCTTTTCTTTCTTCCATTATCTCCTCAGTTCGTTCCTTCACTCTAGTTGCAAATTCATTAACGAAGCTAATAATTCCGACAGGCTCAGGCCTTTCGTAACTGCAGCATCCTGCTAAACTAGTCAATGCAGCTAATCCAGCTAAACTTACAAGAGTCTTTCTTTTGTTCATATAATCACTAAAAAGTAGTTATTTTTAAACCTTTGGGTTAAATACTTTATTTAGAATTAAATAAAGAGAATTCTTAAAATAATTTTAGTAAACAATCAATTCACTATTATCTGTAGCAGAACCTGTATTTCCAGCTAAGTCAGCAGCCTCGCAATTCCATTCGTATTGTCCATGCTGAAGAGTCATTGCTTTATTATTAATGAGTCTACTTCTATCAATTGCAGTCCATCTATTATTATTACTAGATGTATCTAGGTTTGAAGCCTCGATATTGAAAGGCAAGTCTCTTGGAACAAGGAAAGATGCGCTAACATCTGATTCTCCATCAAATTCCTTTGTCTCTGAATAAACAAGGCTGCCATTCAAAGCATCCCAAATAGATAATTCAACTGTATCTATTCCTGTAAACTCATCTGTAACATTACAGCTTAATGATGGAATATTACTAGCTAGATTAAGTTTTACTGAAGTTAATGCCCTGACTGAATCACTAGCCAATTCAACTTCAGGATCAGTGTCATCTAATGAAAGAATAGCCTTAAAGATATTTAGCCTTCCCCAAAGATTATGGTCTAATCCAATAACAGGATCAGATGTGCTAAACAATAATGGCTCTATTTCATCCTTTGGATGCATTGCAGGCTGTCCTGTCGCATCTAAATACTGGTTTAGTATAGCAATAGCCCCTGATACCATTGGAGCAGATGCTGATGTGCCTCCGACTACTGCATAACCTCCGCCGATTATAGTTGTATTAGAATGTATTGGAGCGAATAATCTAACTAATTGATTATAGTTTGACCCTATACCTAGAGTATCATCTTCTTCTGTTCCTCCAACAGGTATGACATCTGATAAGCATGCAGGAGCAGTTATTCCTGTTGAACTGCCGTCATTTCCTGAAGATGCAACAGTAGAAATACCTATATTGCCAGCGATTTCAATAATGTCATTAAAATCTTCAAAGAGTCCATCTGGACCACCATATAAATCACAAGTATTGTCAAATACTAAATCAATAGATCCTAAACTCATAGATATAACTGAGATATTAGTTTCGGGTTCACCAAATTGTTTCATGAAGCACCAATTGTATCCTCTAGCTATATCTTCAAATCCAGTTACATCACTACCGACATCAAATACATTTACCCCGATTAGATTAGCACCTTTAGCTATACCGTCAATTCCTCCTGAAGCTGCAGCTATTCCTGCTACAGCAGTTCCATGGCCATCTGTTGGCTCATTGAATTGGCTGATTTCACTACAAGCGATTCCTGGATCGCTGCAATCTACATTTCCGCCGCCAATCACTTTGTCAGCTAAAGCCGGATGAGTAAAATCAATTCCGGAGTCAATAATACATATGGTCTGGCCTGTCCCGTCTAAAGCCAAGCCGTTTACTTCAATATTTCCTACTGCGTTAGCACCAACTATTTCCCTTGGATTAATAGTAGACTGCCTGAAAAGGATTCTTTCCAATATATTAGTAACGTCATCACTTTTCGCTAATTTCTGCACTTCATCTAATGTCAATTTAGCTGAAATCGTTGAATAATAATAGTCAATAACATCTTCCTTGTCAATAAGGCCTAGGACCCTATAAACAACACTGGCGTCGCGTTTAGATAAATCAGTAGCCAATACGATAGTAACCTCGACTTCCTTCTCTTTATCAAATCTATCTAAAAGAGATTGGTCAATCTTAGAAATATTATCTTTTGAACTTTCGAACTTAGCAGCACTTGCAAATAAGCTACCAACAATTAAGAAAAATCCCAAAAGGGCGAGTAATTTTCCTGCGTTCATAATAAATCTGCTTAAATCGAGTATTTAAATCTTTCTATTTTGACGTTGTCGGCCAGTGACAACACTATAGTAATTAACTAGGGAGTTAGATTCTATAAGCGGTAAGTTTTGATAGGAAATATCGTTTTAAATTATAGTTTTTTACAAAGTTTTCTAGGTAATTAACTTCCTACAGTAATAAATTATAGGTATTTATTATTTTTGCATTAAATTCATTTCTCAATTCAGACCATTTTTGCAGTTCAAAATCTCTAAACACGCTCCTAAACCTTTTATATTCATTTTTTAACTCTCTAAATCTATTATTTATATTAGGCGCATTTAATTTTCTTTCCAATTCACTAATGAAGTCGTTTATCTTCCTCTTATATTTATTCCTCTTATTAATATCTAAATACGGATCAGGCTGGCATAAGTAAAACGATATCTGCTCAATTAAATCATCACCTTTAAGTATATTGAATTCCATTATTTTCACTGGTTTTTTAAAACCTGAAATAAATATCAGGATCATTGTTTTTATAAGGTCATTATTAGGCAGTTTGTTTTCAATCTTAATACTTTTAATAAAATTAATTATTTTCTCATTATATTTACTTAATATTATTTTTTTATTTTTATCAATACTTTGCTTGGATTCCAAATAGATCCGTTCTAAACCTCTATTTCCTTCACCAACTACATATCCTGCTAAATCGGGCCGGTTAGAAAAAGGCGGAGTTTTTAGGTTTGAATGGATATAATCTAAGATCCTATGGTTTTTGCCAGCATAGGAAGAGAACAATACTCCAATTTTCCATTTAACCTTGTTGTTAAATGATTTTAAGATTATCTCAAGAGTATTCAATGTTCTTGATCTGCTAATTGCTTCATCAACAACATAAACCTCTTTATTTCTTATTGATTTGGCAAATTCTGTATTTCTCAGCAATTTGTTCAAAAGATCTCTTGTAGGGTGTCTAATAGAGTTAAAATGTCTGATTGTTAAGTCAACAATGTTTTCTCGATAAATATTAAATCTCTTTAATTGATCATCGTCTTCTCCCGCAAAAGTTATCGATGAATTAAAAATATTCTTCTTAATTAAGAAATCCTCATCCTCAATTGGAACATACAATTCTAAATTAATTAAGACCGATATCCATTCTTCAAGGGTATTAGGAGCACCTTTTCCCTTAATTTTTTTTATATACTTAGAGTACAAATTTTTATCTTTCAATTTTTTTAATATTTTGCTTGATATATTTTTATTAATAGTTTTTTTTCGTTCATCTTCCGTTAAAAATTGCATAATCTGCTTACTAATCGAAATCTTACTTATAGCCGTTAACTTGTAGATGTAATGAGTATTCTGCAGGCCAATTAAATCAAAGATCTTTTTTATTGAAAAAGCACCCACATCAAGAAATAGGACTATATTTTGTTTATCTACTCTTTTCAATATACTTACTGAACCAGAAACAAATTCTTCCCAAGTCATCTTATTTTTAGACTCTAAGACCATAGTAAGTTAAATCCCCCAGATTATCGCAAAAAACACATTTTCCTCCAGTTATTCGCTCTAAGTTATCATTAACCACAAATCCTAAGATCTCTCCTTTTTGCAGAGTTTTAATTTTATTGGCGCACGATATAGAACCGCATAAAAATATTTTTGATATAAAGCCTTCCGTTAAATTAAGTCTGAGACTTTCTGATTCTCTGGCAGAGTTATAAATTTTGTAGTCCTTGCTTTTTTTAATTAAAAACCTATCTATTTTTATTTGTTCTTCCTTAAATACCTCAATAAGATCTTTTATTTCGACTTGATGCGTTCTCCTCAAAATTAGGTTTTCCAATTTTATTTTTTTATTATTTATCTCTTTTTTTCCAACAGATATTATGAATGGAACGCCTTTGGCCTGAATTTTCTCAAACAACTTATTACGATCTTGAGAATAATTTATCTCGAATTTTACATTATTTTTTCTAAATTCTTTTTCTAAAAAATTTAAAGCTTTTCTTACACGAGAATCTGTATGATTAAAGACTATAATTGAAACTTCCCTAACAGACAATAATCTAGGTATTACAATTCCGTTTTTATCTGAAAAATACTTTATTAATAAACCAATTGGCCTATCCGTAAAACCAAAGGACATCTGCTTAACATAGTGTTTACCACCTCCAGCATAGGAAATGTTAAATTCTCGAGAATATTTATCTCCAAGAAAATAAAATGTTGAAAGAGTGATAGCCTTTTTATTTGGTAGAAAAGTTATCAATCCGTATGTTTTCACAGAGATTTTTTTATTGCCTTCCAATGGAAGCTCTACCCGTATGGGGTAAATGTTGATTTTACTAAATGCATTTTCCATAGAGTTCATTACAAGTTTAATCTCACTAAGGCATTCACTATCACTAGAAAAAAATCCATGCCCTTCAAACATTGGCTTACCTGATCCAGATATAAAAGGATCTCTCTTTTTTCTCAAACTATTTCTAAAAAAGAGATCTCTAGAAAATATCCTTATAGGCAGCTGATGTTTGGATCTTAGGTGTTTTTTTACAGAAGGGTAAATTATTCCTTCTCCGCTCGGTCTTAAATATACCTCATTAATCCTTTTTCCAAATCCGGATATCCAGATTATTCCTTTGCTAAAATCCTCAAACTTTGCTTGCTTCATTAGAAATGATTTATCTAATATAATTGGGAACTCATAAAGAGAATAACCAATCTTCTTTAGATTATTAAACATTAATTCGAAGTAATTATTTCTAATCTCAATACCGTTTGGCAATAAAACATTTTGTCCCTCTTTGGGGCAATTAATCCACATTATCTCAGCTTTTTCTAAAAGTTGACGATACTCCTTTAATTTCATTATTAAACATACATTAGATACATTTTTAATTCTTACCCTCTTTACTATCTAATATGAAATCAAATTTCCAGCACATTATAATGATCTCCCTTGATTCATTGAGAGAGGATTGCATAACTTGTTTTAAAAAAAGCAAATTTGTGAGAGAGTATGGAATTAAAAATTTTAATACAAAAATACTTGATGAAGTTATCAGCAAAGGAGTATATTTTACCAATTGTTTTTCCTCGGCTCCGTACACTAGTTCATCACACGCGGCCTATTTTACAGGAGATTGGCCAAGAAAAAATGGAGTGTATGAATTCTTTAATAGGAAAATCTCAGTGCCCACCATTTTTGAATTAGCAAAAAAATCAGGGTTTGATACGATTTTTCAAACAGACTTCCCTATAATTCTTGGAAAAAGTATTGGTTTTGATAATGGGGTAGACAACTATTATATTGAAGATGAACTATCGGCATTAAACAAACTTAAGGAACTCAAAAATAAAAAAACTTTAGCTTTCTTTCATTTTGGTGGAATACATTATCCCTACGGATTTCACAAATTAAAATTTGCTCCAAAGGATTACCCAAGAAAAGTTAAGGAATTAGAAAAAAAATATAACCTTAAAAAAAATGACAAGTTTGAGGATATGTTGGATGAAAGTTATAGGGATGAAAAAGATAAAGATTACTTATTTAGATATAAAAGGATAATTGATTATTTAAGCGAAAGAAACCTATTCAGCAAATTAAATGAACTTTATTTAGAAGGCATCCAATATTTTCTGAATAATAGGTTTAAGAAATTCTTTAATGAATTAATGAATTTTGTTGAGAATAATAATGCCATATTAATACTATTCTCTGATCATGGAGAGCATTGGAGTATTAATTCAAAAGGTCATGCAAATTCAATATCTGAAAAAACACTAAGAGTTCCACTGTTATTGTACTCAAAGAATATCAGGCCAAAAGTAGTTTCAAGACTTGTTAGAACAATTGACGTTGCACCAACAATAATCAGTCTAACTGATATCAATGGAATAAAAATGGACGGAACTGATCTTTTCTCAGACAAAGGAGAAAGATACTCGTTATCACAAGTCTGGAGAGTGGGAAATAAGGGAAAGATAATGAAACATCAAAAAAAAATATTAAAAAAAGGTAAAATGATTGCTCCACTAAAAACAAGATTAGAGAAAGAGATGATTTGTTTAGGCAAATATTGCTTAATAAATATCTATTCTAAATCGGGAAATTTAGTTGAAACTCTCAATTTTCTTAACTCAGGTGAAGAATTCTTAGAAAAAAATATACCTCTAAAAAATAAAAAATTGATGATAAAAATATTGAAAAAATATAATAAGCAGCATTCTAAAAAAAACCTCAAATTAAAAAGAATAAACAGAAGTATTAAGGAAGACTTAAATTTGCTTGGATACCAAATTTAATATGAAAAAATTATATCCCCTAATCTTGATAATTGTAATTTGGGAGTTAAGTTATATAATATTTACTATTTCGAATAAAATAATACCTCCTCCCAGCGAATTGCTTTTAGTATTTATTAATTTAATAAAAAACGGGGAATTGTTAGAACATAGTATCGCTAGTCTGAAAAGGGTTTTAATTGGATTTGGCATCTCAACTGTCTTCTCTGTTGTTCTAGGTCTATCCACAGCATACTACAAACCGCTTAGAAATTTTTTAAATCCAATAATTGAAGTTTTAAGACCAATACCGCCCATAGCCTGGATTCCAATAGCAATCGTATTCCTTGGATTAGGGGATTCATCTGCCTTTTTTATAGTTTTCCTAGGATCTTTCTTTCCAATTTACTCGAATACCTATCACGGAGCCATATCTTTACCATCTAAATTCAAAAATATATCTAGGACTCTAGAAATATCAAAATATAGTTATATAAAAAACGTTTTGTTTAGACATTCTCTTCCAAATATCTTTGCTGGATTGAAGATAGGTCTTGGAATGGCCTGGATGAGCGTAATAGCAGCTGAAATGATAGGAGCACAATCAGGGCTGGGGTACTTTATCCAGATTAACAGATTAATCCTAGGAACAGACAAAATAATAATTGGGATGATTATTATAGGGCTTATTGGTTTAATATTAACTAAATTAATTGGAGTGATTGAAAAATATTCTATCCCCTGGATGAAATATGATTAAAATAAGGAATTTAACATTGGATTTTAACGACAGTCAAGGCAAGATAAAGGTAATTGATAATTTAAATTTGGATATAAAAAAAGGAGAAATAATTTCAATAATTGGCCCTTCAGGATGTGGAAAGACAACTCTTGCAAAGCTCCTCGCAGGATATTTATATCCTTCTAAGGGCACAATGCAGATTGAAGGCAAAAGATTTTTGGGTCCTGGAAAGGATAGAGTTTTGGTTTATCAAGAAGATGATTTATTTCCGTGGATGACTGTTAAGCAAAATATTAATTTTTTCTCAAATAATCTTAAAAAAACCAATAAATTATTGAACATTGTTGAATTAAAAGAATATTCCAACTTTTACCCTTCACAAATATCTGGAGGTATGAAAAAAAGAGTATCTTTGATTAGGGCATTTGCGGAAAATCCCAAAGTAATTATTTTAGATGAAGCCTTTAGTTTCCTAGACGCTCTATTAAAGGATAAATTGTATAATGAAATCCTAAAAATTTGGAACATGTCAAAGAAGACAATTATATTAATCACTCATGATATTGATGAAGCGATTTTATTATCAGACAGAATTGTTATTATGTCATCAAAACCTTCTAAAATAAAAGAGATTATAAATATTAAATTTAAAAGACCAAGAGGAAGAGATCTGATTTTTAACGCCTCTTTTTATAAAACAAGAAAGAGATTAAAAAATCTTTTAAGTCAGTAAATGTTCATTTTAGTATAAATCATTAAGATATAAAAGTAAAAAGTAAAAAACAAAATACTTTTAAATTGGTTTAACTATGTGAACTTGTGAAAAAAAGATATCTTCCTACCATTATTTCTATTGTAACAATCATTTCAGTTATCTTGTTAGTTGCCTTGTATCCAAGAAACTCGAATTCTGAACTGACGGATGTTAGGATCGGATGGCAAATCCCTTGGGCAGTAGAAGGCCAGTTAACTCAAATCTTAAAACATACAGATATATTGAAAAATAATGGATTAAATGGAGATTTTAAGGGCTTTAGTTACGGAGGGCCATTAAATGAAGCAGCTTTGGCTGGAGAAGTTGATGTAATATTCACAGCAGATCAGCCTGCAGCAACATTAATTTCTAAAGACGATAATTGGATTATCATTGGTAGACTGATGTATAATAGAGTGTCGTTGTACGTTCCACCAAAATCCTCGATCGAAAAGATATCTGATTTAAGAGGAAAAACAGTAGCAATGCCATTTGGAGCGGCTGCTCAAAGAATGGCCCTTAAGATTCAAAAAGATGCAGGACTTGATCCAAAGGATGTAAATAATGTCAACCTTGGAATATACGAACAAAGTGATATTGTAAGGGATCCAAATGCAGAAAAGTGGGGTGAAATCGATGCCATGGCCGGTTTCGATCCAACACCTGCGATATTTGAACAAAAAGGATTAATAAGAAACTTATATGTTGGCAAAGTAGTTTCAGTTATTGCTATGAAAAAAAATTATATCGAAAAGAATCCAGATGCTCCAGAACGATTTATGCAGGTTTTTGAGGAGGCGTATGTATATTATAAGAATAATAAAGAGCAAGCAGATCAGTGGTTCATAGAAGAATCAAGACTGAATATTGTGCCAGAAGCGCTAGAGATTGCTTCCAGCATTGAGCCAAATTTACAAGCAAAAAACGGATCTGAGGTGAGAACCTACTTTATTGAGGAAGATTATGAAATAATGCAGGAAGCGGCAGACTTCCTGTACGAAAATAAGATGATCTCAAAACACATAAATATGAAAGATCATATTTATGCTACATAAAATTCAAAATGAAAAAAAATATTTTATTTATCTCATTAGATTGTGTAAGGGCAGACATTGCTTATAGTGGAAAATTTCCAAATTTAAAGAAATTATTTGAAGATGGAACCACATTTTATAATGCGATATCTCCTGCTCCCCTAACCCCTATCAGTCACTCCTCAATATTCACAGGACTCTGGCCAGAAAACCATGGAGTGAGACACCTTTTTAGAGAGAAATTAAAGAAAAAAGTAAATACAATCCAGAACATTCTCTTAAAGGAAGGATATGAGACCGGAGCAGTAGTTTCTTGTCCTGGATTGCATAAGTGGTATGGAATAAATAAAGGTTTCAGACATTATGACGATGAAATACCTAAACTGCCTGATGGAAGGGATCCCTTAAAAGTTGTTGATGTTAAAATCAGAGGTAGCGCCTTAAAGAGAGCATCATTAGTTACATCAAGAGGCATGGAATGGATTGAAAGGAATAAGGAGAAGACCTTCTGTTTATTTTTGCACTATTTTGATGCCCATTGGCCCTATGAAGCGCCAAAAAGATATGGAGGATGTAACGATTATGAAGAGGAGGTAGCCTATGTAGATCATTATCTAGGGATATTTTTGGATAAGCTAAAAGAAATTGGATTATATGAAAACACAACAATTATCACCTTTTCAGATCATGGAGAAGATTTAGATGGATTATATACTAATGATAAAGGAGGAAATGATCTTGGGCACCCTGAAGAGCTAGGTCATGGATGTCTTCTTTATGAACAAACTCAGAGGGTTGTATTGAGCATTAAAGATAAAGATGTACCAAAAAATAAAAAGATAATTCAACAAGTAAGATTAGTTGATATAAGCCCAACAACTCTTAATCTATTAAAGATTAAAAACAGATGCAAATTTGACGGAGTGTCACTATTGCCTGCTATTAATGATAGAGAAATGAATTTATTAGGATATTCTGAGACTTATTTTCCTGATGAATTGAAGAATAAAAATAAAAAATTCAGTTATGTGAATAGAAAAAAAATGATCAGGATTAATAATAAAGATAAGTTCATCTTTAATCTCGAGTCAGGTAAAATAGAATATTATGACTTAGAAAAAGATCCTAATGAGTTGCATCCAGTTAATATGAATTAGCGGCATATGCCTTATTTTTTGTTTTCCTTCCGCAAACAATACAATTTCCAGGAGTACATTCTTCTAATTCGCTTCCGAATAAATCTAGACCTTCTTTCAAGCTTTTTATTTTATCAAAACATTTGTCATCCTCGCACCAGTATATCCTGACTATCTTATTTTTATCTAAGGATTTCTTTGCTCCTATAAAATCATTTATCTCTATTAAAGAGTTATTTAACAGATCTTCTGAGTGGTGTAACATTTCATTCTGAATAGTTTTTAATCTCTCCTCTATTTCTTTTTCAAGATCCTGATCCTTGATCTTGATAATTTTTTTACTATTTCTTAAGAAGATTGTCAGTTCCTTGTTCTCAATCTCCTTCTCTCCTAGTTCCACCCTAATAGGCACTCCCCGTAATTCATACTCGTAAAATTTGCTTCCAACAGAATTATCGGAACTATCTAATTCAACCCTGAAATTATCTAACCTTTTTCTTATTTCATTTGCCTTATCAATAATCTTCTCTTTATTCTTCCCTTTAAAGATCGGAATAATTATAACCTGTATAGGAGCGATATTGGGAGGCACTACCAGACCTGAGTCATCTCCGTGCTGAGCGATAACTGCTGATAAGAATCTTTCCCCATTTCCGGTACAGGTTTGCCATGCATATTTCTCTTTTCCATCCTTATCCTTAAATTTAATATTGAATTTTTTTGCATATGCCTGTCCCAGATTATTTAATGAACAGTTTTCCATGATCTTTCCATTAGGCATTATAGTGTAATATTCCAAGGCACCTTCAGCACCCGGAAAACACTCCCACTTTGGTTTTCTCACTAATAAGGGTTTTACACCAATGAATTTCCAGATTTTATCGTTCATCGTTCTTGCTAACTCAATTTCTTTTTGAGCTTCTTCTTTAGTAGAGTGAACAGTATGAATTTCATACCACGGTCCGATTTCCCTGTCCCTGATTAATGGCCTTGTTTGTCTGGATTCATACCTATATGAAAAAACAGTTTGATATATTCTTAAAGGCAAGTCATTATGTCCTCTAATCCATAAAGAAAACATTGGGTACATCGCAGGCTCTCCAGTAGGCCTAATTATGAATTCTTGCTTTTTCCCTGTTCCTGCCCAAAATCCCTCGTCTTTGAAACCTTCCCACCATGAATCATTTTGTTCGGCATATTCTACGGGAACCATCAAAGGAAAGTACATCTCCTTAATCCCATTTTTCTTAAATTCATAATCCCAAAATTTTTTGATTCTAAGCATCATGTCATACCCGTAAGGCATCCATACAAACATGCTTTTAATTGCATACCTATTATCAATTATTTTTGCCAAAGCTAAAACTTGAGACATCCAATTAGGAAAATCATCCTTTTTAGCATTTAATCTCTCAGGTAATTTCTCATTTTCGTCCATCTTTATGCTTCGTTTCGTCCATTTTAAGGCTTATCCGGCTATCCCTAAAACATATCACATTAAAAAGAATGAATATCTTGCTTTTAAGATTAACTGTTTTTTACTTTTGTAGAGTTCCTAAAAATTCTGATTACAGTTAAATCTCTCAAAAAGCTAGGCAAGATATTTAGGAAGATTTATTAAGCAAATCAACAAACTACTATAATGACACAAGAACAACACTCCCTGAATGAAATTTATAATGTTCTATTGGAATTAAAGATGAGAATACAAAAAATAGATGATCATTTAGAGGATTTGGATTTTATAAACAGGACAGAAAGAGCCTGGCAAGAGATTGATGAAGGGAAATACACAGAATACGATTCTCCAGAGGAATTTTTGAGAACATTTAGAGAAAAAGATGCTAAAGATAAGAGAAACTGATAGTTTCAAAAGTTCTAAATCCAGGTTGGATAAGAGTTATCTGATAAAACTTGAAAAATTAATAGGTAAAATAATTCAAAATCCCCAAATCGGCAAACCTATGAGACATAATAGGAAGGGCACAAGAGAAGTTTATCTTTCCCCTTTCAGAGTCTCTTACGCTTACTATCCCGAGGAAGACATTCTAACTTTCTTAGACATATATCATAAAAATAAACAATAAAATATCAATATATCATTATCATCTCTTAATAGTGACAACATATCGAAAGATTTAAATATTAGTTTATCCTCGAAAAACTATGAAAACAAGGAAACCATCCAGATTGGCAACAGCTGGTCTAGCTGGGGTTTTAGCTGCTGGCGCTTTGGGAATGGAAGGTTGTGGAATTGGCGCTTATTCTAATGATCCTCGAGCAGGATTTGTAGTCAATGCTGTAGCTCAGGGAGCTTGGGACTTATACGTTGCAGAACAAGCTGAGGAAATTGAGGCTAGAGGAAGAATAGATGCTGCTGAAACACTTAAAGGTAACTACTCTAATACGAGTTATGGATCCAATAATTTAGAATTTGATATTACTAATACTTTTATAAAACATAATATTTACCAGAACGGAGAAATTGGAATGAATCTACATGTAGATTTTGAGGTTAGAGGACACAAAGGGGACAACGTTCAATTATTAACCTATTTTTATCAGGCAGATGGACAAAGATTAATGGATAAAGATATGAGTGGAAAATTTAGATCAAGTGAGGGGCAGGTCGCTGTTTCAGGAAGAAATCTTTATCCATCCGCAGATGATGAATCAATGAGTGACGTTATATTTATGCCATATTCCCAACTTGATTTGACAAGAAATGGAGCGAATCAATTAATTGCAGAAATAAAATTATGGGATATTCCTTCAGGGAATAGATTAATTGGAGATCCTACAGGAAATAGATTATCTTTTTGGATAGATAAAGAATAATATTCATTTCTCAAGAATATTTATAAACAAGTTTTATTTCAATAAAGTATGCAAAAGAGGAAGGATTTTTTTAGTAAAAACATCGCATTAAGTCAAATTTTTCTTTTAGTGATCGGAACTCTTTCATTTTCATTTATTATATCTCAATCAAATATAGTAAGTGGACAAAACAATCCTGAACCTCCTATAGGAGGAGATACCGATAGCGATGATTTTGTTAATGCATTTACCGGAGGGGATTCAGATGGATTCTTCGCTGAATTTGATGAAGGCTCTGCGACTATCCAATCAGCTGAACCTCCTACCAAGTTAACTGGCACTCCTCCCCCTCCACCACAAGGGGCAATAAACCCAACTGGAAATACCTTGAAAGGATATAGTGGTAATCCTAGCGATCCTAATTTTGTTGGTCCTCCTGCACCAGATCCAAAAACTACAGATCCTAAACCCGGAGCATCAGGTCTAGGAGGCTTGGTGAGCACAGTATTTAGCGGAAGTTATTGTGGAGCATTTGCATCATTATGTGCGGGAGCAGTTTGGGGCTTAACATTAGCAGCAGTTGGAGGATTAGTTGCTGATTTCTTTGGAGCTAATGATGCTACTAAAGACGCTCTAACTAAAGCCATCTTTATTGGAAGTGTTGCAGGAGGTTTAGCAGCTAATGCCGTAACTGCTTTCGGAACACCCACAGTAGCGCAAGGAGTTACGACCTACTCAACAAATGCCCTCCTTGGAGTTAAACTATCCTCATTCCAAGTAGGCGCAATAGTAGGTATAGCAGTAGCAGCAGTAGTCTTCATCGCTCTATACAAAGACGAATCAAAGAAGGTCGTCCAGTTTCAATGCTTGCCATTCGAGCCTCAGTTAGGCGGGGAGCAATGCTCACAATGTAATAATGATCCTTTCAGGCCTTGTTCTGAATATAGGTGTAAGAGTTTAGGACAAGCATGTGATTTAGTAAACAAAGGAACAGAAGAAGAATCATGTGTCTGGATCTCCAGAGATGATGTGACAAGCCCTACAATAACTCCTGCAGCTAATGATTTGACAGAAGGACATAGATTTGTAAGCCACTCCAGCAGGCCTCCGGCATTGGGAACAAGAATAGTAAGAGATGGTGTAGCTAATGGCTGTGTAAAAGCATTCACTCCATTACAATTCGGGATAACAACTAACGAGCCAGCGCAGTGTAAAATAGAAACTGCACATACAGACAGCTATGAAGAAATGACTTATTTCTTCGGTGAAACAAACTATTACTTGCATAACCACACTCAGATAATGTCATTGCCTTCACCTGATGCAATAAACTCAGCAGCTCCAGAATTAGTAAATGATGGTAAATACGACCTATATGTAAGATGCCAGGATGCAAACGGAAATGTGAACGAGGACGAATTCGTAATAACCTTCTGTGTAGACCCAAGTCCAGACACAACTCCTCCAGTAATAGTAGATACCTCAATAACATCAGGAAGCCCTGTTGCTTTCGACTCAGATGAAGTTCCCCTAAGCATTTATGTAAACGAGCCTGCAGAATGCAAGTGGAGCATAGACGACAAGAACTATGAGGACATGGAAAATACAATGTCCTGTTCAACAAACGTTGAAGAGATAAACGCTAAATTGCTCTACACTTGCTCAACTACTCTATCAGGTGTAGAGGACAGGACAGAGAATAACTATTACTTTAGATGCAAGGACAAGCCTAACAAGGACGATAGTGAAAGGAATGTCAACACTCAAAGCTTCCCATTCAGCTTAAGAGGCTCACAGGAATTAGCTATCCTTAGCGTGTCTCCAGAAGAAGGAGAAACTCTGACAGGAAGCACCAGCGCAGTGACATTAGACCTTCAAGTAGAGACCAGCGCAGGTTCAGATGAAGGTAAATCAATATGTTTCTTCAGCCCTGATGGAAGCGAAGGAAGTTATGTAACAATGTTCAACACTAATAGCTTTGCACATAGTCAGACTCTGACTTTGACAGGAGGAGAATATGAATACTTCTTCAGGTGTGTTGATGCAGGAGGAAACTCTGATGAGGCCCAGACAAGCTTCACTGTGGACGTAGACTCTGCTGCCCCAAGAGTAACAAGGGCTTACCGGGAGCTGGATGCCCTAAAGATAGTCACAAATGAAGACGCAGAGTGCGTATACTCACTAAACAGCTGCAACTATAATGTAGAAGAAGGAATCTCGATGATCTACTCTAACCCTGATGAGAAAATGAATCACTTCCTTCCTTGGGAAGAATCAAAGACTTATTACATCAAGTGCGTGGATGATTTCGGAAATCAGCCTAGCCCTGACCAGTGTAGTTTAACAGCTAGCGCGGTGAATATTAACTAGTAATATCCTATGCATCTATCAAGGTCTTTATCTTTGATATTTCTTACTATCATCAAATTATTGGAGAAGATTAATTTTTAAAGTTTAGTGGTCTTCAAAATCAATGGATTCATCAATAGTCAGATTATTTGAACAAGTACAAGGAATTCCTTACAAGGTTTGTAAATACGATGAAAGCGAGATAAACCTCGAAATTAGAGGAGGAGATTGCAGACATAAATCCTTTCTTCTGAAGAGGTTGCTGGAAGAAAGAGAACTCAAGGTTAGATTTGTGACAGTTATCTTTGACTGGAAGGATTTGCCAATACCTGCTGAATTGTTAGGAGTTCTAGAAAAATCTGGAACTGTTTGGCCGCATAAAATTATTGAAGTCAAAATAGGAAAAAGGTGGATAAAAGTTGATTGTAGTTGGGATCCAAAATTAAAAGGATCGGGATTTCCAGTCACAGAAGATTGGGATGGTAAGTCTAACACCAAACAGATTACAGAGAGTAAACTTAGGTTCTACTCCCCGGAGGAATACGAAAACAAACATAAGATAAAAATAGTAAATGAAGAGGCTCACTCTTTTGCTTCTAAATTTAATCACTTTTTGGAAGAATGTAGGGAAAAATAAGAACTAATGGTCTTGGACAAGTAACAAAATATAATGATAGATGAAATAGTTGATATTCTAGACATAGGAGGAGACGAAATACCTATATATTCCATAGTGATAGGTTCTCTTGATGCAAACAAAGATAAAGATTCTGACAGGAAATAAAGATTTAAGTTCGGATATTGAAAAGTATGTTCCGTCTCTTTTAGAACAACTTGATGCATCTGAGATAAAAGAAATGGGATTTACTTCAAGGGATAAATTATCTGATTTTATTAGAAATTTCATGTTCTCTGACTGCAGTGAAGAATATTTAAACGTAAAATTGCCAGCTAATCAGATAGAAAAGATAATCAGAGATTGTGTGGATCTGTGCAAGGGTATCTTGCTAGATGAAGAGTTAAAATTTTATGTTTTTCCTACTCGCTCAAAATTTACTATTGAGAAACTTGGAGGATCAATCGGATTTTGCATAAATAAAGGAATTGTTTTCATTGGATTGTATCCTTTAGATAATATTGAGAACAACCTTAATGAGACAGTTACTCACGAAATCCCCCACGCAGTGTCTAAATTTTATAATATGTCTAATATGTCGGTTGGGGAAGGCATTGTTTTTGATGGTCTTGCTGAGAATTACAGAGAAAGTCTGAAGCTGAGAAGAGGCATAATTACTGAGAATGTTAGCAAAAGCGAAGCTAAGAAGATATTCTCAGATATTAGAAACAGTCTCGCAGACAGAAGCTTTGAGAAATATTCAGAAGTCTTCTTTGGAAGGGGCAATTACCCTCTATGGACAGGATATTCTATAGGTTACTACTTGATTAAAGAGTACTTAAAATCAAAAGAATTCACTTGGCCTGAAATCTTAAGGAAAGATCCCAATGAAATCCTTAATGAAATAGACCAATCGGGATGGGTTTGAGACTATAGATAATGCAATTTTTCTTGAGAATCATCACTTATTTACCTCTCTCAACCCTTCAAGAAAATCATTTAGCTTATTCAAAAAAATAATCTGGTCTCCTGAATAAGATTCATTAATTTTTTTCTTGGTTATCTCATCTATATTTTCATCTATAAACTCTTCAGGAATGACACGTAAAGTGCAATTTTTTTTGCCATCCCAGTTATTACAATTCGGGAGCAAGGAATCATTAGAAGCGTCGACAATCAATTTTAAACCATTGAGTTTTACCTCAAGAAAAGAATGATAGTCAAGATCGCTATGCGGTAAGCCAATAATCTCATCTGGAACATTTTGTTCAGACCATTTAAATGAGCATATCTTGTGCTTTGTTTTATAGCCCTTGTCATCTAATATCTTCTTTAGTTTTGAATGTTTTTCCCAGCACCTATTTTTTATAAAGTCCAAAGGCTCATCTCTTATTTTCTTAAATTCATTTATTATATCTTGGTCTACTTCTATGTGGTCCATGTTATTAACAGATTTGGCCTCCCAGAGGCCATCTTTCAGGATAAATTCATTGATGCAAGCATTTCCCTGAGGTGTTTTATACATTTTACTTATTGGCAAATGCCCGATAACTCCGAGGGCAACTTTATTTGTCCCGCCATGTGCAACAACTGCAATAGTATTATCTTTCTTGTGATTCTTCTTCAAATCTTCAAAAAATGAACTTACTCTATCAAAATGATCCTTATCGCTTTCTCCATTTATTGGAGTCACCTCCCTAGAATCCACCCCCTTATTGATTTGTTCCTTAAGATAATTATTCCACGCCTTCATAATGTCTTTCGCCTCACCAATAACACCAAAATCTCTCTCCCTTAATCTTTTATCAGTGATAGTAGTTAAATTTCTTGGTTGAGAGATAAATTCTGCCGTTTCATTTGCTCTAACCAAATCTGAAGAGTATACTGCATCTATCTTTACATCTTCAAGTCTTTTTTTTAAGAAATTCGCCTGTTTTTTTCCCATCTCATTTAGAGGGAAGTCATTTTTTTGACCCTGATGAATTCCCATCGCATTCCCTATGCTTTCGCCATGCCTTATTAAGAGTACTTTCATATTTTAGATGAATATTTAAATTTTATAAATTTAATTAGAACAATTTCCTCTGAGCACCTTGCTTCTTGACTTCCTTCAATTTGTCTAATTGCTTATTTACTCTCTCCAAAGAAAAGTCATGTTCATCAACTAATATTTTCTTTATTTTCCCCTGATCTAATCTAGGAAACTCCAGTTTGACTTTCTTCACATTAGGTTTTTTAAAAATCTCAAAGACCTCCTTCCAGTCAAATCCAAGTTCACCATATCTTTCAACAACATCCTTGAATATCTCTACTGGATATCTTTTCTGCTTAACTAAAGCTAAAGCTTTCTTAGGACCTAGTCCCTTGACTCCTCCGGGATTGAAATCACTTCCAACTAAAATAGCTAAACATATTAATTGGTCGGAATTCAAATCAAGATCATTCAATACTTTCTCATAATCTATCACTTCAGGAGAAATATATACAAAATTACCACCAGGCAGTCTCCTTTTCCTGGCCAGAGTTAAGTTCTGTATCAATCTTTTTCCTCCAACAACCAATGCATCATAATCCTGGCTCCCAACAGCATAAGCTTCCCCTGACTTAACAAGCTCAGCGCACTGCATTTCCCCTTCGCCAGGAGCTTGCACCACAGCTATTCCCATTGACTCTAGTAATTCCTTGCTCTCTTCAATCATATTGGAATCAAGCTTAGTGAATCCTCTCGCGTACTTGCCCATCGCTTCAATATCCTCCTCTTCTTTTGCTGTCCTGAATTTCAGCTCAGCATTATCCTTAGCTTCCTGCCTCTTTTCATGAGTTTTCCCCTTAAGAATATGGTACTCTCCATCAAAAACATAGACTAGCTTTATCCCTTCAGATATTAAAGCCAGATTCCTATAAAATAAGCCTGACAAATGAGAGGTAACCCTTCCTTGATTGTCCATCAAAGGAGTCCCATCCGGCTGGCGAATAGAAGACAAAAATTGGTAAATTGCATTAAAGGCGTCAACAGCGATAACTTTACCTCTAAGGTCTTC
Organism: Candidatus Woesearchaeota archaeon; assembly: GCA_964578845.1. GTDB lineage: Archaea > Nanobdellota > Nanobdellia > Pacearchaeales > GW2011-AR1 > CAZOEF01. The sequence goes on from CAZOEF010000002.1 coordinate 106,038, forward strand.
AAACTTTATCTCTTTTCGGGAAACAATATCCCCTATCTGCAAACCCATAATTTAACATGAAATAATTTAGCTAATAAAGTTATTGTTATTGAATGATCCCAAATCACATGATGTTCACTACTCTAAAATTACTTTAAGACTAATCAAACAACTTATAAAACTCTTCAATCTAAAATAAAAATGAAAGGATTTATCGTATATTCTACTTACAAGACAATTGATGACAAGACTTATGTTTTCCTTTTCGGCAGGTTAGAGAACGGGCAGTCTTTTGCAACGCAATCAGAATTCACTCCGTATTTCTATATAGAGGAAACAAACCTGAAAAAAGCCAAGCCCCTCTTGTTAAAATTCCAGACAGAAAAATCAGACAAAACAACTTTCAAGGGGAAAAAAGTCATAAAAATAACATCTGATAATCAGGCTGATTTAGTTAAATTAACCTCTGCATTGCATAAGAAGGAGATAAGCACTTATGAAGGGGACATAAAGCCGAATTACAGGTTTATGTATGATAATGACCTCCTTAGTTTGATAGACATAGAAGGGGACCACTCGCCTAATGAAAGAGTGGATAGGTTTTACTTTAATCCAGATGTTAAACCAGTGGATCCGGAGTCTTATAAGCCAAAATTAAAGGTGGCTTCAATAGACATTGAATCAAATAAGAAAATAGATGACTTGTTCTGTATAGGAATATACTCTGATAATTACAAGAAAAGCTTGATAGTATCTGACAATACTGTCCCGGACGCTATACACTGCAAAGACGAGGAAGAATTATTGACAAAGTTCAAGGAAGAGCTGATAAAACTAGACCCAGATATCATAACTGGCTGGCATGTGATAGATTTCGACCTGGATTATTTGAAAAGCAGGTTCTCAAAACATAAAGTATCATTCGATATCGGAAGGACAAATGAGAATGCAAAGGTAAAGGTAGAGTCAGGTTTCTTCAAAAGTTCCAGTGCTGATATTCCAGGCAGGCAGGTTTTAGATGGGCTTAATCTGGTGAGGGATCCTTTCATCAAAGAAGCCCCTACAATAAAACATGCTGATTTTGAGTCCTATTCTTTAGAGAGCGTCTCACAGGAATTATTAGGCGACGGAAAGATATTGAAAGGAAAAGGCAGGCATAATGAAATAGAGCATTTATTCGAGACAAACAAGAAAAAGCTGATCGAGTATAATATCCAGGACTGTAAATTAGCTTATGAGATCATAATAAAAACTAAGATAGTCGATCTTGCCGTAGAGCGCTCAACTTTGACAGGAATGCCTCTTAACAGGATAACAGCCTCGATTGCAGCATTCGACTCTTTATATATAAGGGAAGCAAACAAGCGTAACTTAGTCTCTCCTTCAACAAGGTATGAAAAAAAGGCTGAGAGGATAACAGGCGGCTACGTCATGGAATCTAATCCAGGAATTTTCCATAATCTTTTAGTTCTAGACTTCAAATCTTTGTATCCATCAATAATAAAGACTTTCAATATAGATCCTGCTTCTTTCATCGACAAAAAAGAAAAAGGCTCAATAGAATCCCCTAACAAAGCATATTTCATAAACCAGGAAGGAATACTGCCTCAAATAATTGAAAAATTGCATCAGGAAAGGGAAAGGGCAAAAAAAGAAAAAAGGGAATTATCCTCATATGCTATAAAGATAATCATGAACTCTTTCTTCGGAGTATTAGCCTCGCCTAACTGCAGGTATTTTTCATTAAAGATGGCTAATGCTATTACTCATTTCGCTCAGTATATAATAAAATTAACAGCCAAGAAAATAGATGAGATGGGATACAAAGTGATCTACTCAGATACTGATTCTGTATTTGTTGAGACAGATGTAGATAAGAAAGAAGCCCATCAGATAGGGGTTAAGATTCAGGAAGAAATTAACAAATTTTTTGATGTTTACGTAAAAAAGGAGTTCAACAGAAAATCCTATCTTGAGCTTGAATATGAAAAATTGTATTTAGCATTTATGATGCCTCCTGCCCGAGGCACTGAAATAGCCTCCAAAAAAAGATATGCAGGGCTTTTAGAGAAAGAAGGCAAAGAAAAGATAGAGATAGTCGGACTTGAAGCTATCAGAGGGGACTGGACAGAAGCAGCGCAAGAGTTTCAGGTAGAGCTATTGAATAAGATATTCCATAAGGAAGAGTTTGTTAATTTCATAAGGGATTATGTCAAAAAAATAAGGGAAGGCAAGCTCGATGACAAATTAATTTATAAAAAATCAATAAGAAAATCCTTAGAGGCTTATACTAAAACTACTCCTCCTCATGTGAAAGCTGCAAGAAAATTAGACAAATTAGATTCTAATATTATTCAGTATTACATCACTGTAGACGGTCCTGAACCTATTCAGAAATTAAAGCATTCACTGGATTATGAACATTACATAAAGAAGCAGATAGCCCCGATAGCTAATACTATCCTGTTCTTCTTTGACAAAAATTTCGAAGAGATAATAAAGAACTCTAAACAGATGAAGCTGTTCTAAACTTCCCACAATTTCCATTAAACGCCCTTTTCACGACGATAAATCATTCATGTCGTGCGCGTTCGGCGCTTCGCGCCTCACATTATTATTGCCGCAATTCATTTTTTACAATATTTAAAAACAGCCCGAAAAATTAAGCGCGAAGCTAAACAAATCTAATAAGTCAGAACCTTCAATCCCTTGATATTCTCAAAATGTTTTTTGTTCTTTGTTATTATTTTATCTACTCCATTCACTAAATAGGTGGAAGCTATCAGGCAATCACTTGGGCTTATTATTTTTCCTCTTTTTTTAAGATCCCAATAAATCTTTGAGTGTAATTTAATAGATTCTTTATCAATATTGAAGTTCTTAAATCTAGAAAATACTTCCTCGTAAAATTCAAGCTCATCCTTATGGCCTGGATTATCTAAATCTATCCCTATAAGAAGCTCAGCATATACAAACATGTTCAGATTTATATCCTCATTAAAACCTTGCAGGCTTTCAATCAGATTTTTATCCTCCTTGAATAAATCTATTAGAGCACAAGAATCTATACCTATCATTTGTTGCCCTTTCTTTTAATTTTTTCCTGAATATCTCTGTCATATAATCTTTTAAATTCTTTAACATTTTTCTTCTTTTCTTCCCAATCAACATTTAATTTTTTGTAAGATCTGACAAAAGATATCAGATCTTTTCCTGTATTCCCTCTTTTCTCCTTAAACCTCAGGATAACATCTGAAAAACTTTCATCTCTTCCTCTTAATGATTTCAGAAACTTGTAAGCTTCATCCTTGATTGAGATATTCATGCTTCCCATGAGTACTCATATAGGCACTCATATTTAAACCTTTCTAGATATCAATTATCCTTCCTTCTTTACCTACATTGATAACTTTCGTCTTTCCAATCCTTTCCTCAAAACCTGCAGCTTCGTGGATGTGTCCGTGCAATAATAGATCAGGCTTGAATTTTGCTACAGCATCTCTTATTGCCTTGCTCCCCCTTATTCCTGAGAATTCTGATTTGCTTCCAAAAGGATGCATATGGGTCAGCATGACTTTCTTCTCAATTCCTTTTAATCCTGAATGCGCTTTCCTCAATGTGTCCCTCATCTCTTTCTCAGATACTGGATTCGGTCCGACATCTGCCCCGCCTGCCCCAAAAAAGCCGACATTCTCATAAGTTGCAGAATATCCATGGATATTGCTTACACCATAAAATTGCGCAAGAAAATCAGTTGTTGCAAAGCTATCCCAGTTCCCAGGTAAGATCAATACTTTCTGGTTTTTATCCTTGAACGGCTTGATCAAATTCTTGCTTTCAGTAAATCCTGTCAAGTCCCCGCATAGAACAACTAAATCTACTTTTTCCTCTTCAGCAAGCTTCGCTAATCTTTTCGTTGCCTTTGAATCCCCGTGTAAGTCTGAAGCTGCTAATATTTTCATGTTGATAATATATAATTTGATAATTTAAGTTTACCTGTTATAATAAAGAAGGCTCAAAGTTTCATCATTGGATAATTTTCCAATAAGATCATTACATACTTGCCTGACTCTCTCCCTGCTTATTCCATGGATTTTTGCGATTTCTTTCAAAGTCATAGGATGTTCGCCATCTAGTCCAAATTTCGCCTTAATAATAGCCTTCTCCCTTTCTTCAGCATTATCGATTAGCTTTCTCAATAATTCTTTGGCTTCAGGCATGCCTTGATCAAGCTCCTCTAACGGACTGGGGGAAGACCCTCTGCAAAAATCCATATCACCGTCAGATAATAACTGTGTTAGGGAACTAGTTCTTGTGTTTATTAAGTCAAGATAAAAAACAGCCTTTGTATAATCTCTCTGAGTAGGATCATCGCCCCTGGAAACAATTTTAGCAATATCATCCAGGTCAACCTCTTTAACCTCCCTTGATTTTAAATACATCTCAATTCTGTTTATGGTGAATTGCACACTTGCCGGAATCCTGATGGTCCTGCGTGAATCTGTTATTCCTCTTCTAATTGCTTGTTTTATCCACCAGGTAGCATATGTAGAAAATCTATTTCCCATTGCAGGATCAAACCCTTTGACAGCTTTCATTAAGCCTTGATTTCCATATTGGATCACGTCATGCTTGGAGATGCCTCTATTAAAGAAACGCTTGCCAATTGAAACAACCAGCCGCAGGTTTGATTCAGTCAGCTCCCTTTCAGCATCCGGATCATTATCATTGATTATTCTCCAGCCAAGATATTTCTCCTCTTCTGCAGTCAAAAGAGAATACTGATTAATTCTATTAAAATAAATAGAGAGATCCTTGTCTATTTGCCCGTTTCTTCCATTACCCATAAAAAAATATCCAAAAGTCTGTATTTAAATCTTCATCTAGAACTATGTCCCAGTAACATGAAATAACTACTGTTATAGATGACAACTCGAGAGAAAAGTTTAAAAGCAACTATATTGATGGAATATATAGGTTGGAGAGTATATGTCCAAAGATAATAACATAAAGGATAATTTTGATGTTTTCTTCAGAAGAAAGCCTGCCCTGATGCTGGTCGCTTTAAAGAGATTGACTAGGGCTAGATACGGCAGTGTTTTAGCAAAAGAAGTCGATTGCACTTACAGCCACGCTGTCAAGATCCTCCAGACACTTGAAAAATTAGATTTGGTCGCATTTGAAAAAAAAGGAAGGATAAAACTGATAAAATTAACAAAAAAAGGGACTGAGATAGCTAATAATATAGAGAATATCAAAAAACTTATCAATTAAATTTATAAGAGTTAATCCCTAATAAATTTAGAGATGAAACATATTATATATTACTTCCTGTTTATCCTTACAATTATCCTGGGATTTTCTTTAGTTTCTAAATCATTCCTCCTATTAGCAATTTTTGCAGCTTTGATCATAGCAGGATCACTGATAATAGCATGGGCTGCAGAATCTTCAGAAGTGATGATCTCTCAAGGCTTAGCATTGGCCTTTGTTGCATTGATCCAGATATTCCCTGAGTTTATGATAGAAGCAACCATAGCCTGGGCAAGGGACATACCAAATATGCTTTCTAATTTTACAGGGGCTAATAGGATATTAATAGGAATTGGCTGGCCGCTGGTGTTCTTCACGATGATGGCGTTCTCCTTAAAGAAGAATAAGAAATTGATAAAGGAAATAAATCTTGAAAAGGAACACAGCATAGAGGTCATATTCCTCATGATTGCAACAGTGTATTCATTCCTGATACTTCTCAGGGGATCATTGAGTCTGTTCGACGCAGTCTTTATGATATTGCTATATGCAACTTATCTCTTCATAACATCCAAGCTTCCTCATGTCCAGGATGAGAATCTTATAAGCGGAATACCTAAAAAAATATCCAGCATGCCTAGGCCTCATGCAATAATAACTATAGTAATAATGTTTCTTTTCGGAGGGGCCATACTGTTTTTTGTGGCAGAGCCTTTCTATAACCATTCATTGATAATTGCAACAACTCTCGGATTGTCTCAATTCCTCTTCCTTCAGTGGGTAGCGCCATTTTTGTCTGAATTCCCTGAGAAGACCTCTGCTTTTTATTGGGCAAGCACAATAAAAAAAGCGCCGATGGCAATAATGAATTTAATATCAAGCATACTTTCCCAGTGGACCCTTCTTCTTGCAATGCTTCCTATAGTTTTCTCAATAAGCTCAGGCGCAGTATCTTCAATTCCATTAAGCACTCCTATTGCAGGGACGTCGTTCACATTAGCAACTGAGTTCTTATTGACAATAGCGACATCATTATACGCATCGATCTTCCTTTTGAAAATGAGATTTACATTAGTAGAAGCAACAAGCCTGCTTGCCCTCTGGATCATACAGTTCATATGGGTGTCCTCAAGGCCTACTTTGATACTTGTTTATTTCGGATTATCAGTACTAGAGATAGTCATTTACAGGAAAGAAATCAACAAGGTCTTCAAGAATGCCAGGAAAGTATTTTTGGAAATAAATAATTAAAATTGCTCGATATTCTTCAGGAAGTCATATAACCCTTCAATATGTGAAAGCCTTGTCCTTAGCAGCACAGCGCGGAGTCTTGAGTCAAGTCTGACACCTAATTCCGACAAGTCTCTCTTAAGTAGAAAATAAAGCTGCTTTCCTTTCTTGTCAAAATCTGTAAGGATACAAACCCTATCCTTCTTTCCAACATCGAGTATTATTTCTTCAATTCTTTCCCTAAAGCTCTTTCCAGTTATATGTATTGGATACACCCTTTCAAAACCTAATGCGTTCATTGAAATGACGTCCTTCTTGCCTTCAACAATAATAATATAATCCCTGTATTTTAAAACATCTTGCCTGAGAGTAGGATTAGATCTCATTTAGATTATTAAAACAAAGAGATATTTAACAGTTTGGAGTTAGAAATCGACTAGCATAATTTTATATATTCATTGATTATTTATTGTGCGATGGAAAAGAGAGTGTCTAAATTTGGTGTTCTAGCAGGAATAGTATCTGGGGCAATAGCTTTGCATAATTCTGCTAGTTCTATTGAAAATATTTGTGCTATGCCTAACCATGTGCAAAATTACCAGCCAAAAGAAAATGGTCCGAGGCAGTTTGACACAATTGTGGTCTCTGAAACACGTCCATATTCCCATAACGTTGGAGCATCTAGTACTTACTATAATCAATCATCAGAGCCAACAACGCGCACTAATGTATCTGAAAGGGCGTACGAATTTGCTGGGCAAAGATTATTAGTTGTAGAGCAGCATTTTATGAGCAGGCATAAAGAAACTTCCGAAGAATATAATGTTTGGCTAGTTCCAGGATACATGCAGAAATCAACATTAGATGAGAATGGAAATTGGCATTCAGAGGTTAAATTAATTCCTGAAATGGACCGTGATGAAATTATTACATTTTTATCTGCAAAAAACAATGCGCCTACAAATCCAGAAAATATACAGATTTGGGAGTAAATAATTTAAATCCTAGACTCTCCTATATAATATGAAAAAGTGGCTGATAGCGATTCTTGTACTTATTGCATTATTCATATTTTTGTTTGCTTTTGTCTTCAAGGTACATTTCTATTATAACTATGAATACATCGATGCGGAAAAGACTTGCAAGAGGACTTATGAAAAATGCCCTTGCTTCGGAATATTGGCTTCATCAGATTCTGATCCTCCGGTTTATACTTGTTTAGGAATAAAAGCACCATGCGGAACTCTGGATAATTATGAGCCGTTGGGATGCAATGAGTAATCTTTAATTCTGAATTTTGACCAACTCTTGCTGCGCGGTTCCTCACTGACGTTGCGGACCTGCTCGCTGCGGTTGGCAAAATGGCCCCGAGGGGATTTGAACCCCCGACACCCAGGTTAAAAGCCTGGTGCTCTAACCGGGCTGAGCTACGGGACCAGTTAGATTAACATTGAAGAAAAAAACGCTTTAAAAATGTTGACTTACCTATAGACTCTCCAGGTATGCTCGCATTTTGTGCATTTATAGAATTTAGTCTCAGATTCATCGCTAGATCTGGTCTGTAATGTCCAGAAATAAGCCTCTTTATTGCCGCACTTTGGGCATTTTATCTGCACAACCGGAAAAGTGTTCATCTTGCTCTCGTCAATCACAGAGATCTTTTCAGCTCTCTCTATTTTTTCCGATGCTTGTATCTTTATTTTCCCCTTTGGCTTATAATTACATTTAGCGCACGCAGCATTCTTATCATTTACCAGAATTATACTTCCGCATTTAGGGCAAAATTCCATTGGCACACTCAAAGACAGTGTAACTTTATAAGCTTTTAGTAATTCCTATAAAAAGGCAGATTATAAGAATAGAATAATTTTACCACTTTAGAATGTCTAAAGATTTAAAAACCGAAAGGAAAGTGTAATTTAATGGACGATGCAATGAGAATATTGATAGCAGATGATGTTCCTCCTGTGCTAAAATATCTTGAACAGGTTGTAGAAAGAGAATTTCCTAATTCGCATATCAGAACAACCACAGACGGAAAAAGCTTAGTGGATCTTGCCAGAAGAGAAAAACAGGATCTGATCATCGCTGATTATGATATGCCTGGACTGCTGGGCACGCTAGCAATAGATAAGATAAGAAGATTTGATAAAGAGGCATACATAGTGATTTTTAGCAGCGATAGCAGCATATCAGATGAAGCGATCAAATCAGGAGCAAACATATTTGCAAGAAAGCCAGATGAAGGTGAGTTGGTTGAAGCCTTGAGAAAATATTGCTCATATATCGCTACTCGCAGAAGCCCCTTTCGCCAGGCTCTTTGAAAGCTTCAAAGAATATCAATTTTACCCAGCCAAGTCCTGGGATTCTCAGAATAGATTTCCCTAAAACATCCTCTTCCTTGATTCTTCTCTCCTGTGGCAATTGGTCAAAATTATTATCCCCTTTTGTCTCAAGCGGATTATCGTCAACAACTCTATGTATCAAAGGATATTGGAACTCTGAATTAAAAATGATTATATCACCTACTTCACGCTCCCCTCTTCCGCTGACTAATATTATGTCTCCTTTGTTTAGGCCGCTTTTGAAAGGGAATTCCTTAAATTCCTGCAAGGTAATTCCTCTTCTTAAATACCATAATGAGTTGCTGTCCCACCAGTTCTCTAGATCTGTTGTTGTATGGTACATTGAACAAGATTCTACAACTACTAAAGGCAGGGGAGTAGCAAATGCAAAAGACAGCAAGGGAAAGAAAATGAATTTAATGAATACAAACGCTAAACCTAATGAGACTAACCACGACTGCCATGTATCTTTTTTCAAAAACTCCCAAAATTGCTTTAGATAATCAAGCGCTTTCATTTTTCAAAATATGAAACAGGTTATTTAAATCTTCAGAAAGAAAAGTAGGAAAAGGTTTAAAAGAGATTCTTAAGTAAAAGTCCTCATGAGAGATGGAGATAGGATAATATACAACATGAGCCCTATGGGTTATATGGTCGGGGTTGCTACAGGCTTGCTCGGAGTAGGACATCTATACACAGGAATTCTAAAGGAATATTCAATAAATGATATCGCTGTTGGAGGCCTCACTCTTCTAAGCGGAGTAACCATGGGGATAGCTACGCATTCATATAGAAAACATCAAAGGAACTCAGGCCTTCAGGAATTAGTCGAATAATTCTCCGAAACATTTAAATAGTTCAGTATATACAACTCAGTATATACAAAGCAGGATAACATGACAGACATATTTGATGCAACAATATTATGCAAGAACTGCAACGCTGCAATGGTTCAGGGCTTCATAAATAAGAATGGGGCTGAACTTAGAGCAGTCCAGTGTCCGTCATGCAAGGATCAGATAATACATCCAGCAGACCTTAACGCCTTGCAGAAATTTGACAACTTGAAAGGAAAGACTTATAACGTAAAGCTTCGGGTTGTAGGAAACAGCCACGCCATAAGCATACCTAAGGAAATAGTCAACTTCATGAAACATCAGGAAAAGATGATGGATGACATGGTGAGATTATGCTTTGAGGATATGCATAGATTAAGCTTAAACTTCGGAAATGAAATGGAGAAAGAATATGAAAAAGAAAGATAAAAATAAAATGGTTCCTGGAGGTATCGGAACCCGGAGGAGGTTCTGACATGGCAGATAAGCCAAAATTCATAAAATTGAAAGTCCTTGAAGCGTTGCAAGATGATGCTTACAAAGGAGTTGCTAGAATAGACACTGAAGTAATGCAGGCATTGGGTTTACAGAGAGGAGACATTATTTCTATTAGTGGAGAAAGGGAAACTGTAGCAATAGTAGACAGGTCTTATCCTGCTGATATTGGAGAGGGAATAATAAGAATAGATGGTCTTACAAGAAAGAATGCTAAAGCTAGTATTGGAGAGAAAGTTACAATCAAAAAGGCTAACGTAAAACCAGCAAAGAAAATAACAATAGCCCCTGCACAGCAAGGAGTTATGGTCCAGGGCGATCCAGAAATATTCAAGAACGGCCTTTTAGGAAGGGCAGTGATCAAAGGGGACTTAATTTCATTAGGAGGAGTTCAAAGAAGAAAAGACTTGATGCATAATTTTGATGATATTTTCGGTGACTTGCAGGAATTATTTGGACAGGGAATGGGTTTCTCAGGCTTCCAGCATATTAGGTTTGTCGTAGTTTCAGCCTCGCCAAATCAGCCAGTTATAATAACAGAAGATACAGAGGTTTCTATTAACCAAAAAGCTGTCAGTATGGTAGAAGAATCAGTCCCTGAAGTGACTTACGAAGATATTGGCGGATTGACCGACGAAATAAAGAAAGTGAGGGAAATGGTAGAGCTTCCATTGAAACATCCTGAAGTTTTCGACAGGTTAGGGATAGAGCCTCCTAAAGGAGTGTTATTGCATGGTCCTCCTGGAACAGGTAAGACTCTCCTGGCTAAAGCAGTAGCTAATGAATCAGAAGCTAACTTCATGTTGCTCAACGGCCCGGAAATAATGAGCAAGTTCTATGGTGAATCAGAAAAGAAAATCCGTGATTTGTTCGAAGAAGCACAAAAGAACGCGCCTTCTATTATATTCATTGATGAGATCGATGCAATAGCTCCAAAAAGGGAGGAAGTACAGGGAGAAGTGGAAAGAAGAGTAGTCTCACAATTATTGACAATGATGGATGGATTGAACGCAAGAGGAAAAGTGATTGTGATTGGGGCAACTAACAGGATCAATTCAATAGATCCTGCACTTAGAAGACCTGGAAGATTTGACAGGGAGCTAGAGATATCTGTTCCTGATAAGGCCGGAAGATTGAATATCCTTAAGATACATACAAGAAACATGCCATTGACAAAGAATGTAAAACTAGATGCTTTAGCTTCAAAAACACATGGTTTTGTCGGAGCAGACTTAGAGTCATTAGCTAAGGAAGCTGCTATGAATGTCCTTAGGAGACTATTGCCTGACTTGAAATTAGATGAAGAGCAGGAAATTCCTCAGGAAGCTCTTGAGAAGATGATAATAGAAAGAGAAGATTTCGAGGAAGCACTTAAGGTTGTAAGGCCTAGCGCAATGAGGGAAGTTCTTGTGGAAACTCCTAATGTCAGCTGGGAAGATGTTGGAGGTTTAGACAAGACTAAACAAGATCTTCAAGAAGCTATAGAATGGCCTATCAAACATAAGCAAAGTTTCGAAAGATTAGGTATAAAGCCTCCTAAAGGAATCTTGCTATACGGGCCTCCTGGAACAGGCAAGACTCTCTTAGCTAAAGCAGTAGCTAAGGAATCAGAAGCTAACTTCATACAAGTCAAAGGCCCTTCATTGTTATCTATGTGGGTAGGAAAATCAGAAGAGGGAATAAGGAAAGTATTCGAGAGAGCTCGCCAGGTTTCTCCTTGCATAATATTCTTTGATGAGATCGATGCTCTTGCAGGCAAAAGAGGAGCAGATCAAGGATCAAAGGTCACTGAAAGGGTATTAAACCAATTGCTTGCAGAAATGGATGGAATTGAAGACCTAAAGAACGTTGTTGTTGTAGCAGCGACCAATAGGCCTGACATGATCGACTCGGCATTATTAAGGCCTGGAAGATTTGACAGAATATTGTTAGTAGATGTTCCTGGAAAGGAAAGCAGAAGAAAGATTCTTGAAATCCACACCAAAGATATGCCTCTTGGAAAGGGAGTTAATTTAGATGACTTGGCTAAGAAGACAGAAGGATTTGTCGGAGCTGACATAGAGAATTTTGCGAGGGAAGCTGCACTCATAGCATTAAGAAAGGACATGAAAGCTACTGAAGTGACAGCAAAAGATTTCGAGGAAGCTTTGAATAAAGTCAAGCCTTCAGTATCAGAATCAACAGCAAAGCATTATAAGAGAATAGAAGAGCACCAGCTCAAGAAAACAAAGGCTGATTTAGAAGTAGGGCCTTTATACACCGGTTAATCTCATAGTCAACGTAGTTGACAATATCACCTCTTTTCCCAGGAGAGGACGTTTCATCACTTCTACTTGAAACGATGGAACCTCCTCTCTATGGGTTTAAACTAAAGAAGTGTAACCACTTTATAGTCACATAAATAGAAAGATTTATATAATGAAGTAAAATTTGTTTTTTATGGATATTACAGAAGGAGCTATAGAAGAGATCGTCTACACGTTGTGTGCTGGTGATGGCAAGGAAATTCCCAAAGATCATTTAGTAATAGTTAATCTCGGTCTAGACACAGGTGTGCAAATCGATGGAATTGATTTTTTGCCTGAAGAAGAAGCTGATGAAAAATATCAATTATTTAAAGTTCCTGGAAGGGAAATAATCCCTAAAAGAAAAATAAATTCACACGGGCAATGTCTTGATTGTGCGGCAAGCATATCTGGAAGGAACAGAAATGAGTTAATGAGATATTTCCCATTTTATGTAGGGAACCCGAATAAACCTGTAATTAGCGAGAGCATGAGGAAATTCTTAGAGCAACAAAGAAGATCATCTTACTTTGGAAAGGAAGCTAAAAAAGAAGATATGTTTGATAAGAAACCATCTAAAAGGTTCGGAAGATAATCACCTTAATCTATGTATTAGATTTTGTCTCGACCTTTTTCTTATGAAAGAGATTATATTGATTATGAATAATGCTATTATCACCGAAGCTAAAAATATGAATATTGCTGCCCCTATTTTAGAGCCAGCAGTATAATTTTCATTAATAGCGTCGCCTGTTATAGTATTTCCATCACCTATCAAAGTTTCCCAGAATCCTCCAGAAGAATCATCAGACAATGGGCCTAGTTCCATCCTATAAATAACATCAGTAAGTGGGCTTTGCCAAGGCAAAGTTCCTGGGAAAATAGCATCATCATCTTCAGGCACAAAGAACGCGCCTGTCTCTATGAAATAACTATTTTCTATTACCCCATTAGGTATTGGTTCAGCAGTCCATCTATCGGCTCCAGGAATAGAGAACCATGAATCCTTGACATAAAAGTGATTGATATCACCTTCACCAACATGGAAGGTTTGTCCAAATCCTGCGGAAGTATCTATGCTTACATTAACTATAGCAATGTCATGCCTGAATCCTGTGCCTCCTGTAAATATACCTTGTGCGTCAATGCTTTCTGTAGCCTCCACACCATACATAATCATGTTCTGATCGAGACCATCATCTCCATGGATTTGAAGTACATCTGGATGCGCACCTGTATCATCTGCATAGATATTCTTAGTCTCTGAGTTTACAACTAATCTAGCATTAGTGAATGCATCACTAGCAATAGTATCTATTAATGAATCTCTAACTAAATCTCCACCCACACCATTATTAGTATTTCTTATTACTGAATTTGTCAAATATCTTGCAGTCCATGTTCCTGGATCAGTAGCATCTATTCCATTGCGCCTGTCTGTTCCGTCAAAGACAATATTATCAAGCCATATTTGTGCGCCGCTTGTCTCTCCGCTTCCCCTAAATACATTGCTTCTAGAGCTACTTCCAATAGCAGAAACAGGAATGGTGGTCACTCCCTCCACCTTAATCAATTTAGGCATTGTCTGGTCATATGCTCTATTAGTGATTTTAGCTGAAGATGGATCACTCAATGATGGATCAGGCCTTACTGTCATCCATCTTGTTGAGGAAGAAAATCCTGAAGAGCTGCCACTCGCCCATTCATGGTCTCCTGCCATCAAATTTATTATTCCTCCACCGACATCATTCCCATTGTTTAGGAATGTCCTAAGCTTAGACGCTCCTGCTCTAATAGTTTTAACAGGGCTTGCCTGCGCCCCGGAATTTGCATCATTCCCATTTATAGGGTCAACCCACACCTGTGCAACAGGTAATGTTCCTTGGGCATTTGAATTCAGAAGTAAAGCATTATTCCCCTTATTTATAGTATTGAAATTTGAATCTAGTGGGTTTCCTCCTAACACTCTAGGCTCGCCAACATTAGGATAAACTATAGCCCTAACTTCAACAGGCCCATCTCCATCAAATGTAGAAGCGTCAAGTGTTGCCCAATATTCAACTACATTTGTCCTGGGATTAAGAGTCATCTCATCAACTGCTACCCACGGGCCATTATCAACAGAGAATTCAACTCTGTTAATACCATTCACATGGAAAGCTATAACTCCAATCCCAAATTGTCCACTAAAGTCCTGGAATGGAACAACATCCCATCTTGCTATTGCTTTAGCATCATAGCCAAACTGCCCTGAAGAACCTATTGGAGAGGGCTGAGATGTCAACCCTATCCATCCATCACCAGGCTCTAATATTGTTCCTGCTAAAGCATCAGTCTCATCATTATCCTGTGTACTGTAGCATCCATGATCATTTGAATCGATAAGGGTATCTTCAGGATCAGAGTTATCTATTCCATCCTGGCATTCCGCAAAGAAAGAATCCTCATTCTCTCCTCCATGCTGGCAGGAAAAGTCAAAATTATCTTTATACCCATCTCCATCATTATCTACATTATCATTGCACTGGGTTACTTCCACACAAGTGCTTGATGGGAATCCGCTACAGGAATAATTTGATTCAACAGTGCACAAGGCTGAACATCCATCTCCAGAGTTTTGGTCGCCATCATCACAATCTTCATCAGTTTCAACAATTCCATTTCCACATACAGGCTGCGCAGGAGTCATAACAAAATTACATACTGAATGGTCAGCAGCAGAAGTTCCTCCTCCACCCGAGAAAACTCCAAAATTATCTAAATAGCCAACATTATCCTGCCCTGTCCTGAATCCAAAGTCATTTGCTAATTGCACTTCACTGCCGCCTTCAGGAGTGATATAAACATCATAAATCTTTGCTGCAACATTCACTTCAAGCCTTACATGGTAAGTTGTTCCTAAAGCATAACTCATTGAATTAGTAGAGCTATAGCTTCCAGCATTTCTGGCAGTTATACTTCCGCTTTGGAATCTGACAATAACAGCATAATCACCAAAGTCATCTCCTTCCCCTAAAGATAGGCCGGTTATGCTTCCGTCAGCACTGTCCTCAGCAGGGGTGTCATCATATGTGATAGTGAATGTATTTGCTTGGGCAGAGAATTCCTGTCGGCTCCATCCATCAACAGGACTGATGCACGCAACAGGATCAGTAGAGCATTGGCTAGTATCAATAATTGTGCAGCTTCCAGTGCAAGTCAAACTTCCAGACACGAAATTTTCATAGTCATTGCATTCTAATCCTCCAAAATCATCTCCATCACATTCCTCATTCCCATTTTTCTCTCCATCGCCGCATACAGGATCAGCAGGAGAAACATCTATCATTGCTATCGCGCTGTCCTTTAAGCCATCATCGTCAGTTATTGTTAAATTGACAAAATGGATCCCAGCATCATCAAAAATATGGCTCACTGTCTCCCCGCAATCTTCGCAAAGGTTATCATTCCCATAGTCCCAGTCATATCTTATTAACTCCCCATCAAAATCAAATGAGCTTGAAGAGAAGTTAACTTCTAAGGGAACAACGCCTGATTCCGGTTCTGCTGTGAAGGATGCTGCAGGAGGCAAAAGGAAAGTGTTGAAGTTCACTTGGTCTGTTCCGCTATTTCCTGCTTCATCAAGAACAGTTATCATTAATGTATGATTAACTAATCCAGCCCTTGGAGCCAAGTTGAAGCTTCCGCTCACAAGCCCGTTCTCTCCTGAAAATTCATAATCATCATAAATCAAATTCTCTCCTGAAATCAGGCTCACATTCAGGTTAAAGTTATTCTGAAGGTTCTCATCGCTAAAATTCACAGTGAAATTTATCACAGTTGAATCAAAGACATCTGATCCATTAGGGTAAATAATATCAACAAATGGATTTACTAAATCTCCTGGAGTTGGACTAGGAGAGCCACCTCCGCCGCCACCGCCTCCGCCGCCACCAGAGCGTGATGAAGTCGTAGAATTAGTATCAGTTGGAGGAATAGTTATCTCCGGAGCAGTAAGGCTAAGTACATTTTGAGTCTCTTCATCACAATTTCCAAAGAAATAAGTATCTGCTAATTCACATGCTTGGTTAACCACAGTAGGATAAACCTCGACAGATTCATATTTTCCTTCTGCAATAATCACTTGTTGGCCATTCTCATTCAGGTGTATAGTATCCCCGAAATTGGATGTTAGAGTCCTGATATTATCATAACTAACCCCTTCCATTATTTCAAATTCTTCTTTAGAGCCATCACTGTTTTTCAGGATCACTTTTGCCCCATTGACATTATTGCCTAAGCCTAATGAAAAAGCAGTATGATCAGGAGTGTTGCAGCTATATCTATCTTCAATGATATAGTCTTTACTAACAGCATCAATGCATAAGTTAACTATCTCCTCATCAGAATAAGTGAATATCTGGTACCCTATGAATCCTGCAGCAGAAGCAGCAACAAAAGCTATCGCAATAATTAATACTATAGCTATCCCTCTTTTATGCATACGATAAGCTATTTTCACCTGTTTATAAACATTATCAGGGCAGATAGAACTAAATATTTATATTGCCTTTAATTCTCGAAGAAAAATGGCAATAGACTCATATCAGCCTGCTGATGTAAAGATAACTGTTGAGAAATTAGTAAAGCCCAGGCCTTCAAAGAAGGATTTGGTTAAAGTAGAATCTCCTGGAAGACCAATGCCAGCAATAAACCTTGAAGAAAAGCCGAAGAAGCCAAGAAAAAAAGCTGCTGTAAAAACATCAAATAATATTAAGATATCAAAAGCAAAGAAAGATTCAATTCTAATAATAACTGAAAAGCCTCAAGCAGCCAATAAAATTGCTTCAGCTTTGGGAGAAGCAAGAAAATATTCTGAAAATAAGGTTCCGTTCTATGAGCTTGAGAAAGGCGGCAATAAAATAATTGTTGCTTCAGCTGTCGGGCATTTATTCAATCTCACATATTCTAAAGGGCAGGCAGGCTGGCCGATCTTCAAGACTGAATGGATCCCATCTTACAATCAAAAATCAGCAGCATTCACACGGAATTACTTTAATGTCTTAAAAAAATTATCCCGTCGGGCTAAAGAAGTGATAATAGCTACAGACTATGATATAGAAGGAGAAGTCATAGGATGGAATGTCCTAAGGTTTATTGTAGGAAAAGATTCAGCTAAAAGGATGAAGTATTCCACATTGACAAAACCTGAATTAATAAAATCTTATGAGAATCCTCTTCCGACCTTAGATTGGGGCCAGGCTTACGCTGGAGAAACTCGCCATTTGACTGACTGGCTTTACGGAATAAATCTTTCAAGGGCATTGATGTCTGCAATAAAAAGGACAGGTTCATTCAAGATACTTTCCATTGGAAGGGTACAAGGCCCTGCATTAAAGATAATCGTAGACCGCGACAGAGAGATAGATAGTTTTAAGCCAGAGCCTTATTGGCAGGTTTTAGCGCATTCAGGAGGGATAGAATATAAGCATCCTAAAGATATTTTTAATAAAGAAGAGCTTAAGGACTTTGAAGGGATCGAAGAAGCTGAAGCTAAAACCACAAAAAAAGATGAATCTATCCAGCCCCCTGCTCCGTTCGATCTGACAACTCTGCAGAGAGAAGCCCATAGATTTTTTAGGATATCTCCATCTAACGCATTGAAAATTGCCCAAAGCCTTTACCTTGATGGATTGATTTCTTACCCAAGAACTTCTTCCCAGAAAATACCTAAAGAGATAGAGCCTAAAAAAATACTCAAAAAACTTGAGCCTAAATTTCCTCTTGCAAAAAAAGCAACCAGGAACAATCCTGTTGAAGGAAAAAAATCTGATCCTGCCCATCCTTCTATATACCCTACAGGAGAATACAAGAAACTTGATGGTGATGAAAAAAAGATATACGAATTAATTGTAAAGAGATTCATATCTTGTTTTTCTATGGATGCAAGGACTGCTAATAAAAAAATCACTCTGACTGCTGATAATGGAAAGACTTTCACAGCTTCAGGTTTAGTTGTTCTGGAAAAAGGCTGGTCAGAGATATACCCTACAAGATTTGAGGAAAGGAATCTTCCTGATATAAATAGCAGGATTAAGATAGACAAGATGGAATTCCCGGAGAAGTCAACTCAGCCTCCGAAAAGGTACACTGCAGCTTCATTAGTCTCAATACTTGAGAGAAGAAATCTTGGCACCAAGGCTACGCGCTCATCAATAGTAGACACTTTGTTTGACAGGGGGTATTTGGACGGAAAATCTATCCAGGCAACTCCATTAGGAAAAAAACTGATTGAAGCTCTTGAAAAATATTCTCCGATAATTATTGATGAAAACTTAACGAGAAATCTGGAAGAAAAAATGGAAGAGATACTTAACTCTAAAGAGGATTTCCATCAAAAAGAGAAAGCGATAATATCGAATGTTGAAAAAGTCATCACCGACATCTCAAAGGATTTCAAGTCACACGAAGACAAGATAGGCAGGGAATTATTGGACGGAACACAAGAGCTTCGGGAAATCCAGAAACAAAACAATACCCTTATCCAGTGCCCTGTCTGCAAGAAAGGAATGCTTGCAATAAAATACTCTAAAAAGACAAGAAGGAACTTTGTCGCTTGTAATAAATATCCTGATTGTACAGCCACCTATTCTCTCCCTCCTAATTCATTAGTGAAAAAAACAGAGAAAGTTTCAGAGCGCGGTCTGCCGATACTTATGGCATTAAGAAAAGGAAAGCGCCCGTGGGAATTCGAATTCAATCCGAACTGGCGGGAGGAGCAGGCTCAGAATAATTAATAATTATATCGGTTTATCCTTGATATCTTCCTTTTTAAGTTTTTGACTGGTTCATCCTTGCCGCTAAGGATTATATGGTCATTGCTTCCTGAAAAATAGTAAGTTTCTCCAGATCTAGCGTAATTAGCTATTGAAACATATCTTACAGTGACTCCGTCAATCCGGCACTCCATCTCAAAACTTGCCCGGCTGTCATCGAGCGTTTTTTGTTGAACCCTATCCATATCCACTCCTAAATGATTCAATATTTGCTCTATTCCTTGATGATTATTGGACAATTTAATTTCTAATTTCACTAAACTATTGAACTTATAAAATTATAAATTATCTAGAAGCCAAATTTATACATCTACTTGCCTTGCCTGTTCCAGGCTCTTTGAGAAGGCCTTACTTTCAGCTTAGGTGATTTTCCTGCTCTTACTAATCCTCTTGATTTCTTGGCTGCTGAAGTCAATCCTCTTTCAGCTCTTCTGCTGTTGTTCCCGTTAGAGATCCAGTTCATGACTCTATCAGTCTTTATCTCTGGCCTCGCAGGATCTACCATTATTACTTCATAGAAATAATACTTTCCGTCTTGTCCTATCCAGTAAGAATTCAATACCTCGAGATTCTTATATTTTTTAGAGGCCCTCTGTTCAGCGACCCACTTATAGCTCATCTTTAAAGTCTTCCTGATTGTCTGTTTTCTGGATTTCCTTCCCTTCACTCCTGCCCTGATTCTCTTTCTTCCACCTCTTGGCACTCTTGCTCTTACAATAATAAATCCCTTTTTAGCCTTGTAGCCTAGATTTCTAGCCCTGTCTAGCCTAAGAGGTTTTTCAACTACTGTCAAAGCATTAGTCCTTCTCCATTCGATCATTCTCTCCCTGAGTAATTCAGTGGAAGGTCTCTTCCATGCTTCCTTGATAAAATGATACATTCCTTGAGCCATACATTCTCCTGTAAAAATCAGTTTTTAAACCTTATCCTAGTTATTCAGATATACCCTGCCGTCACTTTTCCTGATAATATTGTCTCCTGGTTGTGGCTGTCCTGTGACATTAAATACCGGAAATGAAACTGCGTATTTCCCGTTCGTTGTATTGACATAAACATATCCATCATAAATTCCGATATCATAATCCTCGTTTAATGCAGTAAGGGGCAGGCTGAATGACCTGGAATATCCGTCTATAGATTCTGTGGCTAATTTTATCTCATCCTGTAATGTCATGGCGATATCATTCACTGCTAAAGTCTTCCTTTCCCTTACTTTATCCCCTATATTTACCTGTATGGCTAGCATGAAAATAGCAAAGAAAAATACTACAGCGCCTATCATTATCATGAACTCAATAGCGGATTGTGCCTTCTTCATCCCTCTATAATCCTCACTCCATCAGATTCAGCTACCAATTGTATCCTCTTCACCCCTTCTGAAGAGGAAAGTGTACCATTCAGGGGGACTTGTGATTCAAATGCCCTTACTGAATTTCCTGACTTTGTGGTTATATTAAAGACTAAGTCACTGGAAAGAACATTTATGCTGTCCACGCCTGAAGGGAGGTAAGCAGTTATTGTGATCCTCGAAGGCTCTCCTGAATAAAAAACATTTTCTGAACTGGAGATTATCTTATTGGCAAAGTTCTCTATCTGGTTTCCCTTTATTGTTTCCTGTATGTTAGTAGAATAGAGAATAGCTATCCCTAACATAACTATTACTATGAAAGCAACAAAGCTAACCACTATCATATACTCTGCGCTTATCTGTCCCCTTTTCATTACTGTAATTAGTAGCTAAACTTTATAAAATGAGTGTCTTGAAGAGTCTTCTTTAGTAGCTAAACTTTATAAAATGAGTGCCCTATATAATCAGGGAATATGATAAAGAGGAGAGGAGTAGTTTTATTGCAATTCTTAGGGATGATCTTGCTGCTGGTAGCTTTGACGCATACTGCTTTCCATTTCTTATTTTTCGGCACAGGGATCAGTTCGTTTGGAGAAAGAGGCATCTCAGGACTAGCAATAGGCCCAATTTCATTTGACGATTCTGCAAAACAGGAATATTTTAATCTCTCACCATTTTCAAGAGGGGTGATAATCATTGAGTGGGTGGCAATAATATTCATACTTGTGTTCGCTTTTGTCAAGAACAAGATGAATGTGAAGAAAGAAGTCATTGACCTGAACCTGAAAGAGAGATACACTAAATCAAAGACTGATCTTGATGTGTTGTATGATGTATTAAAAGAGAAAAAGCACCTAAGGATATCTACAGTATCAAAAGCATTTTCTATAGATAGGGAGACTGCGATGGAATGGTGCCAGATACTTGAATCAGGCAATCTTGCATCTATAGAGTATCCCACATTCGGTGATGCGGAGGTCAAGATAAATGAAAAAGCATAAGACAAGATCTCATAGAAATCATAAAGTTACTCATAAGGAAGGAGTACATAATCATAAAGCTTCCCATAAAAAAGAAGTCCATCATAATCATAAATCTCATAGAAATCATCAAGTTGTTCATAAGAAAGGAGTCCATCATTCTCAACATAAATCCCATAAAATCAGTCATAAGAAGGCACATATAGAGCATACTCACCATTCACATAGTCATCCTAAAACGCAGTTGATTAAGGAAATACTTGAAAAATACGAGCTAGAAGCTGAAGGGGCAAAAGTTAAAGTAGAGATTGAGAAAGGTCCAAAAGGGATAATCTACAATCTTTATCTTCCGAATATAAACATAGCCACCTCCACTTTGTTAGGGGAAATAAGGAATGAACTGATAACCGAGACTACTATCAGTATGAAAGAATTGCTGGATCCTGAATCTTTCACAAGCATAAAAAAGAGATTCATGGACCAGGCTAAAAGGCTGATAATGAAGAAGCTTCCTAAAATAAACCATGACACTGAAAGCCTGTTAGTGGGAAAATTAATTAATGATATGCTTGGATTAGGGGAAATTGAGTATTTAATAAATGATGCTAACCTTGAGGAAATAGTCATACCCTCGGCAAAAGAGCCTGTAAGAGTTTATTTCAAGAAATACGGGTGGATTGAGACAAATATAAAAATAAAAACAGAAGAAGAGATAATAAATTATTCCAACATCATAGCTAGGAGGGTTGGAAGGCAGATAACAGTTCTCAATCCATTGCTTGATGCGCATTTGGTTTCAGGGGATAGAATAAATTCTGTACTTTACCCAATAAATTCAAAGGGAAACACTATAACTATCAGAAAATTCGCTCGAGACCCTTATACCATTATTGATCTTATTAACAACAAGACTTGCGATCTGGATGTTGCAGCTATTGTTTGGCTGGCAATAGAGTACGAAATGAATGTATTGATATCAGGGGGGACAGCTTCTGGAAAGACTTCTTTCCTCAATGCATGCATGCCGTTTATGCCTCCGAATCAAAGAATAATCAGCATAGAAGATACAAGGGAACTGATGCTTCCTGAATTTCTCTACTGGACTCCATTAGTCACAAGGACACCAAACCCTGAAGGCAAGGGAGAAGTCAGCATGTTGCACCTTTTAATAAATTCATTAAGGATGAGGCCCGACAGAATAATTCTGGGGGAGATGAGAAAGCACGAAGAAGCAATGGTTCTGTTCGAGGCCATGCATACTGGACACTCAGTCTATGCTACAGTCCACGCAGACTCTGCTGCAGAGACCATCTCTAGATTAGTAAACCCTCCTATAAGCGTCCCTCCAAATTTATTGAAATCTGTAAATCTTAATATTGTGATGTTTAGGGACAGGAGAAGAGGAATAAGAAGAGTTTTTCACGTCGCTGAATTTGAGGCAGCAGGCAATGATGCTAAGGCTAATCTATTATATAGGTGGTCCCCTGAACAAGACAAGCTTGTCAAGCACGCAGAATATTCAAGGTTCTTTGAGGATATCAGCAGGAACACTGGAATGTCTGATGAAGAGATAAATAAGGAATTGGAGTTCAAGAAAAACATATTGACCTGGCTGATGAAGCATAAAATAAGGAGCCTTGAGGATTTCGGAAAAGTAATGGATACTTATTATAAAAATAAGGATGAACTAGTATCTTTAATGAAGAAAGATGACGTGCAGTCTTTATTGAAGAGATAATGAAATTCAAGATACCTTTTGTAATATCGAACCTGGATAAAGTTAAGAAAAAATCTAGATACTTCCTCAGGTTTGTGAAGCACAAGCATAATTCACAGCTCCAGAATTTTTTAGACCAGTCAGGAACAGGGCTTAGGAGAGAGGAATATTTAGCGATCTGCTATAAAAAATTCATATTCTCATTGGCTATATTATTCATAATCTCAACAACATCTTTAGCATTTATGAGAATAAGCAATTTTCTGTTGTATAGCTCTATCTTGTCAATAATGTTCTCAGGTTTTATCCTGTTCAGCATGTTAGCATATCCTAAGATCTATGCGTCTAAAAGGGAGAAGAATATTGAGAGGAACCTAATTCCAGGTCTTGAAGATATTTTAGTACAATTGACTTCAGGAATACCTCTCTTCAGCATCATGGCCAATATTTCTTCCTCTGATTATGGCGAGCTTAGTGAAGAATTCAGGAAAATAGTCAGGCAGATCAATGCAGGTCTTCCAGAGGAACAAGTTTTGGAAGAAGTTGGAGAGAAAAGCACTTCAATATTTTTTAGGAGAACTCTTTGGCAGATAGCGAACGGAATGAAGTCAGGGGCAGACCTTTCTACAATAATAAAATCCAGCATAAAGGCACTGAACGAAGAGCAGCTTATCCAAATACAGAATTATGGGAATAAATTAAATCCCATGATAATGTTCTACATGATGGTATCTGTGATATTGCCTGCACTAGGAATAACTTTCCTGACAATAATATCCTCAGTCATCAGCCTTCCCAAGACTACTGCAATATTTTTCTATGTAGTCATATTTATAGCAATAACTTTCATACAGATTATGTTCCTTGGAATACTAAGGTCAATAAGGCCGAGCCTATTATAAGATGAAAAGAGCAAGAGCAAGAAGGGAAAGAGAAAGGTCAGAGAATAGTGAACACCATCTGAAAGTGGTTCCAATGACTAAGGAATTAAAAGCGAAATTGAACCTAAAGGAAACTAAAAAAGAATTGCCCCAGGAAACCAAAAAGGAAGAAAATAGTTTGCCTAAGCAAGACAATGAAGATTTCCATTCTGTAAAAAAGAAAAAGTCTCCTAAACTAGCTGTGATCTTAATCACTTTCGTGATATCATTGGCTGTATCAATACTGTTTATGGTATTCACCAGTAGCTGGATAAATTCTGTTTTAGCCCTTGTATTTTCATTCATGCTGCTTCAGGCTTATCTTTTCATCAAAAAAAGATTAGTAGTTTCTATGAACATAAGGAAAATGGAAGAAGTATTTCCTGATTTCCTCCAGTTGATGTCGAGCAATCTTCGGGCAGGAATGACTATTGATAGGGCGCTTTTGCTCAGCTCAAGAAAAGAATTCGCTCCATTAGACGTCGAGATATTAAAATTGGGCAAGGATATAGTTACAGGAAAAGAGATTGAATTCGCTATGAAAGAAATGGCCAAAAGAATAGATTCTGAGAAAATAAATAAGACTGTGAATCTTTTGGTTTCAGGAATCCGTTCAGGCGGGAATATTTCTGTCCTTCTGGAGGAAACAGCAACAAATATGAGGGAAAGGGAATTTGTGGAAAAAAGGGCTGCATCCAATGTGCTTATGTATGTCATATTTGTTTTCTTCGCTATAGGAATTGGCTCTCCAACCCTGTTCGGATTGGCATCTATATTGGTTGATGTCATGACTAGCCTGCTCTCTGCAATACCTGCCACTGCGACAACAGCAAACCTCCCTATAACATTAAAAGCTGTCCCGATAAGTTCAACATTTATAATATACTTCTCGTTGTTCTTCCTGCTAATGACAAATGTGCTCGGGTCATTTGTATTAGGGTTAGTCAATAAGGGATCTGAAAAAGAAGGCTTTAAATTCACTATTCCATTGATCTTGATGAGCCTGGGGATATTCTTCGGAATAAGAAAGCTCTTATCAGGATACTTCACCAACTTTTTGGGATAAGATAGATTTTTATATAAAACATATTTCTTAACAATATGAAAAAGAAGGCGAAAAAATCTAGTGCAGCCATGCATAAACCAAAAGCTAAATCTAAGCTCAAGAAATTGTCTAAGCGCAAAATTAAGCATGTAACTAATAAAATAAGCAATTCTGGATCCAAACGTAATATTAATCATAAAGCTCATAAGAACTTAAAGAGTAAAGTTAATCATAACAAGTCCAGATCTAAGCATAAGGTTAAACATAAATTAAAGAGTAAAGCAGCTAAGAAAAATAAAAGTTCTAAACATCGCCCAAAAAAGATATTTGTAAAGAAAAGAAAAGTAATTCCTTCTATTATATCAAGAGTTCCTACTAATATTCCAAAATTTGATAAGTTAATAGAAGGAGGTTTTGAAAAGAATTCGACAAACCTTCTTGTAGGAGACTCAGGAGCTGGAAAATCAATATTTGCCACAGCTTTCCTTATAGGAGGGATGATTAATGGAGAGAAAGCTCTGTATGTTACATTTGAAGAAAAAAAGGACCAGTTCTACCAGAATATGAAGCGGTTTGGATGGGATTTAGCAGACTTTGAAAGGCGAGGCCTGTTCACTTTCCTTGAATATACCCCTATAAAAGTCCAGACAATGCTTGAGGAAGGGGGGGGCGCCATAGAGACATTGATAGTCACAAAAAAGATCAAGAGAATGGTCATAGATAGTATAACATCATTTGCTCTGTTATTCGATGATGAACTGCAGAAGAGGGAAGCTGCATTGTCGCTATTCAACATGATAAGCAGATGGAATTGCACATCACTGCTGACTCTTGAAGGGCAGCCATTGACTGATGAAAAAATGGCCTCACGAACATTAGAGTTCGAGTCAGATTCTATAATATTATTATACCTCCTTAGAGAGGGCAATGAAAGGCATAGGTATTTGGAAATTATCAAGATGCGCGGGACAAAGCATTCAAAGAAGATCTTCCGCTTCCATATAGCTAATAACGGAATAAACCTATACTCTAAGCCAGCAAACCACCTGCCGATCTGACTGGCAAGTTTAAATAATTCGTTTTCCCCATAAATTTATGAGGTGTAAATTAGCTCAGGCATGGGGATTTGATCTTTTGATTGCTACAATGATATTCTTTGCAACAGTGTTTGTTTTTTTCATTTACTCAATAAACTATCCTCTGGAGGGCAAGGAAGACCTTAGCTCATTGGAGTATGAAGCTTCCATTATTGCAGAAAACTTGATGTCAGAGGGATATCCGGCAGACTGGGACGAAAGCAATGTAGTGACTATTGGAATATCAACCTCTGGAAAGATCAATGAAACAAAACTGTCAAATTTCCAGGAATTGGATTATGATCATACTCGCAACTTATTTAATATAAACAATGATTATTATGTGAACTTATCAGGCAATCTAATTGGGGAGCTTCCTAGTGATCCTGAAAGTTTGATAAGGGTGGATAGGCTCACTATATATGAGAATAAGCCGGTAACCTTAAGCGTATATGTTTGGAGATAATATGAAGAAAAGAGGGGTATTTTTCAGCACAGATGCCATAATAGGCCTGATGATCATTCTTTTAGTTGTCCTGGTAGCTATACCCTTGATAGACTACTCAAAAAAAGATTCAGAAATCCATTCAGACTTGCTTGAAGTATTGTCTAATATTCAGGTAGGTGAAATAGACAATCCATATATTAAGTCCCTTATTGCTAATGGAACAATAACCAATCCTGAAATTTCAGCGCTTGAGCAAATAGGGGAATTTTATGTCACGGATAAGGCTCTTGCAAGGAATATGGCTAATGCGATAATTTCTGATATTGATACAAAGGAGAATATTGGGATATGGTATGGATCGTCGCTAATAGCATCAAAGAATACAACTCCATTTGAAACAGCAGAAGAGGTAAATACTGCAAGACAGATAATCAGCGGGCTTGTCGAAGGTGAAAGTGTTACAGGATTCTCTGCAAGGGCATCCTTGGCTGCAGGGCTTAGGAAAGACTATTTTTATTTTGGAGGATATATCGGAGATGGAAATATTTCTGCACTTGTCAAATACAATGGAGTGATAGATTCTGCAGAAATTGAGCTTGTTGTAAGTGATGATTTCGAGCTATATATAAATGATGTGTTTATTGGAGATTATGAAGGATCTATTGATGATTTCACTCCTATTTCTTATGATATTCCTGTGAATGAATTCGAATCAGGGGAGAATTTAATAGAGTTGCGGGGAAACAATCTCCATGTCACCGGAGGTTTCATAAAAATATCTTATGAAAGCCAGGTAGATTATGAAAGGCCCACACAAAAATATTTGCCGGGTCTTGATGGAGTTGTCAATGTCTATGATGGATTGACAATACCTGGAAACCTTACTTCAATAGATATATCTATTCATTTGCAGACAAATAATTCGGTTTTTATGAAACTAGGCAATACCACTGTATTTTCTGGGAACACCGATGGTGAGGAGACAATCTCTATACCAGACTCAACTCTTTCAACTTTGCTGGATTATGATACCCTGAGTTTTATGACTACTCCTTTAAGGATAGGAGTAGAGAATGTTTCATATATAGTCAATGGGACTAATAAGGAAGCAGATGTGTTTTCTGTTACTGACCTTTCCGGAAGCATGTGTGGGACCTGCACAGGCGGAAGTTTCTGGTGCTGCTTGAGCGGAGGAGGATGCTCTAATAGCGAGCCTGTCTGCACATCCTGCGGAGGGGAATGCCAGCCGGCAATACAAGAGGCAAGAGATGCTAATAAATTATTGATCGACAAAATATTGAACTCTACATCAAATAGGGTTGGGTTGACTGCTTATAAGAATAATGCTGCTAATGCTGATTACCACAACCTTTCCAATGACAGCATGAGCTTAAAAGCAGAAGTAGACAGCTGGAAGGCAGTATCAAATACATGCATTTGCTGCGGAATAAATAAGGCTGTCCAGGGATTCATTGCAGACTCAGATGAATCAAAGCTAAAAGTTGCTATCGTCATGAGTGACGGAGAGGCGAACGTGAGATGCCCTCTGCAAGATACTGGAAATGCAAAGCAGGATGCTATCCAGGCAGCATGTTCAGCTTACCAGGATTATAATATTACTGTCCATGCAGTAGGCTTTGGTTCATCTGCTGATGAAGAGACCCTGCAGTCAATAGCTGCCTGCGGAAATGGAAGTTATTATTTTGCAGATGTTTCTGAGCTTGGATCATTATATCAGCAGATCGCGGATGAATTGATAGAAGGGACATATACAGAACAGACTGTCGACATTGAAGGAGGGCTGCAGACAACATTGTTCCCTGATTCTTATATAGAGCTGCAGTATGACGAAACTCCTGTCCCTTATGGTTTGGTGATCACTTCTGAAGAAAGTTTCACAGATGCTTATTCAGGACAGTTCTCTTTGCAGAACAGCACTACTTTGCTTGAAGCTAATGCCGTATCTTATTCTGGCACGAGATGGACTGATAAAGTCATACTAAATAATGAGACTGTATACAACCTAAGTGATTACGGCCAGGATTATGTTGAACTTGGGGATCCTTATTCTATACAATTGCCTTTGGCTTCTGTTCAGCAGGATAATCAAGTCTATTTGACTACCGGGCTTTCTCCTAAAAATTCATCACAAGGGTCATTGAGCAACAAAATAATATATACAGTAGTAAAGAATTCAACTTCCTTCTCTCCTATAGTGGCGTCTGCAGAAGGATGCATATGGAGTATTCCATTTGAAGATTCAACCAATATAACTCTTCCAATACCTGATACTTATACAGGCTCAGAGCAATGCTCTTATTTAGGCCCTGAAGATTCAGTTTACAATAATAACGATGCGCTCCAGACAGCTGTTTATAACCTGTTCAGGGATCTTGACCTTGACCAGAATGGCCTTATTGATGTCCAGTTCACAGAGAAAGATATAGATATCTCCCTTACTGAAGTCACTGGAATACCCTTCACATTTTACACTGACGTGCAGATCAGGAGATGGAGATGAATAGCAAGGGAATATTTTTCACTGCATCAGTGCTGCTATTGATATCTCTTTTTTTAATATCATATACTTTTTATTCAATAGTCCAGGACAGAAAGCCTGTGCAGGACAGGATAGAGACAATGAACAATTTTCTGTTTTCAATTGAAGAGGACTTGCCGAGGCAATTATACATTTCAGGTTTTAGGGCAATATTCATATTTCAATCTGAAATACTCCAGACTGGATTATATGTTGATGATGTGAATTCTTCTTTCCAGGAGATTTTTTATCAGGGCACATATAACGGCCAGGAAAAGGAAATAATGATTGGCGCTACTTTTTCTGATATTCTTAAATCCCTTCAGGATATGGGAAACCGGGTAAATATAAATGTCACTTTGGACAATCAAGAGGTATTTATCTCCCAATCAGATCCCTGGGAAATAAATGTCACGCTCTTAGCAGACCTTCATGCAACAGACAAGTCTAACCTTGCTTCCTGGAATCGGGAAATAATTATAGAGACTAGTATTCCAATAGAAAATCTCACAGACCCTCTCTATACTGTAAACACAAACGGCCTGGTAACAACAAAAATACTAAAGGCTCCTTATACAGAATTCAATAACTCCTCATTATTAGACCATGCAACAAATTCATTCTATATAGCAAATCCCGATGCTCCTAGTTTTTTGAACAGGTTGGAAGGAGATCTCTCGCCTGACGCCAATGGAATAGAGTCACTAGTTAACTTGCAGAAGCTTTCACAGCAGGGAATACTGGCAAGAGATAAATCAATTGTTGACCACATCTATTTTTCTGATGATAATCCTGCTGCGCAGGTAGTGGATGGAATGCCTTCATGGTTCAAGCTTGATGAACAGCATAGAGAATTTTATAGCGTCTGACAAGAACATTTATAAAGTATTTTTCCTCTTTAAAAGGATATTTATTAGAATTAAAAGGAGGTAAAAAAATGAAGAAAAGAGGACAAGCAGCTATGGAATTCTTGATGACTTACGGTTGGGCTATTTTAGCAGCAATCATCGTTATCGCGATCCTAGCTATATACTTCAGGCCTAGTAGTTTGGTTACTGAAAACGCAGTAGTTACGGCGCCATTGTATGCTGTTGGTACAACAATAAATGCTACTTCAGTTCAGCTTGAGATCAGAAATAATGGTGGAGAAGATTTGAACGTGACTGAATCAACATTGACATTCAGCACACCAACATTAGCGACATGTGACGACGCAAGTGCTAATGCAGACAATAATATGGGTACTACATTATCTGCTGGAGCTTCCAAAGTTATTACTTACGCAAACTGTGCTAATATGGGAACATCAACAGTTACTGCTGATGTAGCGATTACTTACACAAGACCTGGAAGTACATTAGAACAATCTTCCACTGGAACAATCTCAGGAAGAGTTTAAGCAAATTTATTTTTATTTTTTTAATCTATTTTTTATTTTATATTTAGACATATTCTTTTTAGTAACACAATCTTTAATAATGGATAAATCCCAAAATCACTATGAGTTATATAGCTGTTTCAGGAACAGGTAAGTTAATGCACGAGCAGGAAGGCAGGGAAGATAAATTTTATTTGTCAGTAGAACTTAATGCAAGACTGTATAATGAGAGAATGGATCCTCCTACTGAGACGGTTAATATGAAGATTCCAATATCAAAAGAAGAATATAATTCGCTTCAAGAAAATACTCTAAAATCCAGATCTGAAGCTCCCAGGATTGAAATAGAGGGTAATCTGGAAGTTAGCGTAGGTTCAGCATCTATAAATTAAAAAACCACAAATTTATAAAAGCAAATTTCTAAGGAGATTCAATGATCGCGTAGCTCAGCCTGGTTAGAGCGCTGCTCTGATAGCTTTGTTCGCCGCAGCGAGAAAGCCCACAACAGATGTGAGGAGCTTCGCAGCAAGAGCGAATCAAAGCCCTTGAGAGGGTTCAGTCAGAGAGGCAGAGGTCCCAGGTTCAAATCCTGGCGTGATCATTTTTTATAAAAAGATTTATTAATAATATTATAGACGATAAATCATGTTATTAAAGATACTTGGGGGGATAGATATCCTCGCCTCATTGACTTTCCTTATGCTGATATTCTCCATATCTGTGCCATTCCAGATAATGCTATTTGTTGCAGGGCTTTTGCTAGTCAAGGGGCTTTTCATAATAAATGGTGAACCCTTAAGCGCAATAGACTTACTATCATCAATATTCTTGATATTATCCATATTCTTCACTCTTTTCACTATATTGCTATGGATACCTGCATTCCTTTTATTAGCAAAAGGAATAATGAGTTTTATTTAAAGAAAGGATTGGGGCAATAGCCTAGATGCATCAACACATATTTTAGGTATAAAAAACGAGGCCATTCTTAAATATACTTCAGCCCGGAAATCACGCATTGAATGAATTTCTGGGGAATAAATCCTAACACCTTCCTGATTTCCTAAAAAATAACTCTTATCTGGATCTCTTGGATCAATTTCTCCTTCTTTATCAAAAATCAATTTAGTAAGATCAGGTAAAGGTGTAGATTTCTTTAAGGCATCTAAAATTGCAGAAAGTAATCCTGTTGGAGAGATTATTGAAGAAAAGGATCCTAACCTTTCGTAAGTTAAATCTGGATGTTGATTGACCATTCTCTGATGGGATCCAGAAGCCATAATGTTTAATCCTGGAAAAACATTGTCATTCACAGCCAAGTCATAATGATGCATAAAGATTAAAAAAAATCAAGTTTATTAAATATTTCTATCCAAGCCCAAACTCTACAACAAGACCCTTCTCGTTAATTCTATAGCCTTTGAAAGGAAGGTTTACAGGGATGCTATTCACATATACTTTCTTCTTCCCAATAGCCTTTACTTCATATCCTGATTCTAACTTAGAGACAAATACATCATCTACATGCTCCACTCCTGCCGCCCCGATTTCATAAATGACTTTATCATTGAGCCTTCTGACATTAGTTTTAGCCTCTGCTCTTGGAAGTTTAGACATTCTCTTGATCTGTTCCTCTGTTATTGTTTTCTTCACCTTCTTCGGCTCTTTCTTCTTCTGCACAGCCGGGCCAAATCTTATCTTGATCCC
The DNA here is from genome assembly GCA_964578845.1 of Candidatus Woesearchaeota archaeon. Taxonomy (GTDB): domain Archaea; phylum Nanobdellota; class Nanobdellia; order Pacearchaeales; family GW2011-AR1; genus CAZOEF01. Next base: position 138,434 of record CAZOEF010000002.1, read on the forward strand.
ATTTGGAAAATTTTCTACATCAGAAGGGTTTAGATCTTTCATCTGGCTTTCCATGCTTTTCATCAAACTCTTAAAAATAGAATTTATCATCCTGTCAGTTATGCCGAAGCTTCCCATTCCTCCTGCCAAAGGATATCCTTTAATGTCATTATTTTTGCCCAACAATCCAAAATCATCCATGTCCTTCTCAGGATTCCTCATATCCAGGCCGCAATATGGGCAGAAGTCATAACTATCCTTGATCTTCCCTTCACATCTCTGGCATTTTCTTCCTTTGAACATGTCTAATAAAATCTCTCTCCCCTTATAAAAGTTATGGAAGATCTACTTGCTATGAATAAAGTTCTTGAACCAGATAACATCTGAGTGTACCATTTTAAAAGGATGATTAAAGTCTAGCCTGAATCCATCTATCTGCTTAGTCTGCCTGACTTCACTTATTCTTGGCAAAATCAAAAAGAAAGATATTGCCATCAAAACAGAGGAAAGTATGAACGAAAAGAACACTGGCTTTATGAAGGTTATAGGGATAAATTGTGTTAATAAGCCTCCTAATAAGCCTCCGAAAAACATCCCTATTCCAGTCAATAACGAGCTGTATGAAACACTCAATCCCCGTTTCTGTGGAGCTAATGCATCATAGGTAAAATTAGTAACTCCTATTATGAAAGCGGCATTTGCTATCCCTGAGATCAGCCCTGGAATGAAGATTAACATTAAAGGATCTTTAAGGAACACCCATAATAAAGGGACTAATGGGAAAAGAAAAGCAGAGACATAAATAAGCTTTACATTTCCATATTCATCTGAGAATTTGCCTGCCAAAGGGACAAATATTAAATAAAAGACTGTTGAGCTCATCGTGACTGCTGTGAAAACTAAATAATTGAATCCGAGGTCTTCCAGCATATAAACGGCGAAGAAAGGTGCAGATATCATTATGGAAAAATAGAATAACATTTGGAGCAATGAGAGTTTGCTGAAAGCGTCAGGTTGTTTAATAAATTCAAAAAAAGAAAAATAATAGCCCTTTTTTACCCTAAATTGTGGATTGAACACCTTGCTAAGAAAATATCCAGAGAGTATTGTAAAAAAAGCGCTGATCCCGAAAAGGAAAACAAATCCAAGCAGCACTAAGTTCTTATCCTTGAATATCTCAAGTAAAAATGCTGCCAGAATAAATGCTGATAAGCCAAAAATGCCGGCTATCCTATTCCTGTTTGAAAAATATCTGCCTTTCTGCTCTGCTGGCACTAAGTCGCCCATCCAGGAGAACCACGCAGGGTGAGCTATTCCCTGGAAGAACATCATCGTTGCAAAAAGAAAGATAAGTGAGTATACAAGGAGTATAGAATGTGAATAGCTATAGGCAACATATCCCAGAACCATCATTAATATCAAGAGCAGAAACCTTACTATTTTTGACCTGATTGCTATCCTCTTTCTAGGATATTTCTCCATCAGCTTGCTCCCATGGACTTGCCCGAATGGAGACAATAAGGAAGAGAATGAGCTTAGTAAACCTATATGGAAACTATTTGCCCCCAGGGCTAAGGCGAACGGAGTCATGAACAAATCCCCTGCATTCCTTGAGATCTCGTGAGAAATGCCATCCATCACGCTTTTTTTCAGTGCGCGCTGTTTTGAATGCACGACATAGCTGGATTCATTTATGACTATCTCCTCTTTTTCCCTGCCCATCCTCAGGAAAATAAAAATTAATTAATAAACTTTATTAACTGAAGTATCTTGATCTAAACAAGATGGTGCTGGAAATAATCTCTTTGGTATTCGCTATGATATTTATTCTTGAAGGAGCTATAGTCGCATTCAACCCTCGCTGGACAAAAGCGATAACGCATAAAATAATGAGGAATCGCGACACAATAAGGACTATCGGGGCATTGGAATTAATAGCCGGATTTATTTTATTATTTCTTTATTTCCATTACATTGCTTAAATGCGCCGGCCGGGAGTTGAACCCGGATCGCCAGCTTGGGAAGCTAGAATCATAACCACTAGACCACCAGCGCCTAATATTTCTTGGAAAGTGATTAAATAAATGTTTATATACCATCCTAAAAAATATTTTGTATGAAAAGAAAACCATTCTTTAAGGAAAGAACAGTAGCTGAAGTAAAGGGTCTCAGAATGACTAATGTTTATAGATCAAGAGGCCTAGTAAACAGGATTATGGATCTCGACCCGTCTGAAGATGCTATATGTCTAAGAGTAGAATTGATACCTGGAAGATTTAAGATCGGGACGAAAACAAGAGCAGAAGCGTCAAGAAAAGCATACAAGCACGGTCAATATTTTAAGGTCAGTCAACCAACTACTCAAAGAGATGCTGTAGATGATACAAGGTGGCCCGGAGAGATCATTCGCGGCGATCTTGAGCAGCTTACTCATCTTAAGGAGGAAGAAGTAAATATCATAGGATTCTCATTTAAGCCGGTTCAGGGAAATGATAGAAGAAAAAGAGTATTTCCGCTCGTAAACCTACTTGAAGGAACGAGACTATTCAGCTACATGGAAAATCTGCCGGAAGGTGTAAAGGTTAAGCCATATACAACTTCAAGGAGAGTAGAAATAGAGGGGGGTGCAGTAATAGTGGAGATACCTTCAAGAAGACAGAAGGTAGGAAGATATTCTATAAAGCTGGATCATGTGCCTATTACTGACAATATGTGCAAACAAGCTATTGCCTGGAGTCTTAATACAAGTCACGAAACAGGAAGATCTTCGCCTCATGAACTGCATAACATAAGATATACCTATGAAACAGACAGGGAAGGCAGCGATATAAAGACGTTTACTCCTCAGGATATGGCGGCTTATCTTGCTGTCTGCAAATATTTTGCTAAAGAAAAAGGTAACCGAACTCCATTAAACATGGCTCCTTTTGTTCTTCCTTCAAAGATAGCAGCTTCATTTTACGGCAAATTAAGAAATAATGTTTTAATTTATGACATCACAAATTCAGGCAAGGATAAATTGAGAAAGCCCCACCTTGCAGAATCATCAATCCTTCTGGCCAGGGCGATAAGTGTTCTTGGCAGAGAAGATATGTTCTGGAATCCTGATAGGGACAAAGACCTATCTGAGTATGATTGGGGAAAGGCGGCTTAACACTAGTTTTTTATATACACTAATTCTTCTCTCTCCAATGGAAAAATACTTTACAACCCCGATATATTATCCTAATGACGTCCCTCATTTAGGGCATGCATACACCACTATAGCGGCAGATGTCTTGTCTAGATGGAATAAGTTATTAGGAAAAGAAGTATTTTTCCTGACAGGCACTGATGAGCATGGAAAAAAGTTAGCTTCAACAGCAGAAAAAGCAGGCAAAAAGCCAAAAGAATTTATTGATAATTTAATACCTGAATTCAAGAAAGCATGGGAATCATTGAATATTGAATATGATCGCTTTATCAGGACAACTGATCCAGACCACGAAAAAATTGTAAAAGAGATATTGCAGAAAGTTTACGATAACGGTGATATCTATAAAGGAGAATACGAGGGATTATATTGCACCAGTTGCGAAGCTTACTATACTGAAAAAGATGCTCCTGACCTGAAGTGTCCTATACATGAGAAGCCATTAGAAAAATTAAAGGAAGAATCTTATTTTTTCAGGTTAAGCAAGTACCAAAAATTCCTTCTTGACTTATACAAAAAAAATCCTGATTTTATCTCCCCTAAAACAAAAAGAAAAGAAATAATCAACAGAGTAAAAGAGGAATTAAGGGATTTCTCAATTTCAAGAACTTCTTTTGACTGGGGCATTCCGTTGCCGTTCGATAAGAAGCATGTCACTTATGTATGGTTTGACGCATTATTGAATTATTATTCTGCTACACAATCTTCAGAAAAATTAAAGAAATTCTGGCCTGCTGATGTGCACATAATTGGAAAAGATATTATTTGGTTCCATACTGTCTATTGGCCTGCGATGCTCAAATCTGCAGGTTTAGAGTTACCAAAAAAAGTATTCTCACACGGCTGGTGGACGATAAATTCCAAGAAGATGGGTAAATCTGCAGGGAACGCGTTGAAAGTCCAGGAATTGATAGATATTGCGGGAGTTGATTCAGCAAGATACTTTCTCCTTAGAGAGACGCCATTCGGCGACGATGGAGACTTTTCAGAAGAGATGCTGGTAGAAAGGCACAATAACGAACTGGCAAATAAACTAGGAAATTTAGTAAGCAGGGTTTCAGCTTTAGCAGAAAAATATAGTATAGAAAAAACAGAATCAACATTAAAAATAAAAGATATAAAAAATAAAGTTGAATCCCACTTAAACAATTTAGAATTTGATAAGGCTCTCAATGAAATATTCGCTTTCATAGACAAATGCAATGAATATATCCAGGACAAGAAGCCGTGGGAAACACAAGACAAAAAAGTATTGTATGAATTATCAAATGCAATAAAGGATATTTCTATATTATTATCTCCGTTTATTCCTGAAACCTCGGAAAAAATAGCGAAGACATTCAATTTCGAAATCTCCTTAGATGAATTAGATAGGCCTCTAAAAGAAACAAACATTAAAAAAGCTGAAATTCTCTTCAAAAAGATATGACAGAAGAAGACATGATACATTTTGAGGATTGGGAAAAAGTTGATCTAAGAGTCGGAAAAATATTGAAAGTAGAGGACCATCCAAATGCAGATAAATTATATATCTTGACAGTTGACTTAGGTGAAGGACAGCCAAGGACTATCGTCGCAGGGCTGAAAAAATACTGCTCTAAGAAATCATTAGAGGGAAAGAGAGCAATATTCGTGGTCAATCTAAAACCTGCAAACCTCCGCGGTGTTGAAAGCCAGGGAATGATTTTAGCAGCAATAGATTCAACCCAGACAAAAGGATGCATATTGACTCCTGAAGAGGATCTGGAAGAAGGAAGTAAAGTCAGGTAGGATAAACAGTGCACCTTTCAGATTTAAAAAATCCCCTTCGAAGAATCAGTTCTACGCGTTGTAAATCATATCCCTTAAGGCTTCTGGCCCTTTTTCCTAAAATTCTCTCATGAGCATTCCTAACCTTGCCATTTAGTCTTGACGCATCTAAAGCAATTCCCCTCACAAGAATACCGCTTTCTTCATCAGTGTAATTTGATCCAGAACCAAATGTCTCAACAATTGCGTCAGAATCAGTATAATTAGGGTTTCTAACAAACCAAAAATCTATAGAAAGTGGAGGGTCAATGCATTTTATTATTTTGAATGGATCTTTCCTCAATCTATCTATCCTGTATTTTCCGGTTGTGCTTAAGTCGTCATACCTTAATTGTTCAGATAAAAGCGAAGAGTTGGCTCTCCCTCTTCTTGCATGAACCAGCGTCCTGTCAGCCATTTCTGCAGATTCCCTGAAAACTTCAACAGCATCATCTATATTGACTTTAATATTTTCTCCATTTACTATATTTCTTAGTGAAGCATTCAAGGTTAGGCGCATCTCAGCAGTATTCATAAAATTTAGCAGGAGATATGCTTTTAAAAATTCTGCCTAACAGAAATCAGGTCCTTCTGATAGTGCTTCTCGGCTGTTCAATGCCGTGGAATGAATCAGCCAGATCAGCCTTGATATCAATTATTTCCAAGGAATTTATTCTTTCTAGAACCCATCTCATCCCTCTGAAGACATCATCAAATTCAGTATAATCTCCTCGAAAATCCGGAAATATTCCTAAAGGATTATTTTTTCTTAATAAGAAATGCTTCTCGGCAACTCCTGACAGCTTTAATATTGGGTGAATTGCTTCCCGATTGGAAAATTCACAAACTAATGCATATCCCTCAAAAGCTATTCCATCATGATAAATTCCCCTGGCCTGATAAGCGTAAGTCTCTAAAATAGTCATAAATTCCTATCGTCTCTTCTTTTTACCAAACTTCTTTGTAAACCAGCTAGGCTCTTTGTAATCAGTGCCTGCAAGCTTTGCAGCAATCCTCATGTAAGATAATGCTGCTCTTGAATAAGGGAAGTTATGCACTAAGGCATCTTTTGATTTTAATGAAGCCCTGACATTCCTGTCTTCAGGGACAACTCCTAAAATCGGCAAGTCAAGCATCTCTCTTATGTTGCCTATGTCCATTTCGTTCTTGTCTCCAGAAACCCTGGTTACAATGACTCCTTTTACACTCTTGCCCATCTCTTCAGCAAGTTTTAATGCTTTCAGTGCGTCAGTAACAGCAGTTATCTCTGGATTTGTTACAATTATCAACTCATCTGCTGCCTCAAATGATGCCGAAGCCTCTTCGCCAAGCCCTGCTGCGGAATCAAATATGATGAAATCAGCCATTCTCCTCAAATTTTTTCCAACATCTTTTAATTTTCTATGGTTTAATCTTTTAAGCTCCTTTACAGATAAAGAGCTGGGGATTATTTTTGTTCCAGAATCATGTTCATAGATTGCGTCAGAAACTTTTGCTTTTCCCAGCAAGACATGGTTCAGGCTTACAGGAACAATCGGGGCACCTAAATGCAAACCTACATTAGGAGTAGTTAAGTTAGCGTCTACTATTATCACTTCTTTTCCAAAACTATTCAAAGCAGCCCCAAGATTTATGGCTGTAGTCGTTTTTCCTACACCGCCTTTTCCGGAGGTGATTGTAATAAGCTTCATTGTATTTTAATCACTCTAACAACAAAAAACCTCAGTTTTTTGTCACAAAATTTAAAGTATAAGAGTCTATTTCAGATAGCTTATAAACCTTTCTAAGATTTCAGAGTATTCTTTCAATTTATCAAGATTTACATTGACAACGTCGTTCTTATAATTGACTTTTAGGTTTACGCCTTTCCTGAATTCGTTCTCGCGTGTCTTGTCAAGTTTTTCTATATCCCTGAAGAATTCATATAGTTCTAATGCCTTGGATATTTCAGGAATATCTTCATAGATCCTTTTAAGTTGTATAAGTTTTGCCCTTGGAGCGTCAGGAACCGGCTTCCATTTCTTCTCCTTTTTAGCCATGGCTATCAAAACCTCCATAGACATGTCAATCATTATCTTCCATCTTAACAACAGATTGATTATGACATCACACGTTTTTGTATATTTCAAACTAACATATAGTAAATGATCTGCGCTTATCTTCTCCTTAATGATGTCATCCATTCCTTCAACATCGACCTCCTAGAAGTATAAATTTAGAAAACCCTTTACTATATATATCTTTCGTAAATTTTATAAAATCCGGATAAATTTTAATCTTTTGGTGAAACCCTTGTTTTTTCTAAATATTCAGCCATAACATCGCTAACAGGTATATTCCTTCCTAGTTCTTCATACACTCTAGCTCTTTCACTATTGTCTAACATTCCATCCCGGTTTAGGTCTGCCGCATCCTGAAAGTTCCTGCCTACTTTCCAATTCTCCCGGCAAACATAACCGAATGTTGAACCTATAACAATTGTTGCCAGAACGAGATTGATTTTTCGATGACGATATAAAAATTCCCCTATTTCCTGCTTTTTTTGTTTATAGCCCATATTTTAAAAAAGAAAGAGAGATATTTAATCATTTATATTCAAATATTTTAAAATTAACTCAATTTAACAATGGCTTCCGCGATATCATTAGTCTCTTCTAACGCCTTTCTAGCTTCTTCCTCGCTTTTTCCAGTCTTTTCAGCCACTAGTTTAACATCATCTTCACTTATTCCTGCTTCTTCTTCTCTGGCGTCGCCAGTTATCTGCCAGCTCTCTTGGCCTTGCATTCCAATCTTGACAACTCCTGGATTTTCGATTACAATATTTCCCTCGTCTCTCTCAATTATCACCCTCTTGGCATCTATTTCTTCCTGCTTTATGCCAAGCTGCTTCATCATCGCTTCCATCTTCTTCGGGCTCATCCCGCCTAATCCTGGTATCATGAATTCATTCAGAATATAGTTTATTTATAGGTTTCGATACACATTGCTTTGCAAAGTGATGCTAAGGTATAAAAAACAATAAAATAAACTTGTTCTATGAATGTTCCTAAAGTTGGAGTAGAAGTCTTAATTAAGAAAAACAATAAAGTTCTTCTCGGAAAAAGAAAGAAATCCCACGGAACAAACACTTGGGCTCCTCCAGGAGGGCATTTAGAATTTGGCGAATCTATAGAAGAATGCGCTAAAAGAGAAGTACTAGAGGAGACAGGCATTCAAATAAAAAATCCCAAAATAGTGACTTTAACTAATGATATCTTCAAGGAAGAGGGAAAGCATTACATCACTATTTTCCTGATAACAGATACTAAAGAAGAGCCGATAGCAAGAGAGCCTGAATTGTGCGAGAAATGGGAATGGTTCTCCTGGTATGATCTGCCAAAACCATTGTTTCTGCCAATCCAAAATCTGTTAAAACAGGGGTTTAATCCGTTTGGTTAAGCGACAGGAAAGAAAATCTTTAATATCAGTACAAAGGCTATTATTCCTGCAATAAATGCTATAGCTGCTGCAGGGGATATCATGAATTTGCTCGCATATTCTGCATCATACCTCATCAATCCACCGAATATGCCGGGCATCTGAATTTGCTGATCTTTAGCCATACTAATCCTAGAAAGTTTTAGTATAAAAAGTTATTCATTACAACAATAAATAAAAAGTCTGTTTATCCAAGATTTAAATGATTGAGGTGAAAGATCCTGTTTACGGCGCTTTCGGGATAAAAGAGCCTGTTCTCATAGAACTAATGAATTCTAAGCCTGTTCAAAGACTAAAGGGCATTACTCAGCTCGGCGTGCCTGAAAAATATAATAAATTCTCTGATTTCAGCAGGTATGAACATTCAATCGGGGTAATGTTGCTACTGAGGAAACTGGGCGCATCTATTGAAGAGCAAATAGCTGGCTTATTACACGATGTTTCACATACTGCTTTTTCTCATATAGCCGATAGAATTTGGGGAGACCCAAAAAAAGAAGACTTTCAGGACAACAATCATTGGAAGATAATAAAAGACTCAGAAATACCTCAGATACTTCAAAAATATGGATTTGACGCAAAAAGGATTTCAGAACTTGAAGCTTTTACATTACTTGACAAAGACATACCTGAACTTTGTGCTGATCGTATTGACTACTCTCTAAGAGAAGGCCATTATTGGGCGCATCCAGAAGCCATAGGGGAAATTTTAGATAATTTAACAGTAAAGAATAATCAGATAGTCCTTAAAACAAGAAAATCAGCAGAATTGTTCGCAAAACTTTTCCTAAAACTGCAAAGAGAGCATTGGGGATCTGATGATGGAATAATAAGGCACAAGATATTTTCTGAAGTATTAAAAAACGCAATGGAAAAGAATATTATAAGTAAGGCAGATTTTCTAAAGGATGATAATGCGATACTTGAAGTGATAGAAAATTCTAATAATGAGTTTATAGCTAAAGGATTGAAGTTCCTTTCAGAAAATAAGCTGATAATACATGGGGGAAAAACAGGAGATGTTTCTTATAAAAAGTTTAGGTATATTGATCCATTATATCTTGAAGGTGATGAATTAAAAAGATTAAGTGAAACAAGCCAAGAATTTAATGAATCACTCAGAGAAGCTAGAGAGCAAAATCAGCGAGGAGTAAAAATACAGATAAGCACCCTGCTTGAATAATCATTACTTTATTCCAAATCTTAAAGTCTGCAAAAACAAAGTCAGCCATAAGCTTCCTGTGATGAATGAAGATGCGGTAGAGACATAAAGGCCTAGAGTAAAATAAGATAATGCAAATACGTAAAGGCTTAAAGTTGTAAGAAATCCTGTCTGTTTAGTTATCATGCCTTTTTTGTATCTAAATCCATAATACACCTGGGGGATTAATGCGTAAGAAGCGATTATGTTTGCTATTGTAATAGCTATATCCTGCCATATCATAACTATTACTCTTCAAGTTTCTTCATAAATCTTTCTTTATCTCTGCCAGGGACATCTTTTCCCCATAATACTAATATCCTATTGACTCTTCCCCAGAATCTCTTAGGAACTATTTTCATAAGCTCTTTTTCTGTCTGCGCAGGAGTCTTAGTATCAACAAAACCAAATACATTAGCTAACCTATGCACATGCGTATCGACGCATATTCCATGCTTCTTATGGCATTCCCATAAGACAAGGTTAGCAGTTTTCCTTCCCACTCCGGGAATCTTGATAAGTTCATCTATATCCTTGGGCAATTCCCCGTTAAACTCTTCCAGGATAAATTTAGCAGCTTCAATCACGTGTTTAGCTTTTGTCTTATTATAATTCAAGCTCCTGAATATTTTCATCACATCAACTAATTTAGCTTTTGATAATTTCTCTAAAGTAGGATATTTCTCAAACAATCTCTCTCCGATAGGAATTGTTGTCTCATCCCTGCTCTGCGCTGACATTATTGTGACTATCAGGACTTTCCAGTCCTTGTCCCATCCCTCAGCCGCTAGTCTTTTACTGCTTTTAAGATATTTTTTCTCAGCTTTCTTAAAAATTTCCAGAAAATAGTCGGTTTTGTCCATAGTTAGAATCAGTCTAAAACATTTAAATAGATTACATTTTTGTTATAACCATGGGATGGAGAAGTTGGTCTCCTTGGTTAAAAGGAGCAATACTAGGATTTGCTTTCGGATTTGTAATGGTAATAATGATCTTGTTGGCAGGTTTATGGTGGGAGACTGCTTACTTCATAGCATTTCTATTCCCATTAGGGGCCCTAATTGAGATAGGGTTTCCTGAAGCTGTTTGGAGATCATTGATAACTTGTTCAGAACTTTGCCCTCCAACAACTCTTGGATATATATTCATGTCATTAAACATTCTAATAACAGCTTCAGTAATTGGATCGATAATAGGTCTAATCATAGGGAAGGTAAAGTCCAAAAAAGAACAATCTATTAAGCCCCAAAACGCTTAAAATACCTTTCTGCGTGGAATCTCTATGTCGATACCTAAACTTTCAGAAATAAAAAACTGGAATATTGAAATAGAGAAAGCTATAACTGATTCGTGGAAAGAATCAAATGATTTTAAGTTCAATCCTAAAACAAAGAAGAAGATCTATTCGATAGATACTCCTCCTCCTTATGTTAATTCCCCTATACATATGGGGCACGCAATAACCTATTGCTATATGGATTTTTTCGCTCGATATAAGAGGATGAAAGGATTTGAAGTTCTTTTCCCTCTTGGTTTAGACAGGAACGGCCTTCCTATAGAAATGGCTACTGAAAAAAAATATAATATTTCCCCGTTCAAAGTTGGAAGGGAAAAATTCATAGAATACTGTGAGAAATTGCTTTCTGAATCTTCGGAGGAATCCATTGACTCTTTCGCCAGATTAGGAATATCATTCAATTCATTCAAGAAAGGGAAAAATCCAGGGGAGATTTACTTAACAGACTCAGAGGATTACAGGAGATTGACACAAGATACTTTCATAGACTTATTCAAGAAAGAATTAGTTTATGAGGATTTAAGGATTAACAATTGGGATCCTAAACTCCAGACGACAATAGCTGATTCCGAAATAGATTATAAAGAAATCCCTTCAACATTCAACCAAGTAAAGTGGAAAGTGAAAGAAACAGGGGAAGAGATAATTATAGCTACAACACGCCCTGAATTGATCTGCACTTGCGGAATGGTCATATTCAATCCAGAGGATGAAAGATATAAGCACTTGAATGGAAAGACTGCAATCACCCCGTTATTCAATAAGGAAGTTCTGGTACAAGAACATCCTCTTGCACAGATAGACAAGGGCACTGGTTTAGTCATGATGTGTTCAGCAGGGGATCTTTCAGACATACAGTTCTTCAGGGAAATGAAATTAACACCTGTAATAGCAATAAATAAGGATGGAAGAATGAATGAGAATGCAGGTTTTCTCGAGGGTTTAAAGGTTAGGGAAGCAAGGGAAAAAATAATAGACAGGCTTAAAGAAAAAAATCTTCTGTTAAAACAAGACCAAATAATCCATAGAACTCCTGTTTCTGAGAGGTCAGGGGCAGAGATAGAATTTATTGAAATGCCTGAATTTTATCTTAAACAGTTGGATTTCTTAGATGACCTAAGAAAGATAGTGAATAAAATAAAATTCTATCCGGCAGAATCCAAAGCAATACTGGAAAAATGGATTGATTCAGTTGCAATTGACTGGCCAATATCGAGGAGAAGATTTTATGCGACCCCGATTCCATTGTGGCATTCAGAAGATAATTATATTGCTGTTCCCCAAAAAGGAAAATACTATCAGCCATGGAGAGAGCCTGCTCCAAAAGATGCGGATGTTTTCCACGGCAAGGAATACACTGGAAAGCAAGTAAAGGATTTCAAGGGATTAAATTGGAAAGGAGAAGAAAGAGTTTTTGACACTTGGTTCGATTCATCAATCTCAGAATTAAATATGATAAATTATCCTTCAGAGCTTTCGAAAAAAGTCCTTCCTGTTTCATTGAGGCCGCAAGGAAAAGAGATTGTAAGGACATGGCTATATTACACATTATTAAGAGGATATCTGGAGACTAAAAAGAATGTATTTGAGAATGTCTGGGTGCACCAACACATTCTCGACGATAAAGGAAGAAAGATGTCAAAGTCTTTAGGCAATGTCATAGATCCTCAGGATATTATAAAGAATGAAGGAGTTGAGGCACTAAGGCTATGGTCAGCTATCGAAGGAGATCTGGCAAAATCTGACTTGTCCTGCTCAAGGGAAAGAATAAAGGCTGAACAAAAGACGCTAAACAAATTATTGAATGTTACTAAATTTATCAAACAGTTTGACAAGCCAAAATCTTTCAAAGGCAAGATTGTCGAAACAGATAGATTATTTATTGATTATATTGAGGAGCTGACAGAATTCTCGCAAGTAAATTATGACAACTATGACTTTCATAATCCTTCTCTAAAATTAAGAAAATTCTTGTGGGACATTCTTGCTTCAAACTATCTTGAATTGATCAAGAACCGCGCCTATAATGAAGAAAAGAAATTTTCAAAAGAAGAGAGTGATTCTGCAAAACACGCCTTGTACCTGATGGTTGAAAGATTGGTATTGTTATTATATCCAATAATTCCCCAAATAACTTCTATAATAGCCAATAACCTGGACATTCAACTGGATAAATTTCCAAAAGCTAAAAAAGGAAAGTCAGACCTTTCGCTCATAGATAAGATAATGCAATTTAATAGCGAGATCTGGAAAACAAAAAAGGATCAGGGGTTATCCCTAAGATCAGAGATAAAGGGAATAAAGATTCCAAAAGAACTGAAACCATTTGAAAAAGATTTAATAGCCTGTCATAATCTGACCTAAACTTTATTAACCCTCCTCGTATTCTTTAAAAATAACCATTTAGGTGAGCAATAATATGGACGAGAAGCAAAAAAACGAATTAGAAGAGCAGATAGAAGAGCTCGAGGCTGTGAGAGGCAGGCATACAGAGCTTGTCACAGTCATGATACCGGCAGGTTTCAATATCAACCAGGTCACTAAACAATTAGAAGCAGAAAAATCCACTGCAGCAAATATCAAATCTAAACAGACAAGATCAGCAGTTACTGATTCACTAGATATGATAATCAGGAATATTAAGAATATGAAGCAGACACCTCCAAACGGGCTTGCTTTATACGCGGGGAATGTTTCTGAAAAAGAGGGTGTTCAGGATATAAAGTTCTGGGCGATCGAGCCTCCAAAACCTCTGAAGGTTAGAATGTACAGGTGCGACCAGACTTTTGTCACAGAGCCGTTAAGGAATATGCTTCAGACTGATGAAGTATTCGGCTTACTAGTAATAGACAGGAAAGATGCCACGATAGGCTTGCTAGAAGGAAAAGAAATCAAAGTATTAAGGAAATTATCTTCAGGAGTCCCAGGAAAAGTCCGTGCAGGAGGTCAATCATCACAGAGGTTTCATAGGATAACTGAAGGTTTAGCAAAAGAATTTTTCAGAAGAGTAGCAGAAGAGATGAAAGAGGAATTCTTCGATCTTCCTAGACTAAAGGGAATATTAGTGGGCGGGCCAATTCCTACAAAAGAGGAGTTCCTTGAAGAAGGACAATTAGTAACTAAACTAAAAGAAAAAGTAATCGCGGTAAAAGACATTGGATATGTTGATGAGCACGGACTCAAGTTATTAGTTGAGGCATCCTATGATGACATTGCAGAACAAGAGATAGTGAAAGAGAAAAAACTGGTTGAAAAGTTTTTCAACACTTTAGGAAAAGATTCGAGTAAGGCTATTTACGGAGAGGAAAAAGTAAACCTTGCCCTGGAAAGAGGGGCTATAGACACTCTATTATTGTCTAAAAGACTTGAAAAGGAAAAAATAGCTGAATTTGAGAAGAAAGCGATTAATATTGGCTCCCATATTGAGATAATATCGTTTGAGACCGAGGAAGGCCAGCAGTTCTATAATATAACTAAGGGCTTCGGAGCGTTATTGAGATTCGCCATAGAATAATTCTTGCATAAAGTTTAAAAGGCTTCAACGGGGATAGAAGCCGATGAAATACGAAGAACAAATTGCTGATATTCGCAAGCTAATCGAGGAAAGCCCTGAAGTATATGTAAGATCATTAGCCCCGGAAACAAGGACTGTTTTATTTCAAACATGTCAAATAGCACAAAGAGAAGGATTAATGGATGATCTTGATCCTAATGTACGTCAAGTATATCTAAATAAACCTGAAGCATTTGAAACCTATCAAGCTTCACGAGATGTTAGTCGCTGAATCCGCACTCTTCCTCGACCATTGTCTGTGCTTCTAAACATAGATCCCTTATTCCTCTGCAAGTGAAATCAAATATTCCGCAGCTGTTTTCATATCTTCCTTCATATATCTGAGTGCATAAGAATTTTCTTATCACTTTAGCATCTTCGCATAATTGGTCTTCTCCTCCAGGACTTAATCCAGGCCGTTCATCAGGAAAAGGCTCTAAAAAGATGTTATCATCTGGGGAAGTATCTACTGGCGGCTGCCATTGGAATGAGGCTCTTCCGGTAATAGAAGAATAAAAAAATAAAGCCCAGCCGATCAAAGCGACAACAATCAAGGCCAGCAAAAGGTATACATACTTCCTCTCCATATTCCCTCTATAACAATAAACAATATAAATCTAACTATATCAAAATCAATATGGAACTAAAAAAGCAGGATTTCGAGTTCGAGGCAAAGAAGTTCTTTGAGGCATACAAAAAAGAAGTAGGACGTTCTATAAGAGAGGGAGAGAACGTTGTAACACTTGAATTTAATGCTTTAGCAGAATTTTCCCCTGAAATTTCTGAAAAATTGCTTGAATCTCCTGAGGAGACCCTTGCGCTATTAGAAATGGCCCTAGAGGAATCAGGTTTAGTTAAAAATCCAAGGGCGAGGCTGGCAAACCTTCCTGAATCTGCCCATATCCAGATAAGGAATATAAGAGCCAAACATCTGGACAATTTCATAGCCATTGAAGGGATTGTTCGCCAGGCATCTGAAGTCAGGCCTCATGTAGTAAATGCAAGATTTGAATGTCCAAGCTGTGGAGCGATTCTTTCAGTACTACAGATAGACAAAAAATTCCGCGAACCTTCCAGATGTTCGTGCGGAAGGAAAGGATTATTCAAGCTTCTTTCAAAAGAAATGGTCGATGCCCAAAGATTAGTTATTGAGGAGTCTCCTGATTCACTAGACGGGGGAGAACAGCCAAGAAGATTGACAGTATTCCTCAAAGAAGACTTAGTCGATCCTCGGATGGAAGAGAGGACTACTCCTGGAAGTAAGGTAAGGATATTAGGAGTGTTAAAAGAAGTCCCAATTCCATTACAGACCGGATCAATATCGACAAGATTTGATTTGGCTATAGAAGCTAATAATGCTATACCTTTAGAGGAGACATTTGATGATCTAAAAATCTCAGAAGAAGATGAAAAGGAAATATTAGAGCTAGCTTCTGACCCTAATGTTTACAGAAAATTATCTCAGAGTATCTCTCCAAGCGTTTACGGATTTGATGAGATAAAGGAAGCATTATTATTGCAGCTTTTCTCAGGGGTTAAAAAAACTAGGTCAGACGGAGGAAAGACAAGGGGGGATGTCCATGTATTATTGGTAGGTGATCCGGGAGTCGCTAAGTCTGTTACATTGAAATTCGTTTCCACTATAGCCCCTAAAGGCCGTTATGTTTCTGGAAAAGCTGCGACTGCTGCCGGATTGACTGCAGCTGTTGTAAAGGATGAATTCCTTAAAGGCTGGTCTTTGGAAGCTGGAGCAATGGTCCTCTCTAACAAAGGGACTGTCTGTATTGACGAAATAGAGAAGATGAATGAGCAAGACAGGTCTACGATGCATGAGGCAATGGAGCAGCAGACTGTAACAATCTCTAAAGCGAATATACAAGCCACACTTAGGGCTGAGACTTCAGTCCTGGCAGCAGGAAACCCGAAATTCGGAAGATTCGATCCGCATACTCCAATCCCGCAGCAGATAAATATTTCTCCTGCACTACTAAGCAGGTTTGATGTGATATTCGTCCTAAGAGATATTCCAAATAAATCAAATGATGAAGCAATTGCATCTCACGTTCTTGAAGAGCATAAGCAGGAAGTCATAAGAGATGTTGTTGACCCTGTGTTATTAAGAAAATATATTTCATATGCCAAAAGGATAAAACCAAAGCTTACCGACGCTGCAATTGAAGAGATAAAGGATTTTTATATTAGCTTAAGAAACCAGTCTGTAAGAAGCGATTCTGATATCAAGCCAATCCCTATTACTGCAAGACAGCTAGAGGCAATAATAAGAATTTCAGAAGCTTGCGCCAAAGTCAGGTTGGGCGAAGAAGTCAATGTTGATGATGCAAAACGTGCGATAAAGCTTCTTAAGTTTTCATTGATGCAAGTAGGTTACGACGAAGAAAGCCAGACATTTGATATAGACAGGGTAACTACCGGAGTCCCATCTTCAAAAAGAGGAAAGATCATCACAGTTAAAGAGACTATTTCTAAGCTAGAAGCAAGATTAGGAAAGCTTATTCCCATTGAAGAAATAATAAATGAACTGGGAGATAAAATGTCAGAAGATGAAATAAATGAGGCAATAGATCAATTAGCTAAATCAGGGGATATCTTCAAGCCTAAGAAGGATCATATACAAAAATTATAACAATCCTTAAATATGTGTAAAAGCTCCGGGAGGTATGAACGATTATATGGCCTTTATTTTCGAGAATCCTGAATATGTAGCAGCGTTTTTTGGCGGAGCATCCGTTACAGCAGCAACTGCAATTGCTGGTTGGAGAGTAATTTCCGGGACACCGGAACCGGGGTTAATATATCACGACAGAGTAAGTCCTGCAGACATTAGGAAATTTAAAAAAGCAGAAAGGAGATATTCGCCAGCAGAAATAATTGGTGTTGAAGAAGAGGAATCTACGTTTAAAAGATTTGGCTATGCTCAGAAAAGAATAAAGGTTTCCTTTAAGGATGAAATGGGAGGCATGTCTACGGCAATATTCTCAGGGAAAAACCAGCTAGACTTAGAATCAAAGACTGAAGGAGTTCACTTAAATCCCCAGAACTTAATAGGTTGTAAAGTATTGCTTCATCAATGGGGAAGTGAGCTGATGGCAGTATCTCCAATCAATAGGAAATGACCACAGTAATCCTTATAAAAGATATATTTCTAACCTAAAAAATGGCAGACCAGGAATTCAAGAGGAACGTAGCTTACAAATTAAGGATTGGTGAGATTTTAGAAGGGAAAATAATCCTTGATGCTGACAGGTTCAAGTTTTTAGAGCACAAAGATAAGCAGGTTGTAAGGGTCAATATAATAGCGAATATTATTGATAAATATATCCAGGACGATGAGAAAAAATTCGCTTCTGTTACTCTAGATGACGCTTCAGGACAGATAAAGCTGAAGAACTTTGGTGAAGAGATAGAAAAGTTCAACGGCCTTGAGCAGGGAGATACTGTCCAGGTTATTGGAGTATTAAGGACCTGGAATAATGAATTATATGTAATTCCTGAGATAATAAAGAAAAAAGACACTTCATTCTTATTGATAAGAAAATTAGAATCTGATTTGTCAAGACCTAAAGCTTTAGATAAGAGCGAGCAATTGGAGCTGAAAGAAAAATTATTAGAGATAATAAAGAAAGAAGACGAGAACGGCGGAGCAGACATAGACAAGATGATAATGGACCTAAAATCTTCTCCTGACTCAATAAACCAGGAAATAAAGAAATTACTCGAAGAAGGAATAATCTATGAGCCAAGGCCTGGAAAGGTCAGGTATTTAGGTTAATACATCATCCTTTTCATCAAAGGGACGTGGGATTTTAGTGCTGCCTGTGCCTTAGACAGAGCGTTTTCCTCGTCTTTTAGATTCTCTTTTAATAAGGCGATAATATCTTCCTTGTTTTCTAAATCCAGCTCCTTAGCCAAAAGAATAAGATTCTCATAGTTACTCATCTCAAGCCTTTCTGATTTTATTGCGGCATTTAAGTTAGCCATATCTAAGGCTTCTGTATTAAGTCCTTGCTTGACAACATTTTCACGTTCCTTTTGTAGCCCTGATAAGGGCTGGGAAACTCTATGTGAAGGAGAGATATTTAGTAGCCCAAAGATTTCCTCAATCTTATTGACGTGTTCTTCTGTCTCTTCAAGATGTTTATCGAATGATTCTTTCACATCCTCATCAGTGCTGCTTTCAGAAAGTTCTGCCAGGGTTTCAACCAGGCCTTTCTCAATTGCATACATCTCTTCCAGGTTCATGCTAAACATATCTATTAATCCTGCCATTAAAAGAAATACATAAATCTTATTTTAAATCTGAGTTGTATAAAGAATTACTTCTTTGATTTCTTTGATTTCTTCTCGACAAAGAATCTCTTCCAGAATCCTTTATCTTTCTTATTGAACCAGTATGCTGCTAATATAAGTATTATTAATCCGACGAAGGATAATATGAATTTCAGCCAGTCATCTGTGAATCTCCAGTAAGCTCCTGTTCCATATATTACCATTCCGACTCCGCCAAGCATAAGCCCAGCACTTACTGACTCTAATCCTAATACTAGTGCTCCTACTAAGATTATAACTATTCCAATAGGTAATGCTGTAAGGAAGACTTTCTTGTAGTATTTTTCCTGAGCATTCTCCAGTTCATCATAACATGGAGTATAATCATATTCGCAGTATCCTCCCTTCAATGGAACTTCCCTGATGCTGTTTCCATCATTTACTACCTGTGTATTCTCTATCCAATTTCCGCCTTCAGCTTCACACATAGATTGATTGATTAAATTATTAGGGCAAAAATCATCATACCTAGGAGACTCCCCGTACAAGGTAGATATTCCATATATTCCTACAAATAAGGTCAAGATAAATATGGCGATCCCGAAGATAATATTCTTTAGGTTAATCATTCCTGATTTAACCAAATAATATTTATAAATGTATTCAAGACTTCAATTTAATTATGACTCATTCTATAAACACATTGATAAAAAAGAAGAAGAATGTGAAAGCAGTCATTAGCTTTAAAAACTAACTTTCTACATAATCATTATGGAATATGAGCAACTTTTGACAGAAGCGTATAAGGAAGTTAAGGTAGCGGCAGCTTCGTCAAAAAGGTTTGAGATCCCTAAAGTTAAGGGAATGGTCAATGGGAAGAATACTATTGTCACTAATATACTCGAAATAGCCTCATATATCAGAAGGCCTGTAGAGCAATTAGCTAAATTCCTGCAGAAAGAATTAGCGACTCCTGGAAAAATAGAGAATAATAGATTAATACTGAATGCTAAACTAAACTCTAATAAGATAAACGAGAAAATAGAGCTTTATGTGAAAGAGTTTGTTCTTTGCCATGAATGCAAGAAACCTGATACTGAAATAATCTCAGAAAAGGGTATAAAGTTCAAGCACTGCCTGGCCTGCGGGGCTAAATACCCTATAAAGAGCAGGATTTAATATTGAACATCTAAAGCTTCTCTAAACCTGACTAAGGCTTCCCCTCGCCAAGAAAGGTATCTTTCATGAGTTCTAGAGAACAAGCGTTCCAAATCAACCTGTGTAGAATCCGAGAAGACAGTTAGAATCTCACCAGAAGAGTCATAGACGCCCATATGAAGCGGGGATTCACCTCTTTCTAACACGCTTCTCCCGAATTTCACATTAAACTCTTCATTACCATGTAAGATAGTAAGAGAATAGTTTTTCACTAATCTAAAATCCCTATGATCGGGAGTTAATTCAGAAGGGCTAGTCTGATCTATTTTATCTACCAATGCTTCAAACAATTTTCTGTCTTCATTCATAAAATTTCACTAAAACAATGCAATTTAAACCTTTTCCTCATAGAATGATTAATAAAAACATTTATAACTGCCCAAAACTAACTCAAAAACATAAAGGGAGGACAAAATTATGGCAACACAAGGTTACTGTGTCAAATGTAAAGCAAAAGTCGATATCAAAGACGCTAAGGAAGAAACAACTAAGAAAGGCACAAAAATAGCGAAGGGCAAGTGTCCAAATTGCGGAACTACAGTCTGCAGAATGGGCGGATTGCAGAACTAAACTTATAATATTTTAATTTAATTATTTAAAATGCTGGTAAAATTGCATAAATCGTACAGGACAGTGGTTGCGATATGCGATTCTAACCTTCTCGGGAAGACCTTTGAGGAAGGTGAAAAGATTCTCGATGTCAGGGAGAGCTTCTATAATGGTGAAGAAGTCAGTTATGAAAGGGCTGTAGAGATAATGAGATTCCAGGCAAGAGAGGACGCAACTTTCAATATTGTAGGAAAAGAGTCTATCAAAGCAGCTAAAGAAGCAGGAATAATAACTGAGGAAGGTATAGGAGAAATACAAGGAATTCCTTTCGCTTTAGTCCTTCTCTAGACTAGATAAGTATTTTATAAATTCCCCAAACGGCACGTCATATAATAATGAATTCACTAATTGCCTTGCTGAGCCTTTTCCTTTTTGCAGCTCATTTATTCTCCATTCGCTTAGGGCTTTATTATCCCCGCGATCATTATAGATTATGCCGCATAAGAACCATAAATGATCAATCTCCTCATCCCCTAATTCCTTTATCTTTCTGGCTATTTCTTCCACTTCTTCACTACTAATCTCTTCACCGAATTCATTTATCATTTTATTAAAGAAATCTTAATGTTTAAAAACTAACCTTTCCCTCTCCAAATATGGCTGAAGAAGATTATGGAGATTTCGAGGAAGTCTCTGAAAACGGGGAAGAGGCCGGGCAAGAGGAAAACCAGGTAAGCACTAGATTCAGGGTTCCAAGAAATAATGAATTGATAGGTGTTATAGTCCAGAGGCTCGGAGGCAACAGGATGGATGTGAAGACTACTGACGGCAAGACAAGAAATTGCAGGGTTCCTGGAAGATACAAAAGAAAATTATGGCTCAGGCCAAAGGATATAGTCATGATAGTTCCATGGGAGCACGATGACTCAAAGGGGGACGTCATTTATAAATATCCTCCGAATGCTGTCCACCAATTAAGGAAAAAGGGAATTTTAGACTCACTTAATGACGAGTTCTAATCAGGTTTTTTATAATCAGGCGTATTTCTTTGTGAATCAGCTAAATCCTTCTCCCTTCTATCTAATTCAGCTCTCTGTTCATCCCGCTCAGTCAATAATTTAATATACCTTTCACTGATGTCAAAGGGCTGATATGTTTCTCTTTTATCCATAAAATTAAATAAAAAGACAGTTTAAAAAGGTTGTTTTTTTCGTTTATTTATGGAAACTATCTATACTAATAGGATAGCTGAGATAAGAAGGGAGAAGAAATTCCTCGAAAGAAAACTTAATGTCGAGATCCAGATAACAGGAAAAAAAGTAATAGTAGAAGGGTCTCCGTTGGATGAGTATGAAGCTATGACAGTTCTTGAAGCTATAAATGAAGGTTTTTCCGCCAGGACAGCTATATTGATCACAAGCGAAGACTTTGTTTTTGAAAAAATAAATATCAAGGACTTCACAAGAAGAAAAGATATGGAAGTTGTCAGGGGACGACTAATAGGGACTAGAGGAAGGACGAAGAGGACAATAGAGCAGATCTCAGGATGTGAGATAAAAATAAACGATAATACTGTCAGTGTGATAGGCCCTGCAGAGAACATTCAGTATGCAATAACTGCTATAACCAATGTAATCAAAGGAGCAAAACAATCAAACGTATATAAGTATCTGGAAAGAATAAATACAGAAAAAAGGCAAGACAAATTATAAATAAAAAATAAAAGCTATAGAAAAGTTATCTTCTCTTCTTAGTTGCTTTCTTTTTGGTTGCTGTCTTCTTAGCTGTTTTCTTAGCTGCTTTCTTTTTAGCTGCCATTGAATAAATACCTCTTTGTATTAACAGAGTAAATTCGTATTTAAATTTTGCGCAAAAAAGAAAGAAAAGAGCTAGAAGGTGTATAGCAGGCTAGAAATTGTCGACGGTCAATAATTTTCCTTGCAAATCCCTGGTCAGGATTAACGACAATAAGTTTTAAATAACCTCATCAGTTTTTCTCAGATAAGTCCCGGTAGCTCAGTAGGTAGAGCGCACGGCTGTTAACCGTGATGTCAGAGGTTCGAGTCCTCTCCGGGACGTCATTATTTATAAATCGATTTTTCTCTCTTAAAATATGGAAAAGCAAAAAACAGTACTGTTAGGCCTATCAGGCGGAGTAGATTCAGCTGTAGCAGCGCTAATGTTAAAAAAACAGGGCTACAAGGTTATCGGCGCATTCATGAAGAACTTCTCTGAAACAAAGAACAAATTGACAGGGGAATGCAGCTATTTAGAAGATAAAAAAGATGCGCAAAAGATAGCCGCTCAACTAGAGATCCCGTTGATAACTCTTGATTTTGAGAAAGAATACAAAAAATATGTAATAGACCCCATGTTTAGGGATTACAAAAAAGGCTTAACACCTAATCCTGACTCATTATGTAATAAGATAATAAAATTCCCTCTTTTATGGAAAGAAGCTAAAAAAATAAAAGCTGATTATATTGCAACAGGACACTACATTAAGAAAGTAAAGGCTAAAGAGGGATACAAGTTAAAAATTCCCAAAGACAAGAATAAAGACCAGTCATATTTCCTTTATGATCTGACTCAGAACGATTTGGAGCATACATTATTTCCTATCGGAGATTATACTAAAGAAGAAGTCAGAAAAATAGCAAAAAAACACAAATTCCATAACGCAGATAAAAAAGGGACAAGTGGAATATGCTTTGTCGGAAAAATAGATATGAAGGATTTTCTAAAACAAAAGATTAAACAAAGACCTGGAAAAGTGAAAGATCCTGAAGGCAATATAATCGGAAAACATAACGGGATGATGTACTACACGATAGGAGAAAGAGTGAGAGATTCAATACAGATAGATAATGTTTACAGGAATAAAGTGAAAAGCAAGTTGTACATTGCTGGCAAGGTGAAAAAGTCAAACACTCTTATTATAGCTCCTGAAAACCATAAAGCATTGAGAAGATCCCAGTTCACCATAACAAAAATGAATTGGATAAATAAGCCTAAATTACCATTGAATTGCAAAGTTAGGATAAGGCATCTAGGAAAATTGATTCCTGGTAAAATAGAAGTTAAAAATAACAAATATCTCTGCACCATCAAACCTATAGAAGGACTAGCAGAGGGCCAGTCTGCAGTAATTTATCAAAAAGATATTATTTTAGGCGGCGGAGAGATCAGGTTCTAAAAGATTATAAATCCTAAAAACAATAACTTGCATGCAAAAACTGAAGCAGGGCGATACCTTCACACTTACAGAAGATCTTCCAAAAGAGAAGCTTTTCACTAATGATGTTCTCAAACTTGTATACAAAGGGCCTGTTTCTTACGGACCTGGAGATTTTGATGAGTCTATTGAAAAATTCACTTTTTTGACTTCGTACGGCCGCGAGTGGGTTATATTATGCCATCCCGATGAAAAGAAGCTTGAAAAATTAACTAAAGCCAAAGAGAAGTTAAAACAGGAAATCCGGCTTCCATTAATTGATGAGGAATATACATTTGATGATTATCTAAATACCGGCTTTTCCGAGGTATTCAACGGAGACGCGTTTATTGCAAAAAAATATATTTTCAACCGCGATAATTTCATAATTGAAGCAATAATCTCAAGAAAAAAAGTAAAGCTTGATTTTGATAAAGAGGTTTTAAGGACTAAAGAAGGTCTGCATTTAAGCAGATTATTAGAGCGACTAAGAAACTGACAACATTTTTATACCAATTTCTCTTATTAAAATTATGAATATAGATGCTGCAATAGAAAAAAGAAGGTCTATAAGGGATTTCTCCTCGAAAAAAGTAAGATGGTCTCAGGTTCTTGAAGCCATTGATGCAGCAATAAAAGCCCCGTTTGCAGGAAATATCAATCATTTACAGTTTGTCATTGTCAGCGATCAAAAAATAAAGAACGAAATAGCTACTCAGTCGCAGCAGTTATGGTTATCAGAAGCCAGCTATATAGTAGTAATATGCTCTGATTCAAAACATCTTGAGAGCCTTTATAATGACCGCGGAAAAGCTTATGCAAAGCAGCAGGCAGGGGCAGCTATTGAGAATTTCTTATTGAAAATAGTAGATATGGGGCTGGCAAGCTGCTGGGTAGGAGCTTACCTTGATGAAAGGATAAAGGACTGCCTGGATATACCTGATAATATGGAGATTGAAGCGCTTCTTCCTGTTTCCTACCCTGATAAAATAAAGAAAACAAAAGTTCCAAGAAGAGCACGGCTTGAGAATGTCATCCACTGGGGGAACTGGGGAACAAGGAAGAAACCAGCTATATTTACTGATCCTGTACGTTAAAAAAAAGAAAAAAAGGAAGAAAAAAATAAACTTCCCGATAAAAAAGTTTACCTGAAGACTTCTATGCCCAAATCAGACATTTCTCGGCTAGGGGCTGAATGATGCGATTCAACTTCTTTTCCTAGGACATATGGAGATTTGACTCCAGTCATAATTGTTATGACCCTTACCCTATTTCCAAATTCCTTGTTGATTCTCGCACCTATGATGACTTGCGCTTCAGGGCTTAGGTTCTCTGTTACAAGGTTACCTACTCCTGAGAATTCATCAAGCTTGAAGTCCGGTCCGCAGGTTATGTGGACCAAAGCTCCGGTTGCTCCTCTATAATCAACATCAAGCAAAGGATGTGTTAGAGCCTGTCTTACAGCCTCATCCACTCTATTGCTGACATCTGATTCGCCTACCCCGATAACTGCAACGTCGCCTCCTCGCATAATAGCAGAAACGTCCGCATAGTCCAAGTTGATCAATGATGGCAAAGTAATAGTCTCCACTATACCTTTAATCATTGTACTGACTAGTTCGTTCGCAACTGCAAATGCTTGCTCCATAGGCAAGTTACCGGCAATGTCTACAAGTCTGTTGTTATCTATAACAATAGCTGTATCAACAACATCTCTTAGCTCCTGAAGTCCGAATTCTGCCTTATCGATTCTTGCTTTCTCGCACTCGAAAGGCATTGTGACAACTGCAATGACAACTGCTCCGCTCTCTTTAGCTAATTGAGCGACAACAGGTGCGCTTCCAGTTCCGCTTCCTCCGCCCATTCCAGCGCAGACAAAAACCATGTCAGCACCGCTTGTGGCTTTTTTCAGCTCTGAAAGTGATTCTTTTGCAGCCTCTCTTCCTTTTGCAGGATATCCTCCACATCCTAGTCCTCTTGTCAGCTCTTTACCGATCAAGATCTTCTCGTCTGCTTTGGTGATACTAAGGTGTAAAGCGTCAGTGTTTATTCCATAAACAGTAGCGCCGTTAATTCCTTTGTTGAATAGCCAAGTTATAGTATTACAACCAGCTCCGCCCATTCCAAAAACCTTGATGTTAGCCTTTCCAGCCCTAAGTTCATCAAAATTAATGCTGTGGGTAGAAGCGTTCTGTATAGCCTCTTTTGCAAAATCTAGTACCATTCTTTTTAACCTCCTTTCATTGTTTGGAAAAACAAATAGAAAGACTTTAAATATTTGATTGTTCTCGAGAAACAGAATGGTCAGCAAAGTCGAAGACTATAAGAGAATAACTGGTAATGACATCATTGCTATGAGGCAGGGAGACTCTGGACCAATAAATCAGATAAGAAGCTATATTCTTGGGCTGTCTCTTAAATTGACAAGGAATGGGGATTTAGCAGAAGATTTGACTCAGGAAACCCTGCTTAGAATTTGGGAAAGAGGAAGTTCTTACGATCCTGGAAAGTCTCCGGTTACCTGGATTAATACAGTTACAAGAAGGCTATGGTTTGACACATTAAGAAAAATGAAGGCAAGGTCTGCTAAGCAATATGAACCTGATAATTATCCATCAAATGATCCTTCTGAAACACTAGAAGACGAAAAAATGCTGTTCAGACGAGAATTAGACAGAGTGTTGCAGGAAAATAGTCTCGGTTATGAAGAATTGGATATGACTTTAAGAGGAATAAATTATGAAGAAATCGCTTACTCTAGAAAAATTCCAAAAGGAACGGTAAAAAGCAGGACAAATAGAGCTAGAGAAGACCTAAGAGGAATATTACTTGACGAAGCTCTCAGCGACTAAGATAGGGAACAAGATTGTCGCATCCCCGTAAACCTTGATAGTTTTAGCATCTGGCAGTAATTTGCCCCAGGAAATTGCCTCGTCAGGTGTAGCTCCTGCGTCAGAAGCGTCAAATTCCTGTGAAGTATTAATATATACAGCATAGTCCGCGCCGTTCCTGAACATATTTGCATTGAGGATAGAATGTTTCACTACTCCTGCCCCTAGAATTATCACTCCTGATTTTCTTAGTCCGATAGTCGAGTCATTCAATTCCTTGATATCTTCAGTTATGTCTATCTTAAATCCTGGTCTTTTGTATTTGAAGAAATATATCATATCCCCTAAGCTTCCGTCGGTTATTGCAGGGCAGAATATCTTTATTTTGTTCTTATAAGCCCAGTAGCAGATACTCTTTTCGTTGTTTATCTTCTCCCCTAATTTCCAGACTAATTCACTTGGCGTTATTATTTTTCCTGTCTTTTCCTGTTCCTGATACAATTCTTCTAATATTGGTAAAATAAACTTCTCAAATTCCACATATCTTGAATTAGGGACAAATATATTTCCTATCCTGTTTATCCCTTTTTCCCTCAAATCTTTTCCAGAGGCCTTGAAATCCCCTAAAATAAAATCTCCTAAGCATTTGATTATATCTTCTTCTACACCTCCGGCGCTTGTCACGCAAACATTAACTTTTTTATGTTCAACTAAATATCTTATGACTTCTCTCACTCCGGAGCTAACCATATTTGAAGTATATCCTAAATAGACGAAAGCTTCATCCTCTATCATCTTATTTGTTATTTCAATAGCCTTTGATAATTGTGAAGCCTGCGCCCCTGTAGAAGAGAAGCTCCCGATTAGTTTTTCATAATCAACTCCTTGATTAAAATCGTATCCCTCTATCTTTGTTCCAGTAAGCTCTTCGCTATCCCTTAGGATATTCTTTCTAGCTATTTCTTCCTTATCCATATAAAAATCAGAAAAAGTTGATTTAAAAGTCTATTCCTTCACTCCAAGATTCCTCTTGAATTCTCCTAAATACTCTTTTGGAAAACTTCCTCCAGCAGCAGGGACGTGCCCTCCCCCGCTAGAGTTATCAATTCCTTTTAACTTATCTTTAAGAAAATCATTCATGCTTATTTTCCTGTCCTGCCTTCTGCAGCTGATGTTATAATGAGTTCCGTCTTTTCTAACAAAAACATAGGTTTTATCCCTTTCCTGCAAAGATAATGAATTGCTAAGCAGGGATGTGACTGAAAATTTAGGATCTATCAGATAAAAATAACCGCCTGGAAATTCCTCTCTTTTATCGTGGAACTCATTAGCCAGTCTGTCAAGCTCATCCTGGACTTCCTTAGCATATTTGCTTAATTCGTTAATATCTCCAAATTCTTCTCCTATCGAATCATAGACTTTCCTGAGATCTTCCTTGAAATAGACCATCGCCATCGAGATTGTATGGGTAAGATCCCATATCTTCCCGCTCTTTCTTACATAATCTCCCTGTATTTCAAATGTATCTCCGTATTTAGCAAATACTTCCTTAAGCCAGTCTGAAGTTTTTACATGGCAATAATCAGATATGCAGCAGCATGCAACAATCCAATCCAACTTATCTAGATTCTGTATCTTCCTGAATAATTCATAACATAGATATCCAGCACTATACCCTGGCTCAACTTTTATTAAAACAGTCTTATCAGAATTAACATCTTCTCTAACAAGATGATGGTCAAGTATCATCACTTCTGCAAACTTCTCAAGTTCTTTGACCATTTCAACATCCTCGATGAATAAGTCTGTAAAGATAACCTTTGTAGCCCCTTCTTCCTTAAGTTCGTTAACTAGGTCAAGATTAAGCCTATCATATCCTACAAATTTCAATATATCTGCGTCAATTACTTTATTCACTACAATCCCGCAAGCTAATCCATCCAGATCAGTATGTGTTATCAAAGCAATTTTATCTTTTTCATTAAGTCTTCCAATAAACTCAGAAAATCTTTTTTCATTTCCTATTTCTAACTTCATCTAAATCTTCTCAAGAATCTGTGCTTTTATACCTTTTTCTTCGCAGAATTTGACAAATTTATCAGCGTCATCCATTGTGCCTGCAACTCCTGCCCCGTAATGCATTGGAATAGCTAAATCAGGGCTGATCAATTCAGCAGCTTTTGATGCTTGTTCAGCAGTCATCACATATTTACCTGAGACAGGCAATAGAGCAATAAATTCATTCCCATGCTTGCCGTATCCTGAAAGCTTCTGCATCTCAGGAATCAAATCAGTATCCCCTGCGTGATAGATTATAACATTATTCATCTTTATTATATAGCCTGCCCATCCCTCACTTTTAGGATGGAATTCCTTAGTTTTATTATAAGCTGCGATAGTCTCCACGCTTATTTTATCCAGTTCAATCTTGTCCCCTACTTCAACAACCTGTAATTCTAGTCCCTGTATCTTCATTATCTTGCTCTGTGAGTCAGCTGTGCATATCACAACAGTGCCATTGTCAGCTATTTTCTCTATATCCTTTATAGAGCAATGGTCGTAATGGCTATGGGTGATCAATATGACGTCAGCTTTTCCAACATTATCAGAAACATTGTAAGGATCAATAACGATTTTCTTTCCGTTGGAGATCAAAAAGCCTGCATGGCCTAAAAAATCTATTTTGACTCCTTCTACTTCCATCTTAGACAGAGCTAAGGGATGTTTTTAAAACTAATTGTGCAGTTTTTCTATCTCTTTAGCAATACTAAGCATCTTAGCTTCCTCGCCCTTTGCGCATATTATTTGCATTCCAACAGGTTTTCCATCAATTTTTCCTATAGGAATAGAGACAGCGCACACTTCAGCAAGGTTTGCAGGTATAGCCAATCTATCTACTTGATATAATTCTTCAGTATCTAGCTTTTCACCTACTTTCCAGGGAAGTATAGGGACAGTAGGCATTATCAAACAATCAACTTTATCCAAAACTTTTTCAAACTCTTGTTTTATGATTTCTTTCACTTGCAATGCTTTATGGTAATATCTTCCTGTGAACTCTGCTTTAGTCACTTCGCTTCCCCCGAATAGTCTTCTTAATACTTCTTTTCCTGCAGAGTCCTCAATCTTCTTTCCATATTTTCTTCCATCAAACCTTCTTGTAGCTGAATAGAACTCTGTCCATACCAATGGATGATATGTCTCAACAGCTAAATCAATGTATTTAATTTCAACATCTTTTTTCTTCCATCCTAACTTTGCAGTTAACTCATTTATTCTCTTATCAATCAAATCCTGAACATTTTTCTCTCCTTTGATTTGGGGAATTCCAATAATTATCTTTCCAGGATTCTTCAAAACAATTTTCTTGCCCTCAAATGTTTTAGTATCCCTTTCATCCTTTCCTTTTATTACATCAAGAATTAATGCAGCATCTTCAATATTATTAGTTAATGGCCCAATCTGGTCAATGCTCATGCATAAATCAATCAATCCGTATCTGCTAACTAATCCATAGCTTGGCTTTACTCCGACAATGCCACAAAATGATGCAGGAGTCCTTATGCTTCCTCCTGTATCGCTCCCCAATGCAATATCGCAGAATCCAGCAGCAACAGCAGAAGCGCTTCCAGAACTGCTTCCTCCCGGAACTAAGCCAGGCACAGCAGGGTTCATGGAGACCCCAAAAGCGCTTGTCTCTCCTGAAGATCCGCACGCGAACTCATCGCAGTTCAGCATGCCAATTATCAGCCCATCTTCTTCTTTGATTTTTTCAATCACAGTTGCATCAAATGTAGACTTATAATCTTCAAGAGTTTTAGATGCGCACGAAGCAGTCAATCCAGTCACATTAATATTGCTCTTTATTCCTATTATATAGCCATATAGTCGTCCTTTTTTCTTCTTTGCATCCAGTTTCTTAGCTTCATCGAGAATCTCCTTCTCATCCCTCACTTCCAAAAAAGCGTTTACTTTCTTGTTTTCTTTTTTTATTCTGTCCAAATATTGCTTAGTTTTCTCTTCAAGTTTCATTTTAGAATGAAAAAATCAAGGATTAAATAACTTACCTTTTCTTCTTGTCAGCCCAGGCAACAAATCCTATCGCTATTAAATATAACACCCATCCTGCTTGCGGAATCAACACTGATAAGCTGAACCATCCGGGATAATTCCTCGCTTCAAATATTCTCCAGGAAGATATTATCCATAGGACAAACAATGCCAGCCAGCCAAATACAGGTATCAATACTAAAAATATCCATGCCCAGTTGAATCCGCCTAGCTGCAGTATCATGGCTCCCCTTGCTAAAGGAATCCATGCTAACCAAGAGTACTTATGCTTCATCTTCTTAGCTATTCTCATCCATGCCCAGGAATAGTAAATATATAATGCCGAGAATAATACAACAAGTATTGCTAATCCTAGTCCTAAGACAAATCCCCCAAGAAATAGATCTAATAATTCAGTATTAATCCCCTCTATCATAAAATATAATAGATATATTGCTTTAAATAGATTACTCTTGTCCTTTTTGCCAAAGCCCTATAATGTTCCTTTCAGTATCCCTGATTTGGGCATGCCAGCCGTCATCCATCAGGATTTTGTTTTTCACTATCTCTCCCCCTTCTTTCTCAACCTGCTTAAGTTTTTCATCCATATTCAGCACATCAATCACTAAAACAGGATTCTGTGAATTTTGCGCTCCTCTTTTATACATCATCCCATTTATTGCCCCTGGCCGTCTAACAATCAGATTATCATCAACTTCTGTGCTTCTCACATACATGTAATGCCCAGCCTCTAAGAATTCCCAATGGAATAATTTCTCATAAAACTGTTTGCATTTATCCATATCATCAAAAGGAATTTCAAAAAATACAACCGGATCCATTATGGATGTATTGTTAATGCATATAAGTTTTATGAGTGTAAGAAAAAAAACACCTCTTTTTTTAGCTAATTAAGAAATTATCTTCTTTTAGCTTTTTTTGCTGCTGTTTTTCTTACAGCTTTTCGCGGTGTTCTCTTAACAGCTTTCTTTGCTGTCTTTCGTGTTGTCTTCTTTGCAGCTTTTTTGGCTACAGTTCGCTTTGCTGTTTTCTTTGCAGCTTTTCTTGTTGTTTTTTTTGCTTTCATTTTGTTTTTGTTTTGTTTAGTTAAAAATGTTGCACAACATCAGTTTAAAAATGTTACGTTTATCGACGGTAAAACTATTTCTTCTTCTTGCGTCTTTTTTTCTGTTTCAGAAACGGAAGTCTCCATAAAATTAAGTTTGTGATTATGATCATTCCAAAGAAGACGAAAAACCAGATAACCTGGTATTGCACGTTTGATATTATACTTGGGTTGATTGACAGGCAGTTCTCAAAAACACAGTTAATGTTCTGGCCAGGAGGAGTTGTTAAGAAAACTACAAAAAATATAAGAGTGATCTGCGGGATGCTTACTTTCCAGAAATCAAATTTGTCTGTCTTTAATAAATATAGTGTAAAAAGTGAAAATGGCAATGTGAAAAGATGCTGCAGGCTGATGATCTGCGATAATGCCAGCCTCTGCTCAACAAATATATAGTCAGTTATCCCCCATAAGGAATTGTTAAAGATAAAATAATACAGAAAATCAATATCCCATACTAGCAAAGGTATAGCTAATATTGTCAATTGGCTCCCTATTAGAATAGGGTTTCTTCTGATTATCCCTATTCCTATTAGTAACAAGCCTATATAACAATTCCAGAATATCTGGTCAGGGTTTCCTAAGAAGATGCTATTTACTATCGCCAAAATTCCCCAGATCAAGAATAATATTCCTAGAATGTTTAATATTCTCTCTTTTGCCTTTTCTGATAATTCCATCAAAAAACAAGGTCATCTATTAATTTAAGTCTTATGAATCAAAAACTATTGTAAAAATTCTTTAGCTTTCCTTTGTGTTTTAGTATTGACAGGATGTAAAGAGTGATTACTATTATCAATACGATAATTAAAAATATTGAGATCGTCCTAGTCGAATGGCTTCCATTATCTGTCCTGGTGTCATTCACAACGTGGCCAGTAAATTCGTTATTTTCTGATACAGCCTTTCCGGTTAGTAAGTTCTTTATCTCACCAATAACTTTTTCCCATAAGTCGATAAATGTAGGTTCTTTATTATCATCAGATAATGGAGGGGATAATGGAGGAGGCGTCAATCTATAAACTACTCCTGTATCAGGGCTAGTCCATGCACCGTTATCCTGAAGCCATTGTATTCCGGGGAATGTTTCTGGATCATCTTCCTTAGGAACAAGGAAATTTCCGTCAAAAAAGAAACTGTTTTCTACAACTACATTTTTCAATGGAAATGTCCCAGTCCAAAAGCTGCTAGGCAAATTGACAAAATAAGAATCCTTTATGTATAAGTGACCTACTCCGTCTTGGTCAACTCCATTACCAAGTTTAAAGGGATTTCCTAGGCCTGCAGAAGTATCGACAGTAGCATTGACAATAGCTAAACCAGAAAAGTTTTGAATATCGTTCTGGGAAGGTCTATCACCGCTTGCAAAAAGACCTTGTGCATCCACGTTTGCTACAGCCCTGAAATTATAGATTATCATATTTTGATCATCAGTTCCCTGTAACTGCCAAATGTCTGGGTGTGCTCCTGAACCTGAAGCTCCTAAATTTTTGGCTTCTGAATTAATTACTAAACGAGCATTTGTATAAGCATCGCTAAGGATATCATCAACTAGTGAATCTCTTACTAAGGGTCCTGCAAACCCATTAACAGTTTCCTTGATCAGGGAATTAGTAGCATATTTTCCTGTATAACCTAAACTAGTCGCATCAATTCCTCTTAGCTTATCTACCCCATCAAATAACATATTATCAAACCATATGTGATATCCTTGATCTGCTGCTCCTTCTCTAAATACATGGGATCTGGCACTAAGCCCTATAGAAGCATCAGGGACTATAACCAAACCATCTACCTTCACTAATTTAGGCATGTTTTGATCCCAGGCCCTCGTAGTTACTCTGGCTAAAGAAGGATTACTCAATGCTGGATCAGGCCTTACTATCATCCATCTTGTTGATGTCGAGTATCCTGTAGCACTTCCACCTGCCCATTCATGGTCTCCTGCCATCAAATTAATTATCCCTCCTCCGACATCATTCCCATTGTTTAGGAATGTCCTAAGCTTGGACGCTCCTGCTCTAATAGTTTTAACAGGGCTTGCCTCCGCTCCGGAATTTGCATCATTTCCGTTTATAGAGTCTACCCAAACTTCTGCAACAGGTAATGTTCCTTGAGCATTGGAATTCAAAAGCAGAGCATTATTTCCGTGCTTGGCAAGAGATCTATCGTTTTCAAAAGGATTTCCCCCTAACACTCTCGGCTCGCCAATATTAGGATAAACTATAGCCCTAACTTCAACAGGCCCATCTCCATCAAATAAAGAAGCATTTAGCGTTGCCCAATACTCAACTACATTAGTCCTGGGATTAAGAGTCATCTCGTCAACTGCTACCCAAGGACCATTATCAACAGAGAATTCAACTCTATCTATTCCATTAATATGGAAAGCCACTACTCCAATCTCAAATTGTCCGCTGAAATCCTGGAATGGTACAACATCCCATCTTGCTATTGCTTGAGCATCATAACCGAAATCAGAAGGATCTCCTATAGCAGCAGGTTGAGTCAATAAGCTAGTCCAACCATCTCCAGGCTCTAGTATTGTTCCCGCTAGAGCATCAGTCTCATCATTATCCTGTGTACTAAAGCATCCAGGATCATTTGAATCAATAAGAATATCTTCAGGATCTGCATTATCTACTCCATCCTGACATTCTGCTAAGAAAGTATCTTCATCAGGACCTCCTTGCTGGCAAGAGAAATCTAATTCATCTGTATATCCATCATTATCATTATCATCACCATCATTACACTCAGTTATTTGTGTGCAAGTACTTGATGGGAATCCATTACAGGAATAGCCACTTTCAATTGTACATGAAGCAGAGCATCCATCACCAGAGTTTTGGTCGCCGTCATCACAATCTTCATCAGTTTCAACAATTCCATTTCCACATACAGGCTGCGCAGGAGTCATAGCAAAATTACACACTGTGTGATCAGCAGTGCTTGTTCCTCCTCCATCAGAGAACACTCCTAAATTAGCTAAATAGTCAACGTCATCCTGCCCTGTCCTGAATCCAAAATCATTTGCTAATTGTACTTCACTTCCTCCTGCTGGAGTAACAAACACATCGTATGTCTTCGTAATGACATCAACCTCAAGCCTTATATGATAAGTTGTTCCTAAAGTATAAGGCACTGTATTAGTTGAGCTATAGCTCCCGCCATTTCTTGCATCAATATTTCCATTACTAAATCTTACAACAATAGAATAATCCGAGAAATCATTTCCTTCCTCTAATGATAGGCCTACAATATTTCCATTAAAGCTGTCCTCAGCAGGAGTGTCATCATAGGTGATAGTGAATGTGCTTGCTTGAGGGGCAAATGCTTGATTTATCCACTCATCTACTGGACTTATGCAGCTTGCAGGTTCAGTAGAGCATCCTGTAGTGCTGACAGTGCATTCTCCTGCCTGGCCAGAAGGCACACATCCCAAATTGCCAGATTGGTATTGTGAATCATACAAACTACATTGATTAATACCATCACCATAAGACCCAAAGTTAATTCCATCACATTCTTCACTCGCCTGATTTATTATCCCATCACCGCAAACAGGCGTGGTAACTACTCCAGTATATTCATATGCCCCAATATCTCTTCCAGAACCCTGAGGTCTTGGGTTATCCTCTAAGTCAAATCCATATCCTTCATTTATTCCGGAGTCTATTGCAGGGCTTGTTGAAGCAAGATGATAGTCAAATCCTGCCCTGTTTACAAATCCCGAATCACTAACTATAACATTATTGGCTCCTGTATTTATGACCTGGGCTGACCCTGTAGGAGATCCGTCAACACATTTAGAGGAAGAACTAAGGTCTCCATAGTATAGATTATAATCCTCTAAGGCAACTGTTCCCGCAACTCCGCATAATCTAGGTGCTATATTATTCTTGACTATTGCCCCAGTTGTAACTTGACCATTTGAAGCGGTGTTCAATAAAATCTGTCCTGTTTCCCTTACCGGTGAAGTTGTTGGTCTGGCTATTATGGTATTCCCTCTGATAACAGGATTAGTCGCTCCATACAAAGATATGAAATGCCACACTGGCTGGCTTATAGTCTCATCACCTGAAGACTGATCTCCATAAATTAGATTTCCTTCAATTACGAAATTATTGAATGTCTTACCTGGCTGGTCAGTATTTAATAGTATAGCCTGTTGAACCTGTGATATCTTGTTACTTCTTACAACAACATTATTTCCTTCATGGACAAACTGTAATGCATCGGAATGGTCTCCTGTCTGAGGATTGCTTCTGAATATAGTATTATTTAATATGAATCCATCATTCAATTTTATCTGCATTCCATCAATTCTGAAATCATGAAGATAGTTGTTAGTTATGTTTATCCTGCTACTAAGGATTCCCCCAAAAGGTATTCCATTCACAAAATTAGTAAATTCATTGTTATTAATCACCACATCATTATTATTCTTGAACACTAATGCATCGGAGCTTAATCCTGGAGAAAAGAGCGAATCATGAACTTCAATGTGATCACTATCACGTATCTCTGATTCCGCTGTAACCTTCAATCCTTCAACAATTATATGATCAGAGTTAATTATATCAAATCCTGCTACGTTGACCTGTTCATTATTATAATTCTGTATTATAATGTAATTATTATTTGAAATGCTGCTTAAATCAGCCAATCCGTAATTTCCTCCCCTTACAAAAATTGTGTCTCCTGCTGAAGCAATTAAGGCGGCATGGTTGATTGTAAGGAATGGCTGGGCTAAAGTTCCTGGATTAGAATCACTCCCTGTTGTTGCAACGTAATAAGTTCCAGTCACAATAGGTGTTGTATCAATTTCAAAGCTAACACTCTCTGTAGCTTCAGGATTAGTAAGTTCAGAATGGTCTGCATTAGCCAATACTGCTGTTACAGTGTGTTGCCCATCATCTAAATCAATGAATCTGATAATATTTCCAGGAGCAATACGCAATGCACTAGTTGCAGTGATTCCGTTATATTCAACCGTGTCATCTGCTCCGTTATAGAACATATAAGGAGTAGTATCTGAATCAAGATAGAAATGTATATGAGTATTGCCCTTGCCTAATACCTGGAAATCATTTGTATCGAATTGTATATCAACTTGATCCACATCAAATGTCTGCCCGTTGCTTGGAGATAAAATATTCACTGTTGCTGGCGGCGGGCTCACACAAGAGCTTGAGTCAATAGTACAAGAGCTAGTACAAGTCAAAAATCCGATCAAATCATAATTCTGGCAGGATAAATCTCCAAAGTTTGTTCCATCGCATTCCTCATTTCCATTTATTACTCCATCCCCGCATCTCTGGGGGCCTACATCACATAATCCATATCCATTGCATTGGGAATTACATAACTGTGTTCCTGAATATCCGTTCAATGTACAGGAATGTGAACCGCCATCACATAATTCCCCTGTTTCAAGAATTCCATTATTGCAAGTCTGATCATCACCAAGGTCGCACATCCCGTCCCCGTCCAAGTCAGGACCGTCATTTGAAGGAGTATGGAATCCTACAACTGAACAATCATCGCAAGTATCCCCATCATCAAAATCTCCACAGATGAAAGGGTTCCATGGATCATACCCTTCACCGATCTCAGTAATATCATCTACTCCGTCATTATCGTCATCATCATCTCCTAAGTTACACATTCCATCTGTATCAGTATCTATTCCATCATTATTAGGATCAAATCCCTCTCCGGCTGAACAGTCATCACAACTATCTGAATCTGAATCCCTGCAAACATTTGGATTATTCGGATCAGAGTCACTAGAGTCTGGAATTCCATCTCCATCGCTGTCAAACGCCCCGCACGCAGCATCTCCAGCTATACTGCCATCAGCACATGCTCCAGTAACACTGTCACATAAATCATTGCAATTATTATCAATCCCATCTGTACATATCTCTGTAGCTCCAGTATTTATATCAGGATTGAGATCATTACAATCAAGAGAATTGTCATCAATATCTCCATCAATATTATTATCGCAAACATCTCCTTCCCCATCACCATCAAGATCATCCTGTGCAGCATTGGAAACAAAAGGACAATTATCTCCTGCATTAGAAATCCCATCATTATCACTATCAGGATTTACTATGATTATCTCCTGAGCAGGATTTGTTAAATCATCATCATCAGTGACTGTCAATACAACAGTATAGCTAGTAACGTCGGTACCAGTATTCATAAATTGATGGCTAACTAAAGGTCCGCAATCATCACAAGTGCTGCCATCTCCATAAACCCAATTATATTTAGTAATGTTTCCATCTGGATCATGGGAAGAAGAAGCATCAAAATTTACTATTAAAGGAGTGACTCCTGATTGAGGTATTGCACTGAATGAAGCTGCAGGAGGGAATAAATTAGGAACATCAAGAGAAGTGCTGAAATTCACGCTATCATTTCCTTCATTGCCTGCCCTGTCTGGAACAATCACTGTTAAAGTATAATTCACAGTCCCATTTATATCAGGCAAAGTGAAAATTCCTCCGGTAGTATGGCTGATGATTCCTGGAGTGTTGCTATGGAACATATTATAATATAAATCTTGTATCACAAATTCTCCAGTATCTCTATTGACTACGTTTATTCTGTATGAGTTATCCCAAAGAAATAAATCTTCATCCAAATCTGTAATATTCAGTGAAAAACTTCCGGATATTGAGGTTATTATAGTCGAATCTGTTGGAGCAAGTATCTCAACAATTGGGGCATGCGAAGTATTTGTCACATTAGGAACAGGATTAACAGGAGGCTCATCATCGTCATTATCATTATTGCTTCCTCCACCTCCGCCGCCTCCAGACCTCGGTCTTGTAGTTGAGACATTAGTATTATTTGTTGGCTGAATAGGTACGATAACCTCACTAGATATATCTAAAACGTCCTCTGTTTCTGAATCGCAGCTTCCAAAGAAATAACTGTCCCCTACACCACAAGCGCCTGAATCTACAAGAGGATGGATCTCAACTGAATCATATCTGCCTTCAA
Organism: Candidatus Woesearchaeota archaeon; assembly: GCA_964578845.1. GTDB lineage: Archaea > Nanobdellota > Nanobdellia > Pacearchaeales > GW2011-AR1 > CAZOEF01. Next base: position 177,220 of record CAZOEF010000002.1, read on the forward strand.
CAACAATTACTTTCTGACCTTCTTCATTCACATCAATAGCTTCTCCAAAATTAGATGTCAGAGTCCTTAGATTTTGATAACTTGCTCCATCCTTAAGCTCGATCTCTTCTTGTGTGCCATCGCTACTCTTCAGGATAGCTTTGGCTCCGTTTGCGCCAGAACCTATGAGGCTTAAAGAAAATGCTGTAAACTCCTGGGTATTGCAGCTATATCTGTCCTCAAGAATATAATTATTATCTAATACTGCAAGGCATTGGTCCTCTGTAGATGCATCATGCAAATATATCTGATATCCTATAAATGTTAAGGCAGAAACAGAAACAACTATTATTGCAATTATTAAAACAGTAGTCACTACCCCTCTTTTAAACATTCAATTTATAATTTATCAACGTATATAAACATTATTACGCTATTTAGCATAAGCATTAAGGTCATCTAAATATACAGTAAATGGCTCATTAATTCCATCCTGCCTTTCAAATTCAATATCCATTATTAATCTTCCATTTGAGTCGAAATAATCATTATTTGGTATATAACTCTGAAGAACCCTTACATCCTGTGAATTCAAGTTAGTCATGAAAATATCTTCAATCTGTTCAGTTTGATTCAGGAACCTGATTTTCATTAGGACATTAGCATCAGAATGCCCTTCGCTTTCAAAATGTATAGATGAATAATTCCAGCCAATAACAAAGGCATTGGTTACTGATATCCCGGCTTTTTGCACTCCATCTATCTCCTCAGAATTGATTGCTAAATAATTATCATCACTATAATCTAGATTCCAGTCTTCACCATTTATTGCTCCTGTTTTAGCATCCACATTCGTTCTGTATCCCTTATAGAGAGACTGATCTACACTAGCTTGTATATTTGGTATCCCGTATCCATAAAGATTATCTTTTCCGGAAATTCCTAAATCATCTGCAAAAAGGGATAGTTTTTCCAGGACTTCCTCTGGAGTCTGATAAGGGTCAAAAGACCAGATATAGCTAATAGCTCCTGCAACTATCGGGGCCGAAAAGCTAGTCCCTGAAGAATATCCATAAGTCCCACCTTTCTTTGTGGTGAACAGGTTTATTCCGGGAGCAACTAAATCAATAGCGTCTCCTCTGTTGGAGAATCCAAGCAAAGAATCAGTTAGGAAAGTTCCCCCTACTATAGTTATGTTAGTGGGATCTCTGTTTAGGACTCTTCCGCTATTTCCTGCTGACCATGTTACTATTGACCCCATTTCTCTGGCGTAGTCTCCTGTTGTACTAACACCTGGGGCATCGACACTCTCCCAATCTACAGTGATTACCTTTATTCCCTGATCAGCTGACCATCTTATTCCCTGCAGAATATCTCCAAAAAAAGCAAGCCCGTCAGATCTATTTGTTACTTTTACAGGAACTACCTTGAAATTCCATCCTATGCCTGAGACCCCTATTCCATTATTTCCCTTTGCTGCAATCAATCCCGCGGCATCTGTCCCGTGGCCAAAATCATCATTGACATCTCCTCCATCTGCCTGGGATAATCCACTCACTACATTATATCCAGGAAGTAAATTATCTACTAAATCAGGATGGTCTATATCTACTCCAGTGTCTACAACAGCAATAGTGAAATCGCGGTTTGTATCATAATTCCAGATATGCGAAGCCTTAATTCTTCCTAAATGCCACTGATTGGAATAAAAGGGATCATTGCTTTCTCTGGGAGAAACAAATTTAGCTGGCTTAACTAAGTAATCAAGATAAACATATTCATATAAGCCAGTTTTCTCAAGCTCTTTGGCATATTTCCTGGCATCCTTCCCATTAGGAATCTTCAACACATATTCCCCTATATCCTTATACTCATTTATTATTTGAATAGAGTCATTTAACTCAGATTTAGGCTTGACTACCACCCTATCAGAATAATAAGCTCCTGGCATTTCCTCTGCAGGAATCAATTTTGAGGCCTTATACTTTTTATCATGTAAACCGCTAGCCATGAATATATTAAAAATTAATAATAATGTGATTCCAAAAACCAGGGCATTTGTCTTCCTCATTGACTCATTGAGCAGAAAAGTGCTTAATAAACCAAGCAGTCATAAAAAAGACAGCTAAACAAAACTTATATACTATAATAAAAGAATATTATAAAGAGGGAAATATGATAATAATTAATCTGGTATTATTTTTGGTTTTCTTATTTGTTCTAGTTAAGAGCGCTGAATACGCTACTGATTATTCTACTAAACTGGCCAGAAGACTGCATCTTACAGAGTTTATAGTCAGCTTTTTTATAGTATCAATAGTATCAGCCTCCCCTGAAGGGACTATCGCCATTCTTTCTGCATTCAATGGCCAATCGAGTCTCGGGTTAGGAACTTTGTTAGGCTCAAATGTTGCTGACCTTACTTTGGTGTTTGGAATATTGGCATTGATCTCATCAGGAGGGGTTACTATCAAGAGCGAAATGCTTAGAAAGGATTTCTTCTATCTCGCTCTTTTATTGCTTCCATTAATACTTGGCTTTGACGGAAAGTTCTCAAGGATCGACGGTGCAGTATTTATTATTGCAGGGGTGCTTTTCTTCTTCTCATTGATATTACAATCACCTAGTTTCCGGGCAGAGCTTAAGAATATTAAATATCAGCATTCATTTTTCAATATAGTGCTGCTTGTAATAAGTGTGGTTGTCTTAGTCCTGAGCGCCCATTTCGCTATTGAATTCGGTACTGGATTAGCAAATGATCTAAAGATACCCCCTATACTTATTGGCCTGACTATTATATCTCTTGGAACCTGCCTGCCTGAATTAATATTTTCAATAAAATCTGTAAAAAGTGGCCATACTGAGCTTGCATTAGGTGACATTCTCGGCACTGTAATAATAGACACGACAATCCTTTTAGGAGTAATGATATTAATAAATCCATTCACATTTGATAAGTCAATAATATATATTACAGCAGGCGCAATGTTCCTGGCAGGATTGTTAACTACTGTTCTATTGTTGAATACTAATAATGTCCTTACAAAAAAAGAAGGGTTATATCTGCTGCTGTTTTATCTTTTGTATATAATGACAGAATTCATTATTAATCATGCCTTTTAATTTGTTGTGATGATCTTCTCAGTTTTTGTCAATAAGACTGTGTGTTCTGCTTGTGCGACCTTTCCTTTTCCTTCCTCGACTAATTGGGGATATTGGTATATTACACCTGCCTGTTCTATTTGCCTTAAGGCTAACAGGCCTCGGGAGCCAAATTTCTTGTAAATCCATCTTGAACAAAATGGGAGAGTTTGATATTCATCAATGATAAATCCTAAGACTTCTCGAGCAAAATTGTCCCTCACATTTCCTTCTCTTGATAATTTATAGATTCCCGATGGTTTTCCATCTTTTACTCTTCCTAGCCCGTTTGTGGAAAAGGGTTCAACTGCGTATAATCCCTCCTCTAATTCTGTTTGCTGTCCTGAATCATAATTTGGGATATTTATTCCCGCATGTAGATCATATTGTTCTATCTGATGGCCTGTTAGATTCTTTATCGGAACATACCCATGTTTAGTTATCGCTTCCTGCACTTCCTTTCCTAATTCACCCAGTTTGATTCCTAAACTTATTTTTTCCATCGCCTTTTTTAGCCCAGCTTCAGCAGCTTCGATCAGTTTCCTGTTTTCCTCAGAATTTTCCATATCTAGAGAAAACGCACTATCTGCAACATACCCGTCAACATGCACCCCAATATCAACCTTCAGTAAACCCTCAGCCACACTTTCGTCATTAAATGTCGGAGTTGCATGTGCCGCGATCTCGTTTATTGAAAGATTGACAGGAAAAGCAGGTTTTCCTCCTAACTCTTCTATTTTATCATCTATTTTATTAGCTATATCCAAAAGCTTCATTCCAGGTTTTATCAGTTCTCTCGCGAATTCCTTCACTTTTGTATGTATTTCCCCGGCTTTTTTGATCTTTTCAATCTCCTTGGCATTCATAATTGCTTTTCAAAAAAACAGCTTAAATAACTTGCTAAAATTAGTAACTACTAATTAGTTAATACAATAGAAAGGTTTAAATAATGAGTGTGAGCGGAATTTATATGGCAAGAAGAGTAGAATTAAGGAATGCTTCAGGATTATCAAATGAAGAAATAGCTAGAGAAACCATAGAGAGATTACAAATGTTAAGAATGTATAAAGAAGATAACTGCTATAGAGGCGTTCCTTGTGATGATGAAAAAATAAGAGAAATTCTTAAAAGAGGGACTGATAGGACATCTGAAATATTAGATGAGCAAAAAGAGAGAATGGAAGATGAGTTTTCTTGGCCAGATGAATTTGACGAGACCGATGAATATTTGGCTTCGGCAAGCTCCTATATAGATACAGGATCAATAGAGGGTAGTCGGCAAACCCTAATCAGATATAATAAGCCTGGAACAACCTACCTATTTGGAGAAGAACTATTGCCTGAAGCAGTTTGGCATGCTAAAAAAACAACTCCTTCTCAGGCGATTCCTGCAATTTTAGTGTACTTAAGGGATAAGATTGTTCCTGTAGATGAAGTCAGCCATATGTACGAATTAATAGATCCTCGAAAGGCATTAAGAGCGGTGGTGACTATAGATGAGAAATAAGATTTTAATATTCTTGAATGGTATAAATAATCACACAGGGGAAGTGGAAAATGCCTGAATATAATTCAATAAACACGCTTAGAATATCATACGAAAATCCGGTAACTGGTAAAATAGAAAATTTTGCTGAAGTCGATCCAAGAGATAAAATACAACTTGATGCATTAGTGACTGATACTTTCCATAGGCAAGCAGAAGGAATAATCAGCCCCGAAGATGCTCGATATATAAGGGAAAAGATAGTGCTTGAAAAATACGGTTATTCTTATTTATCCAGTGCAATCAGTAGTGATGCTAAATCAAGGATTGAAAAAATAAAACAAGGATTAAAAAATAAGCAGCCTCAAAATCAAAGAATTACTTTCTCACCTAGATATGATCTGGGGCATTTAGTTGAGGAAAAAACGCATAAAGGAAATTTTCCGGTTGAAGTAAAAATAAGGAGGGCAGCCTAATGAATAAAGTTCTTAGAAACAGGGCATCAGGATTTAGTATAGTCTATGACCCTTCCCAAAAGGATACCTATGCTCGGACAGGATTTGATTACTGCAGAGAACAAGTTGATTTAGCAAGAGATGAAGAGATTATTAGCCCTGCAGGACATTCTGAACTAGTTAGCAGATTAGATTATGAAAGAAGATTATTTATCGAAGGACAGAGAGAATCTAACTTCTCCGAATCCTTCTCTCTTTAGGCACAAAATTGATTATCTTTTTGCCATCACTTATCCCGCATCCTACAAAGTCTTCTCCATGTTTTAACACATAAGTGGAATTATCTTTAACAATATCTAGGTTATTTCCTTTCATCCATTCCTCAAGCTGTCTATCATCTATCTCAATTATATTTTTACTAACTTGCTTCGATAATATCTGTGTAGCATCTAAGCTAAGCCTAAGCCGATGCTCTCTTTTTACTAAATATGTTCCGACCACTTCAACATTGGCTATCCTGGATAATTCATATATTTCATCCTTATTCATAGTTCCGGAAAACCCGCGTATTTTCTGTTTCCCAGTCTCAATCAATAAAAAAGGAAGTTCATCTATCCCGAACTGTGCATTCAGTTCAGACAATAATTTTCTCTTCTCTGTTGACTTGATAAATTTCATATTCATCTTAATTCCTTCGGATCAAAAGTCCGGTAATTAGGAGGGGCTAAGCTCTTCAGCTCTTCCTTCAACCTGAATTTAGCGACAAAGAATCCTTCGCTATCATTATCCTGAGGGTAAATCCTGCAAGTGTTTTTAACATCTGCATTAAACTCATCCCCATCCCATTCCTTCACTCCTGGCCTGCAATGCACAGGGAGGTTTATCTTTTCAACTTCTACTGGAAAATTCTTCAATGCAAAATCAACAACTGCTTCATTCTCTTCAGGAGCGTGAGTGCAGGTAGAATATACTAACTCGCCTCCTACCTTTAGGCATTTTATGGCGGAAGCAAAAAGTTTTTTCTGTTCACGTGAAAGCTTTTTTACAACTTTTACATTCCACATTATGAATGTTTTAGGAGAGCTTCTTAGAGTTCCTTCCCCTGAGCAGGGAGCATCTAGTAATATCTTATCGAACTTGAATCCTTCTTTAGCCATCCTGTCGCATAAGCCTACCCCGTCATTCCTTGTCGCAACAACATTCATCACTCCGCATCTCTCCAGATTAGCTGATAATATTTTTACCCTGTCTAATTTGATATCATTGGCTATTATTGTGCCTTCATTGTTCATCCTTGCTGCTAATTGTGTTGTCTTGCTTCCAGGAGAAGAGCATAAATCCAAAACAAATTCCCCTGGTTTAGGATCTAATGCTAAAACAGAAAGCATTGAGGATATTTCCTGCACGTAATAATAGCCTAAAAGATGCTCAACAGCATTCCCTAATTCCCCTGGACCAAGTTCAGATTCAATAAGCATTATTTCAGGATAACCTTCAAATGGCTGAACAACCTTCCATTTTTTGTTCAGTCTTTCAAGCAATCTGTCAGGAGAGATCTTCAGGGTATTGCATCTTATGAACCTCTTTGGAGAGGTATGCACTATCTTATTAAAATCAGAGAAATCTTTCTCATCTTTCAATAACTTCTTCATTCTTTCCTCAAAAAGAGGCTTCATTTCATATTTCATATCAAGGAAGAGAAATATAGGGTTTTAAGCCTGATGGTTTATGATGTAAGTGAATCTCTCTATCCATTCAATGAATTCCTGCAAAAAATTAACAGGTGCAGGGGATAAATTAACATTATTTTGCGGGTTGAATAAATCATTAGCCTGTGGAGATCTTGTCTTGGGAGTCCCATCATTATTGAACTCCTGCTCTACTATCCAGATTTGCCTGTCAGTAGTTATCTTATTTCGGGCTGTTAAAACATGATACCATTTTCCGTCAGGCCCTATAAACAATGACCCTGATCCGTAAGTCCATTCTGAATCAGGATTATCGCCATCAAAAGCAATTCCATGTTTGATATTGCAAGAGGCATCAGCATCGTAAGCTAAACACGGCAGGGAATCAGCAGCTTTGTAATACAAGCTATAGGAATCAGAATCCCATGCATTTCCAGTATAGAACAAAATATATTTTCCGCCTCTTTTTATCAAAAACGGTCCTTCTGTGACGCAGGTAGTTCCTTCAGGAGCATTGCTGAACCTACACATGGTCATTTCTTTTCCACTAAGATGATCCGCTAAGTTCTCCCTTGCATCAGTCAATTGATAATATCCATATTCCTCCTGGTTAGTCAAAGTCAGATCTGCAGGATCTAACTTAACCATGCTGATATATTGGTCAAGATTATGGTTATAATTATACCATGTATAGACTAGCCAAGTATCTTCCCCATCAACAAAAAATTGTCCGTCAAGCCTTAGTGAACTCGAGCAAGGATATGTTGGGCATCCCCAAGCAGGATCTGTATGAGGCTTTTCATTGAATCCCCATCTGTAATTTCTTAACGGCACTGGTTCATGCAGTCTTTTCTGGATTGCATTTCCAGGCAAAGTTGGATCTGGCCCAAATGGCCCCTCAGGAGAATTACTGAATGCTAACCAGGTAGATATCCCATAAGTGGCGAACAAATGCCCAAGGCTCCTGTCGCTCTCAGAATCAGGAACTTGGAAAGCACTGAAAGATAAAACATAAAGGTCATTCCACTTGAAGACTTCAGGTCCCCAGAGTGGTTCATATCTATAATCTGCAAGCTGGTTAGTATTGTCCCACTTGAATTTCCCGTCAGTATCTATATAATTGGAATAGAAAGTATCTCTTAAATATTCCCATCTTACTAAATCAGTTGAATGATAGACAGGAAAATTATCAGTCGCTACATCACCAGCATTGACTCCCCCGGTAAAGTAAAGATAATAATCATCTCCATCTCTAAGTATATGTGGATCTCCTCCGATGATATTATATCTTTGCCTTAGGAAGTTCATATTCACACCTGCAAAATCTTCATTGAGTTGGGGATTGTAAGTGGAAGAAGCCCCTGAGAAAGAATAGCATCCTAAGTCTTCTTCATCAGTGAAGCCATCATTATCATTATCTATATCATCTCCACAGATTGGTAAAATGACATGTTCTGTTTCACAAGTTGAAGAGCACCCGTCGCCATTATTTGTATTTCCATCATCGCATTGCTCTCCTTGTTCTACTAATCTGTTTCCGCAGGCAGCCTGGATAGAAAGAGAATTCCTGCCGGATATTTTTATGCTGGTATTCTCTATCAGGCTCGCTTCAAAATTAATCTGCCCGGTTAAATTAACAGTCCATTCCTTGTATGCTGTTCCGTTCAATATCTCAGATGAAGAGGAATAAACCTTATTTCCCTGTTTGAATACTGAAAATGAAATATCCTTTCCCTCACATCCGATTCCTTCAACTTTCATTCTTGCTGTCTGGCCGTTGTTAACAGCTGTAGAGATCCAATAAGCATTGACTAGATGGCATTCTGTGTCAATTGTTCTGCACATTGATATATCAAAGTTGCACTCACTATTGCAAGTAACGTTTCCTTCTAAAGTGAACTGATCATTGAACAATTGACAATTCAATGGAGTGAATTCACTATCGCATAACTCTCCTTCTTCAAGAATTCCGTTTCCACAAATCGCAGCAGCAATTTCATCCTGACAATCACTAGAGCAGCCATCTCCATTATTTGTATTTCCATCATCGCATTGCTCTCCTGATTCTTCCTCTCCGTTTCCGCAGACATTATCAAAAACCTGGCTGCCTTCATCATTATCAGATCGTGACCTGCAGTTAGGATCATTCGGATAATCAATTAATCCGTCATTGTCATTGTCATCTCCGTCACTACATTCATTAACATAATCCTGTGACTGCCCTGAGAAATTAGTTCCTTTAGTGGCATTAGTCCCTATATCCTGCCCGAAATAACCATAGCTGAAAAGCTGGAATATTAAATAAGTCAATGCGAGAAGTATAAAGACCGCCAAAAAAATTAATTTTTTATTCACACCGCCTCTTTCCATGGATAATTATTTATTTATAAATATATAAAATTACCTTAATTTATGGATGAGTTGGGTTCTTCGTTTATTCTTAAAATTAAGCACTGAGCTGGTTATTAACAAGGATATGATCAAAAATAAAATAATAGCTATACCTGTCCTAGCAGATGAGTTTTCATTATCATTTACCGCATTTCCTGTTATAAATGCACTTCCATCATCATCTTTTATAGCATAACCTGTAAATAATGTTTTTATCTTGTAGATTGCATGATTTACTAATTCAACAAGAGTTATTTTGCTGGACCCAGTATCTCCTAATGGGCCTTCAGGAGGAGGAGACAATGGAGGGGAAGATTCATAAGCTCCAATATCACTAGGATCGCTTCTTGGATTATTATCTAGGTCGTTAGGGACTACTCTCTGCCCACGATCTTCTGTAATGGATCCTTCAACTGGCTTAAAATAGTCATTCGGTGCATCTTCCCATGTTATATCGCCAGTAGTTGACCCTGGAGTATTGTAGAACTCCGAAGGTGTACTGAAACTACGGTCATCAACAAAATGATTATCTTTAAGATTAATGCTCTGAACGAGATCTGTAACCGAAACATCTCCATCTATATGCATTGCCCTAAATAAGTTATTTCTAAAATCAAAATTGGTATAGTCAGCAGTACTTCCCCTCCAGGTCCACCATAAATCGATATAAGTATTATGCCAAATAAGTACATGGTTTGAAGGAGCAGACCATTGATTCAAGTAATTAGAAGGATTACCTTTCTCGATTAAAATATTGACAAAAGCCACATTGTTTACAGTATGGCCAAGATTTCCTCCTGCTGGAAAGAATAATCCCTGGGCATCTGAGTTGACTGCCTCGATATTGTAGAGGATATTATTGTCCACGTCAGCAGGATTAGATACTCTGGCAAGTTGATATAGGTCTGGATGAGCATCAGTACCTGAAGCATCAATGCCATCAACTTTTGAATTGATTACAAGATATGAATTACTAAATGCATCTGATACAATATCCTTAATAGACAAGTTTCTTATCAAGCGAGCTCCTTCCTGAGCATTTACGGTATCTTTCCATGTCGTATCAGTAACATACATCATATACTTATTGAAAACAGACTCAGAATGCCCTCTTCCAGTTCCATAAACATCACTATTGTCTACCCATGCAAATGGCCTAATCTGACTATCTGTTTCTAAAATGGCAGAATTTGTTTGCGGCGCGATAGTGATATCTTCAAACTTAACCTTTTTTATATCAGATGTAAGCCTTCCTGAAGTCAGCCGAACATTTGCTTTATTTGTTCCAGGAGCTCTGGTAATGACAAAATATCTAGATGCTTCGTAAGAACCTCCAGGAGCAGCATAATCCCCTTCACTAAGATAAATTGTAGCCCCTCCAAGCTCTCCTTGTTGGCTATTAATATAGGTTTGGGCTCTCTCAATGGTCCTAAATGGATTGCCTTGGGATCCATCGCCAACTGAATCATCTCCGATTGTTGAAACGTAAACATCTAAACTAGGCAAGGTGCCTTGACCATTGCTGGTTAAGAACAATGAAACTTCAGAATTAAACACTTGGTGATCAGCTCCCTGCAACACTCTCGGCTCGCCAATATTCGGATAAACTATAGCCCTAACTTCAACAGGGCCATCTTCATTAAATAAAGAAGCATTTAGCGTTGCCCAATATTCATAAACTCCAGTTCTTGGATTTAGAGTCATCTCATCAACTGCTACCCAATGACCATTATCAACAGAGAATTCAACTCTATCTATTCCTGCTATATGGAAAGCAACAATGCCAATATTAAAAGTAGTATTGAAGTCCTGGAATGGAACAACATCCCACTGAGCTATTGCTTTAGCAGTGTATCTTTCATCAGAAGGATCTCCGATAGCAGCAGGTTGTGTCAATAAGCTAGTCCAACCATCTCCAGGCTCTAGTATTGTTCCTGCTAGAGCATTAGTCTCATCATTGTCCTGTGTGCTGTAACACCCGGGATCATTTGAATCAATAAGAGTATCTTCAGGATCTGCATTATCTATTCCATCCTGACATTCTGCTAAGAAAGTATCCTCATTCTCTCCTCCCTGTTGGCAAGAAAAGTCAAAATTATCTTTATACCCATCTCCGTCGTTATCTATATTATCATTGCACTGGGTTACTTCCACACAAGTGCTTAATGGGAATCCGCTACAGGAATAATTTGATTCAACAGTGCACGAGGCTGAGCATCCATCTCCAGGGTTTTGGTCGCCATCATCACAATCTTCATCAGTTTCAACTATTCCATTTCCACATACAGGCTGCGCAGGAGTCATAACAAAATTACATACTGAATGGTCAGCAGCAGAAGTTCCTCCTCCACCCGAGAAAACTCCAAAATTATCTAAATAGCCAACATTATCCTGCCCTGTCCTGAATCCAAAGTCATTTGCTAATTGCACTTCACTGCCGCCTTCAGGAGTGATATAAACATCATAAATCTTTGCTGCAACATTCACTTCAAGCCTTACATGGTAAGTTGTTCCTAAAATGTAAGGCACTGTATTAGTTGCACTATAAATCCCTCCATTTCTTGCATCAACATTCCCGTTACTAAACCTTACAGCAACAGCATAATCTGAGAAATCATTTCCTTCTCCTAATGATAGGCCTGCAATATTTCCATCATTACTATCCTCGGTAGGAGTGTCATCATATGTGATAGTGAATGTATTCGCCTGGGCAACAAATGCTTGTCTTATCCATCCATCTACTGGACTTATGCAGTTTGCCTGTTCAGTTGAACATTCTGTAACACTAATAGTGCACTCCCCTGGCACACATCCCAGATTGCCAGATTGGTATTGTGAATCATACAAATTGCATTGGCTCATACCATTACCATAAACTCCAAAATCATCCCCATCACAGCTTTCATTTGCCTGGTTTATTATCCCATCACCACAAAATGGGTCTGGACCTGTAGATTGGGTCACTTCAATAGTGTGTGTTATGCTATCATCAAGGCCTACATCATCAGTGACTGTAAGATTCACTAAATATATCCCTGCATCATTAAATGTGTGGTTCACTATTTCCGAACAATTCTCACAAGTGCTGCCATCTCCATAGACCCAATCATATCTTTCAATATCTCCATCCTGATCATGCGAGGTTGATGCATCAAAATTTACTGTTAAAGGAGTTATCCCTGATTCAGGGTCTATATTAAATGAGGCTGCAGGGGGAAACAATTGTGTTCCGAAAAGAACCGTTTGATTAGCAATATTTCCTGCTAAATCAGAAGCTATTACTGTCAGAGAATAATTGGTTTGTCCACTATTGGCTGCAAAGTCGAAAAATATTGGGCTTTGACAATTGATTATATTTCCACTACCTGCTCCACCAGAGTTACCAGACGAAGATGAGACTGAATAGGAACAAGAATTTATATTTAGATTTGCTTCATCAATACTGAAATTAAGAGGGATATCATTTGTGAATCCATAGTAAGGAGGTCTTGAAAAAGGCTCATTGATAGTTATATTTGGTGAAGTTGTATCAATTACTATTGTCCCTCCTCTTACAGCTATAGCTCCCTGGGCAGTAGATATACAGGATATTGCCCAGTCATGGCTGCCTTCAGGCAATTCAGCTGAAAAAACATTTATCTCGCTAAGATTATTGGCTGGAGGATTATTGGTCTGGTTATGGATAATAGTAGGAGGACCAACCAAATAATGTGTATCTATAAACAGCGCACATTGACCTATTCCTAAAGGATGGTATGTTGAATAAGTAAAATTAACAGATGGATTGGATGAATAAGTAGTCTCTGAAACAAGAGGAGATGTTACTGATAAGGATGGAGAGCTCTCAGCTACTTCGAAATTGACTATTCCAGAAAGAAGGTCGTTTGTTGTATTAACAAAAACATTCAGTTTAAACATTCCATCTCCTGTTGTAGTAAAATAACCTGCAGGATTGGAAAGACTATTAACACAATTTAATGTTCCATTATCAACTTCTAAACCCTCTGAGTCTTTTAGATTAAACCAGCATGAATTTACTTCACTAGTATTAAAGATATTAAATCTAATAGGTAAATGGAAATTTGATCCGTAAATAGAACCCCCTATAGGAGAAGTGATGCTTATATTGCCAGTGAATGCACAAATAGCAGAGCACCCATCCTCGTCAAGAGTGTTTCCATCATCACAAGTCTCGCTAGCCTGGTTTATTGCTCCATCACCACAAGCAGGCACAATTGGGGGATCAGAATCATCGTCATCTCCGCCCCCATTATGACTTCCACCTCCTCCAGATCTTGATCTTGTAGTTGAGACATTAGTATTATTTGTTGGCGGCTGAAGTATAGTAATCCCGCTAGATATCTCCACATCGCCCTCTGTTTCTGAATCACAATTTCCAAAGAAATAACTGTCTCCAATTCCGCAAACACTAGAGTCTATAAGAGGGTGAACTTCAATACTATCATATCTACCTTCGACAACAATTACTTTCTGCCCTTCTTCATTCACATCAATAGTGTCTCCAAAATTAGATGTTAATGTCCTTACATTATCATACCTTGAACCATCCTTAAGTTCAATTTCCTCCTGTGAACCGTCATTATTTTTCAAAAGAACTCTTGCACCTTCTGCATCTGATCCTGCAAGATTGAAGGAAAACGCAGTAAACTCCTGAGTATTGCAGCTATACCTGTCTTCAAGGATATAATTATTATCTAATACTGTAAGACATTGATCCTCTGTAGCTACATCATGCAAATATATCTGATAGCTTACAAATCCAAAAGCAGAAACAGCAACAACAGATATCCCTATAATGAGCAATAAATTAATTAAACCTCTTTGATACATATATAAATCTAATTTTTTTCTATATATAAAGATATCACCACTCGATCTTTTCGACTGTATCTATCTCTTCATAAAGGATTGTCTTGAGTACATAAAATTTGATGCTTTCTTCTACCTGGTCACTGAAATACCTTATTTGGTAATCGCCTTCATCATCCTTTGCCTTTGGGTCATATAATTCTATAGCCATCTCCTTAGTCGAGCCATGGTCTATCATTACATAATGCGCATCAACTACATACTCCTTTCCATCTACTTTCATCTTATCGCCTTTTTTTATTTCAGTTATAGGCTTTGATTGCTTTATTTTTGCCATTGTCTAGAATATAGATAGAGGATTTTTAAGCTTTGTTGCACCCTTTAATTCCAGCTTCCTTTCTCTGCGATGATACAGTCTTCATCCTTATTAGGAGCATTATCAAACATCCTTTTCCTGAAATCTGGATCAGATCCATTCCCCTTTCCTTCTTCCCTGTAAGCCTGCGAAACTTCTTTCTTGCGTTTAGCTTCAGGAACCTTCTCTAATTCTTTCCCGAATTTCTCGAGTAGTGTTTTAGCGTGCTCCCTTATTTCTTCTTTTTCTTTATCGCTCAGCATATTTTTCCAAGAGGGATTTAGTTAATAAATTAATCGAATTCGACTAATTTATATCCGCCGACTCCCAAGTTATGCACTTCTGTCTTTCCTAATTTTTTCTTGCCTTCTCCTTCGTGAATATGTCCACAAAAGGCATAAGCAGGTTGATATCTATCAATGAATTTCCTGATAACTCTGCTTCCTGCGTGCTTCCCATGCCAATGCTTAGGCGCGTGGCCTCCGACTTTGTCTAAAACTCCATAAGGCGGTTGATGATGCAACAGAATATCTAGATCATACTTGCCAAATCTCTTAAGTATTTCAGCAGCCCTATCTGTCTGTTTTTTTGCTCCAGACATTCTTTTCCGATAATCAGATGGCTTGAAATCCTGAACCCAATTTGTATCCAGGAAAAATTCCAATCCTCCAATTCTGACACCGTTGAAATTAGCAAGAGTATTATTTATTATCCTCACTCCTTCAATTGCTCTTGCATCATGGACAAAGTAAGGAACTTCTTCACCGCAGTCTTTTATTTTTTGCTTTGTTCTCTTTATTGTAGGTTCAACATTTCCAAAAATAAACCAGACAGGTGCGAATTTAGATAAATATCTCAAGACAGCCATGGAAGAATCATATATTTCCATATAGCTTTTCTTCTCATCTTCAGGAGTGTACTCCAGTTCAAGCAAACCTTTTTTCTTTCTCTCAACATTCTCAAAATATCTATTTCGAGCAAAATCAGCCTTTCCTAAATCTCCAGTCAAAAGAATAAGATCTATGTTTCTCTTGGGAATTCTCCTCAATAAATCTAATCTTCCGTGCGGATCCCCTATTGTTAGAATTCTCGTCATTTGAACTAAAAAAAAGTAAATAGCGTTAATAAATTTTATCGCGCTCGAGAATTCTCAAATCGATCTCTTGCAATCAATTTTAAATGAACTGGACGACTTCTCTCAGAAATTAACATAAATTCAGGAGCTGGTCCATAATCATATATGGCATGAGTTCTTAATTTATCCTTCAAATCAAATGGGGATGAGTTCTTCCCTGAACAATGCCTTAACTCCTGAAGCAACTGTGGAATGGCGAGTTTATCTGAAACAGAATCTGTCAATAATAGACTTACATATTCAGGTTCATTGCCATAAATAATCTTTCTTAAAAAGGGACTTGTAAGGTAAGCGTCCAAACCTCTTGCGTGAGATCTTTCAACTATTTGCTCAACTACGGATGCATCGCTAGAATCGAATAAATGACCATAATCACTAGGTGAATCAAATCTAGCTAAAACTAGCTGTTTCGAGTCCAAATCTACTAATCTAACCATAATAAACTAAAAAATCTAACCATATTTAAACCTTTTCTATAACTACTTTAAAGATACAACTAAGGACTCAGTCTATCCCTATCTCTTGGGAAAAGGACAGCTTCACGAATATTGTTCAGTTCTAATAATACCATTGTCAATCTCTCTACTCCCATTCCCCATCCTGCGTGAGGAGGCGCCCCATACCTGAATGAATCAACATAGCTCTTGAAATCATCAGGGTTTAGTCCCTTCGCCTTCAGCCTTTCGATCAACAAATCAGGAATATGGACCCTCTGTCCTCCTGAAGTTATCTCCATTCCTTTATAGATAGCATCAAAGCCGCAGCTTGAATCTTCTCCCTTAGGCATAATATAGAAAGGTTTTCCCTGTAAAGGCCAGTCATGCACAAAAACTATTGTGTCAGGGAACAATTCACCAAGCTTCTTCTCTCCTTCACCTGAAAGGTCGTGTGAATCAACTTTCACTCCGTTCTTTTTCAACAATTCATTAGTTTCCTTAAAAGTAAGGTATTTTACCTCTGGAACTTTCAGCTTGACTTCAAGTATCTCAAGATCAGTAGAGTTCTTCTCTATGACTTTCTTGACCATATGTTGCACTGCCTTTCCTAGAACGTCCATGACTACAAACTCATCAGCAAAAGCCATCTCAAAATCAAATTGCCTTGATTCATTCAAATGCCTGATAGTGTTATGTTTTTCAGCTCTCCATACTGTGAAGACTGCAAAGACTTTTTCCATTGAGCAGGCAAGCATCTGTTTATAGAGTTGGCAGCTTTGGCTTAAGTAAGCATCTTTCTCAAAATATTTTGCCTTGAATAGTTCTGTTCCTCCTTCGCTGCTGCTAGAAATAATCGCAGGAAAATTAGCTTCGATAGCTCCTTCCTTATCCATATATTCCCTGAACGCTCCCATCAGTGTGCTTTGTATCCTGAAAATTGCCTGTATCTTTTTTCTATGTAAATCTAAGAACCTGTAATCCAATCTTTTAGGAAGTTCAGTCTTTGAAAAGTCAGAAACATCAATAGGCAAGGGCTGCTCTGCTTCTGCAATAATCTCAAAAGTCTCAGGAACTATTTCTCTCCCTCCAGGAGCTTTCGCGCTTTTCTTGATTTTTCCAGAAATAATGACAACACTCTCTCTTGTGACTTTATTCATTCTCTGCAGGATCTCATCACTAACCTCTCCTTTGAAACCCACTACTTGCATTTCACCTGTTGAATCCCTAAGCACCACAAATCTTACCTTTCCTAAATCCCTTGTATCATAAACCCATCCAGCTATCGTTACATTTTTACTATCATCTTGCTCAGTGATATCATTGATAAGTCTTCTCTCTTCCTGTAATTCCTTCATATTCATTCTCCTTGAAGAAATAAGCTGTTTTTAACCTTTTTGGGTTGAACAAAAGGTTAATTTCTCATTAGAGATTTTTCATTGAGGAGATTGCTTGCATTTAATATCTCTATGCCTATAATTTTGCCATTTTTATCTAAATCAAAAATAATATCCTCCTTAATCTCAACACTTCTAGAGGATTTCACAGAATCTTCCAGATAAATATAAGCTGCATCAACTTCCTTATCATATTCGAATTTCATGGTATCTGAACACTTACTATCCTTTTATATCTTACCCCTTTCATTTCTCTAACCTCATAAATTATCTTTAGTGTCCTGTTTCTTAGTCTTCCGTAAGCCTCAATCGTTCCTTTATCTGATTTTTTTATGTAGAAAGGAAACTGTAGGATATGCTCAATTTCCCACTCCTCAACCGATCTTTCCTTCATTCTTTTTCTTGCATGTTCCGAATAAATTATATCCATTACCTAGAATTTTACAAACATTATATTAATCAAGACTTCAGATTTGCAACTATCTTATTTTTGAGATACTTATAATTGCACCTTGGAGAACAGATAGCTTCCTAATAGGAATAATACTAAACTTAATGCAGCAAGCACGATTAAGTCTAGTCCTGAACCAAAATAACTCACTCCAGATAATGCTCCCCTAAGGCCGTCAACCCCATAAGATAATGGATCGAATCTAGCTACTGCATCTAATGCCTGCGGCAGATCATCTAATGGATATAATGCCCCTGACAAAAAGAATAAAGGCATTATCAGAAAATTCAATATTATTGGGAATGCCTGCATATCTTCAAGTCTTGAAGCGACAACAACTCCGAAAGCTGTGAACATGAACCCTATCAGGAACAAGAACAAAAGTCCTACAGGAAGCATTATAAGACTATCAGGCCTGAAACCGAAAAGAAGCGCGATTAAAAATACTAATACGCCTTGAGCAGTAGATACTGTTGCTCCGCCTAATATCTTTCCTAAAGCTATCTCGAACCTTGATACTGGAGCGACTAAAGTCTCTTTCAAAAATCCAATCTGCCTGTCCCAGATTATCTCCATTGCTGAAAATGTTGCAGTGAACATCGCAGTCATTGCAATTATTCCCGGAGCTATAAACTGCAGGTAATCCCCTCCCCCTGCCTTTGCATAAATCGGTCCGAATCCAAATCCTAATGCTATTAAGAATAATATTGGCTGCCCTAGTGCTCCAATCATTCTCCATCGTGTCCTCACATATCTCTTCAGTTGCCTTAACCATAAAATATAAACTGCCCTCATGTTCTTCCTCCCCAGCTTTTTGCCATTGCCCTGACTCTGTCAATAGCAGATCCTGATTCTTTCCTCATTGTATGCCCTGTTAATTTCAAAAACGCTTCTTCAATACTTTTTGTTTTTGTTACTTTCTTCACATCCTTAGGAGTCCCGTTATAGATTATTTTCCCGTAATCAATTATCGCTAATTTATTCGCATACCTCTCTGCTTCATCCATATTGTGTGTTGTGAAAAAGACAGTCATTCCTTCTTTCTTGCTTAAATCTCTAACATAATTCCAGATATGATTCCTTGTCTGCGGGTCTAAACCTAAGGTAGGCTCATCCAAAAACAATACCTTTGGATGGTGTATCAATCCTCTTGCTATTTCTAATCTCCTTTTCATCCCTCCGGAAAATGTCTTGACATAACTATCTTTCCTATCCCATAAACCGACAAATTTCAATAAGGAATTTATCTTCTTTGTCCTTGTTTTTTTATCAATATTATACAATGCTCCGTGGAACTGCATGTTCTCATAAGCTGTCAGTTCATTGTCTAGGCTCTGGTCCTGAAAAACTATCCCGAAGCTCTTTCTAACTTCAAAAGCATTCTCTACAGGATCCTTGCCAGCGATGTTTATTTTTCCTCCAGTTGGCTTTAATAAAGTAGTAAGCATCTTTATCGTAGTAGTCTTGCCTGCCCCGTTAGGCCCGAGAAAGGCAAAAATATCACCTTTCTCAACATTGAAGGAGATGTTATCCACGGCAGTAAAATCCTTGAATTTTTTTACAAGATCCTTGACTTCAATTATATTAGACTTCATCCTGACATATACAAAGAATCGTTTTTAAAGTTTACTTGTATTTTTAAACCATTAAATCTATTTTTATTTATGAAACCATTTTCATTCACTATCAATCACGAGGACAAGAATTCATTAGCCAGGACTGGAGTGATAAAAACTGCTCACGGTAAAATTGAGACTCCATATATTACGCCTGTAGCTACAAGAGGATTCATAATAGCATTAAATAAAAAAGAAGTCAACTCTCTCAAAAGCCAGTCAGTTTTAGCTAACACTTATCATTTGCATTTTATGCATCCCGGAGATAAAGAAATTAAGAAAAATGGCGGCTTGCATAAAGTGATGTCATTTAATAAGCCAATATTTACTGATTCAGGAGGGTTTCAGGCTTTATCCTTAGGAAAAGGAAAAGTCTACAATATCAGGAAAATAGGTTTCTTTCCTGGTAAGAATGATATTCTGGAAACAGAAAACGAAAATTATGCAGAGATAACTAAGAAAGGAATAATCTTCAAATCAACCTATGACGATAAAACGAAGAAATTCATCGGGCCAAAAGAATCGATGAAGATCCAGTCTAATCTCGGTTCTGACATTATAATGGCTTTCGACCAATGCAACTTAGCCGGAGAGAAAAAGTCAGACACTAAAGATGCAATGCTTCGCTCTCACAAATGGGAAGTTGAGTCATTGAAATATCACGATAAAAAACAGGCATTGTATGGAATAATTCACGGTGGAGCTTTCAAGGATTTGAGATTGCAATCCACTAAATTCATCAAGTCATTGCCTTTTGACGGAATAGCTATCGGTGGCTCTTTAGGAAAGACAAAACCTGAAATGTACAAAATAATCAGCTGGATAATGCAAGTCCTAAAAAACGATAAACGCCCAAGACATCTATTAGGAATAGGCTGGGTGGACGATATATTCCACGGAGTAGAACTGGGGATGGATACTTTTGACTGTGTTGAGACAACTAGAGTAGCCAGACATGGAAACTTGTTCATCTCTCCAGAATCAGGAGGCAATAAGGAAAACAAATTCAGGCTGAATATAACCAAGGCTAAATATGCAAAAGACAATAAGAAAGTAGACAAGAACTGTTCCTGCCCAACCTGCAAAAAATACAGGAGAAAAGACCTTAGGGAATTATACAAAAAAGAAAAAAGAAAATATTACAAATTAGCAACAATGCACAATATCTATTTTATGAACTCATTGATGGAAAAAATAAGAAAATCAATAAAAGAAGACAAGTTTCAAGAATTGAAGAAGAAATGGGTTGGTTAGTTATTCTTCAAAGATTACAGAATCGGCTTTTGCTCCTAATTTCTTTAGTAATTCTTTAACACTATCTACCATCTTAGGAGGGCCGCACAAATAAAAATTTGTATTGATATCTTTAATGTGTTCTTTGAGAAAGTCCTCATCAATTCTTCTATTTTCATAACCCTCTTTATTTTCTCTAGTCAGGGTTAGTATAAGATCTTCCTCAGGAAACATCTCCCTAAGCTCCTTTTCTAAAATAACGTCTCTTTGTGTTTTATTTGAGAAAAACAATTTATTGCCTTCTAGATTTCCTTCCTCCCTCAATTGCCTGAATATTGAGATAAAAGGAGTTATCCCAGCACCTGCCGCAATGAATATCCCCTTACCCTTGTAATTTATTGTTCCCCATACATCTCTTAATACCAAATTGTCGCCTGGTTTTAATTCGTGCATTGCCTTAGTCGCTCCGTTGTGCTCTGGATATGATTTAATAGTGAATTCCAACACCTTATCAGAATTAAGCGAGGTGAATGTAAATGGCCTTTTTTCGTTCACCCATTCTTCTTTATCTATAGATACTTCTGTTGCCTGTCCTGGTATGAATTCGTAATTATCTGGTTTTTCTATTATGAATCGCTTCACATCATGAGTCACAAATTCAACCATCAATATTTCAGCTCTTTTCTCCATTATTTGTTGTATTCTATTCGTTATAAATAACTTTCGTTAAGAATCAGAAAAATAGAGATGTTCTGCCCAAAAAATAAGAAAAAGAAAATATTACAAATTAGCAACAATGCACAATATTTATTTTATGAACTCATTGATGGAGCAGATAAGAAAATCAATAAAAGAAGTTCAGGAATTGAAGAAGTAGGTTGGCTAGAACTGTATTGCTGTGCCTGCAGTAACCAATCCTGCTCCAAAGCTTACCATTATCACCTTGCTTCCTTCTTTTATTGTTCCATCTCTTAGCGCTTCATCCAGTGCAACCGGGCAAGTTGCAGCTGACATATTCCCATATTTAGCAACAGTTCTATAGACTGTCGCCCCATCTGCAATTACATTCTTTTCAACACTTTGAATGATCCTTTCATTCGCCTGATGAGGAATATAAACGTCAGCCCTTTCCCATCCAACCTGCGCTTTCAAATTTCTTGCACATTCTGTCATCTCCCTTACAGCGGCTTTCATTACCCTATTCCCTTCAGGCATACTTAAGTGAGACTCATCGTCCCTGAATATCAAGTCAAGACCACCATCATGTGGATCGCTTGAAGAAAATTCAGCCAGTATTCCAACAGGCTCTACTGTGGGAGCAAGTACTGCCGCGCCTGCGCCATCACCAAATAAAGTTGAGTTTATATCAGTATAATCAGTTACTCCTGTCAGCTTTTCGGCAGCAACAACCAAGTAATTTCCTTCTCTTTTAAGCATTCTTGAATTGGCTTGTGCTAAAGCCTCCGGAAAACCTGCACACGCATTAGATATGTCATAAGCAATGCAGTTCCTGACTCCCAGCTTCTCCTGTATCTTACATGCAGCACTTGGAAAATTAACCTCCTCAGTCACTGTTGCAACAATGATCCCGACTAAGCTATCTGCCTTAATTCCTGCTCTTTCAATAGCATTGACTGCTGCTAAATGTCCCATATAAGAAGGAGTTTCATGGCTCTTAGCTCTCCTGCGTTCCCTTATTCCAGTCACTTTTACAATCCCTTCATCAGTCAACTCTCTTGTCTCTAAAACATTTCCTTCCTTGTCATACCTATTAAGAGGTTTTTGTGTAAAGTAACTATTATCAATAATGTCAGTAGGAAGATAACTTCCTGTCCCAGCAATCTTCAGATGCAAATCCATAAAAAATCAAAATATAAACAGTATAAAAGCATTATGATATAATCTTATTGATTAATTCCATCGCTTTCTTAGCATCTAATTTGCCTTTGAATTTCGCCATCACTAATCCCATATAAGCATTAGGCCTGAGTCCTGGTTTTTCTTTCACTATTTTCCTTATCTCTTCCTCTATCTCATCATCACTGACTTTCTCGAGTTTAACAGCATCTTCAAAGTCAATCCCTTCAAGCAATTTCTGCATTACATCCTTCACATCTCTTTCTCCAATAGACTTATCTTCAACTCTCTCAAGTATTTTCTCTAAGACTCTTTCAGTCAACATCTCTCTTGTGTCTTCAATCGATTTTTTCATTTTTGTAGATAATTCATTTCTCCATAGAGTTATCATCTTAGCAACTAAGTTAGCATCATTATGATAATCTGATAATGTCCTGAACTCATCCAGTGCGATATCTGAATCTAAAATTAGATTTATCAATTCATCAGTCAATCCTTTCTTCTTCAGTTCAGCCCTAATATCCTTCTTCAATTTAGGCAAATTCTTCTTTAATTTGTCAATCCTTTTCTTATCTATCTTTAATAAATCAAGATCTGTCTCCGGATACATTCTCGCCTTTCCTGGCATAGGCCTTAAGAATTCAGTCTTTCCATCAGCTAAAGCATTCCTCACTTCGCCTTCAGTCCATTTCGAAAGTTTCCCGACAATTTTGATTTTATCTTTTTCTCTCTTAATATCATCTAATTGCCTTTCTATCTCTAGGTCGATTGTCTTCACCATCATCTTAGGATCCTGGAATCCTTTTATCTCTACTCTATCATGTCCTTTGATAGAAACATTAACATCCTGCCTGATTGTCCCTATGCCCCTCTTGACCCTGCAAGCTCTAAGTATTTCCCCTAATTTTAATGCAGCTTCCTTCACCTGATCAGGATTCTTCATCGCTGGAGCTGTTGCTATCTCAACTAACGGAATGCCTAACCTATCCAATCTGAAAGTAACAGAATTCTTTTCAGATTTTATTCTTCTGGCAGAATCTTCCTCTAAACATACTGTATCGATGGGAACATTTCCAAAGCTGGTCTCTAAATATCCATCGTGACCAATTAGTACAGTCCTTTGGAATCCTGAAGTATTGCTCCCGTCAATGACTGTCTTCCTCATTACTTGAGTAGTCTGATATATCTCGCAGTTCAATAATAATGCGACCTGTAAAGCAACATCCAAAGCTTCCTCATTGATCTCTTTCGGAGGGGCTTCATCTAACTCAACAAGAGTTGTAGTATCATTATAACCTTCATAATAGAAATCCTTGTTCAATAATGCCTCGTGCTTGACAGCGACATCAACTTCACCGCCCTCTCCGGCAACAGCGTGAAGTTTTCTTTTTACTGTATAATCAGGTTCATCACTCCTAAGAAAAGAAGGCGCCCAAGAAAACAGTTTGGGAGTATCTAATTGCTGATGTATCTCTAGTCCCGCCTTAAAGCCAAGTTTTGAATAATCTATTCCCATAAACCAAAAAGAAAATTAATGTTATTAAAGGTTATTAGTGATTAACCCTCTCCTGTCTAGACGAGGAACTGAACTTAATAAACTTTGAGCTAAAATCATCTGGATTTCATGGATTTCACCATCTGTAATCAAATCACTTGCTTTCATTACTCCTTCAGGATTCAATACTTTAATAGATAATTCAGGGATATCATGAATTATATGTGCCAAATTAACCGGGTACTGCCTAGGAGTCCAAAGACCTATTTTCCCGAGATCTTTCAAAGCTTTTTTGAATTCTTTACCGTTGCCTAGATGAACCCGATGAGGTTGCATCAAAAAGCCATCTACAGCCCTCACAAAACTGCACCCTAGATCCAAATATACAATTTTTCTATTTCCAGGTTCTCCATAAGGCATATAATTTTGCCTTTTTCCAATCACGTCGCTAACCATCAAAGCATCCAAATAAGCACCTTCATGATCTAGAATTGCCCTTGATTCACTTTCAAGCATTTCATCCCTAGGATTTCTTAATATCTCTGAAACAAAATAAAAATCTCTGCCATTTGGATCAGATTCAGCATGTTCTTTCCAATCAGAGAAATTAACGTCCCGGTTTTTATTAATTAACACATAGGTATTAGATGTATCTAAACCCAATGACCTTACTAATTCAAAAGTCATGGCCTCGTAAACTGCCTGATGATCTGCCCTAAAAGAAGTTCCGTTCTTTAGTCTTGAACCGTGAACATATTTGTAATACGCATCGCTTATATGCACTCCGTTGTAAACTCTGCATCTACCACCTGGATTGCTTCCCTTGCTCTCGCTCGTAACTTGGAGATTAATAGTCATTCAAAGATTACTGAAAACTTTTATTTTTAAACCTTTCCATTTTGTAACTATCATTAAGTTACGACATTAAGCAGTAATTAGTTCTAAGCTTCTTTGAGCCTTTTCTTCAGATTTCCTGAGTTTAGTTTTGATTATTCTAGCCCTTGGATCTTTTGGATCGATCACTTTCACTTCATCATATCCTAAATCTAATCCTATATCATTATTATAACCTGTAGAAAGAGTGATCCTGCTCATATCGCCAGAATATTCCCAAAGATTACCGCTGGGCAGTTCTCCAACTAAAGATGGTTGGCCACCATTCAAATTGATATATCTTCCTATTGAGGAAAAATAAGAATTCTGTAAAGACTTCCCTGACGAGACCCCAATATTACCAATACAGGGATAAGCATGATCCAACTTTAGATTTAATCTTGCCTGTTCTCTCACAGGCTCTGGAGATCTTGCGTTCATCCTAGCAAACCTCTTATGGAAGTAATTACCTTTAGCCATCGGTTACAATATAAAATTTCCCTTTAAAAATCTTATCATCAAAACCTTTTTAATCAATCAAGTAATATACTATCATGCCTAAAAAAGAGGAAGTGAAGACTCAGGTCGAGCCGAAAGCTCTGGATAGACACGATATAATGCAGATATTGATAGGTGCTGCAGTATTGTCTGTCCCTGTCGGATTCACTGAAGAGACCTGGAAGTTAGGAGAGAATCTTCCTTTCCCGAATGTTCTTGGCTTAGTAGTCTTAGCATGGGTATTCATTGCATATTCACTTATTATCATTACCATAAAGAGCACGTCCACGCAAACCCGATGTACCATATTGGAGAGATGATGAAGAGAGTGTTCTTGACATACATAATATCTTTCTTGGTAGTAGCATTGTTATTGACAATAATACAAGTAGCACCTTGGTCTACAGATCCGCTGCTTTCAATAAAAAGGACTGCTATAGTTACTTTCCCTAGCTCAATGGCTGCTGCAATCTCAGATCTCCTGTAAGGAAACATTTTTATTCTATTAATCACAAAGAATTTTATGAAAAAAGAGGAAATGACTAAAAAGAATAACCATCCCTTTATTTCCAGGAGAACATTCGGGGAGAAAGCATCTGATAAATTGGCAGAGTGGGCAGGCTCCTGGGTATTTATAATATCTTTTCTTGTATTTATACTGATCTGGATGATGATCAATATTATCAGTTGGATAGAACAATGGGATCCGTATCCATTCATTCTTCTAAATCTGGCATTGTCATTGTTAGCTGCCCTACAGGCACCTATAATATTGATGAGCCAGAATCGCCAGGCGCAAAAAGATCGCCAAAGGGCAGAATACGATTACGCAGTCAACAGAAAAGCAGAAAGGGAAATAAACCAGATACAGTTACAACTGGATAGGATAGAGAAAAGATTGAGATAGTCATTCACTCAATAATTCATTAAACTCATTAGCTATATTCTCAAGCATTTTTTCTTTTACTTTTTCTAAGGTTCTCCATTGTCTATGCCCTAAAACCCATCCTAACTTGACTAGTGCTGTTTCGCTAAGCATATCCTCTAAGAATATAACTCCGGCTTCCTCCAGTTCCCTTCCGGCAGAATAAACTTTAGGGCTTAATCTTCCGTAAATAGTCTGGGCTGCTGCACAAATGAGCATACCCTCTTTTACTAGCTTCTTTATTTTAGGAATCCAATTATTCTTGGATTCAGAAGATGCGACATGCCCCAGTCCAGAAGCCTCGATAACAATTCCCTTGTATCCTTGCTCTTTATAATAATCTAAAATGTCTGGTTTTTGTCCAGGATAGAATTTGACTAAAGCTACCTTATCATTAAACTCTGCATCTAATTTAACTTCTTCTTTATTCCTCGGCCTTCTCTCGGATAAGAACTCAACTCTATCAGGATAGACTTTAGCTAAAGGTTTAGCATTCACTGGCTTAAATGCATCTCTTTTAGAAGAATGCAGTTTTCTTACCTTAGTTCCGCGTAAAGCATAGCAATATTCATCATCCATATTTGCATGTCCTACTAAAACAACCTCAGCGCAATCACTCAATGCAAACTCAGCTGCGCACTGTAAATTCAAATCAGCATCGCTGC
Organism: Candidatus Woesearchaeota archaeon; assembly: GCA_964578845.1. Taxonomy (GTDB): domain Archaea; phylum Nanobdellota; class Nanobdellia; order Pacearchaeales; family GW2011-AR1; genus CAZOEF01. The sequence continues at coordinate 204,124 of CAZOEF010000002.1, forward strand.
TCCCCCTATCAATGCTTCTTTGTGAATAAGTCAGAACAACCGGCTTATTCAGATCACGTAAAAATAAACTTAATGCAGCAGAAGTATAATGAAGAAAGTCAGTCCCATGAGTTACAATGACTCCCTGGATTTCCTTATCATCCAGCATTTCCTTGACAAATTCTGCAATCTTTATCCATTCATCAGAAGTCATGTTTTCAGAAGCCATCATGAAAGGAACTTGTATTTTCTTAACGTCAGCCTTTTCAAACAGCTTAGGATAAAATTTAGCAAATTCATTCACATCAGTAAGGTGTTTTACTCCGCCGGTCTTAGGATCTAGTTTACTCGCGATAGTCCCGCCGGTGATGACTAATCCAATTTTAGGCAGGCCTTTCCCTTTTATCTCAATCTTTTCAGGTGTTTCTTCTTTATACTTTTTAATAACCTTGACATCTAAAACATTCTCCTTAGAAATCCCGATATTATATCCTGAATTCAATTTCAATAGAACTATGCTAGTATCATTATTCTCTAATACTGTTCCTTCAAGTTCTTTCTTAGCTAAGCGTAGTTTAACATAATCGCCCGGCGAATACTTCTCAGTAAATCTGCGTACTTTGTTCGCATTATCTCCAGGATTTGCTTTTATATCTGCCATTTTCAAAAGAGTTTTGGATTCTATAAAAAGCTTGCTAAATGCTTAAATAAAAGAAATCCTTGTGATTAGCTATGGGGTCTAATAGTGACTTAGAAGAAAAAATAGATTCCGACTTGCTAGATATTCCTATAACGCAGATAAACTGCTCTCTACGAGTAAAAAACGCTCTTGAAGGAGGAAGAATATTATACCTTGGGCAATTAATAAGTTCGACTGAAGTAGAGGTCTATAGAAAAAGAGGAATAGGCCCTGTAGCCATGAAAGAAATAAAATCATATTTAAAAAAAGAAGGCCTTAACTTAGGAATGAAAGTAAATTATACTCCTCCAGAGCAAAGAATTCAGTAATCCCTAGCTACATAAACAATTTTCTCAGCCTTATCACCGCAAATAACACATTTTCCAGTAGCTTTCTCTTCTTCTAGATTAGTCCCCCGTACTTTAGCTCCGACTTCCTTCTCGATCACTTCAGCACATTTCTCGCCGGTCTTATCAACACTGCAAAATCCGCATCGCGCAATGCTTCCTTCATCAATCACTTTTTTCATCTCTTTAATATTCTTCACATCTTTAATCCGATTATTGAATAAGCTGTCAGCCTGTTTCATCAGATTCTTTCCAGATTCTTCCTTGACTTTTTCAATATATTTCATCAAATCCTTTTCAGCAATAGTTTCTTTTTTATCTAAATCCCTTCTGAATACTGATAATTTCTTATCCTTCAGTTCTTTCATCCCTAAGTCTATCCTGACAGGGACTCCTTTCATTTCCCAATAGTTGAATTTCTCACCAGGGGATCTATCAGAGGTATCGATAACTACATCTATCGCTCCAAAATTCTCAATCGAACGCTGTCCAATGAAATCCATACTTTCAATTTTCTTTTTCAGTTCTTCAGCTTTCTTAAGCAATACAGGATCATCTCCTATTGGAACAATAGCAACATGTTTAGGAGCAATTTCCCATGGGAATCGTAATCCTTTGTCATCTCCGTGCACTATCACTACACTAGCAAATATTCTCGATACAGCAGGTCCATAGCAAGTCAAGTAAACTAATTTGTCCTTCCCATCCTTATCCTTGAACTTGACGTCGAAAGCTTTAGCGAAGTCCTGCTTTATCATGTGTGTTGAAGGCTGCTGCACTACTTTCCCGTCTGGGTTTAATACATCAGCTGCAAATGTCCTCTCAGCTCCAGGAAACTTGTCCCACTCCGGCCTCTCAAAAAATATGAAAGGCAATCCAAATATATCGTGCAATACTTCTTTTGTTGTGTCCATATCTTCTTTAACCTGATTAAATGCATCTTCCTGTGAAGCAAATGCGCAGTGTGTTTCTATCCAATGGAATTCCCTGCTTCGTAAAAACGGCCTTGTGGCTTTCGTCTCATACCTGAATACATTAGCCCTCTGATAAGTTTTGTAAGGCAAATCCTTGTAGCTCCTTATCCATAAATTGAACATCTGATAAAACCCTGTCTCTGAAGTTGGCCTTAAAGCTAATTTCTCCTCAAATTTCTTATTTCCTCCCTGAGTCACCCAAAAGACTTCAGGAGTGAATCCCTTAACATGCCCTGCTTCTTTAGTGAAGTTCTCTTCAGGAATTAGAGTAGGGAAGAAATGAGGATTATGCCCTTTTCTTTTTAATGAATTTTCCAAATAGGAATACATTTTCTCCATCGCTAAGACGCTCCATGGCTGGAAGACTAAAAATCCCTTTACATTATACCTTAAGTCAGCAAGCTCTGCTTTCTGCACTATTTCTGTATACCACTCAGAAAAATTCTCGTTTTTCTTAACACTAAGTCCTTTAGACCCTTTATCAGCCATAAGTAACTTAGAAAAAGAGCATTATTAAAACTTACTTAGAAATAAGATTTTGCAATAATTCCACTTGTTTAGGAGTTAATATTTTTTCCTCTAACCTTTCCGGTGCAATGTGATCTTTTAAGGATTCATCCAGGTCAGGCTGATTATTTCGCAAATCCGCTAACTCTTCAGTCTGCCCATAAATTATCATATATCCTGCAGGCAAAGTAGTTATTCCATTAATTGCCTGCTCATTAAATGTTTCAATGTTGTATTTAGTTCCTCTAGGCAAGGTTGCATTTGCAAAAGCATCCAGTATCCCATCATTATTTACATCAACTAACTTGTAATAATTGATAATCCCTGATTCACTAGATCTATCAACAAGAGATGATTGAATATTCCACCTAGGCTGGGAAACCTCCTCAGGCTTTTGGAAAGGTAAAGGTCCGCTTTTTGTTTCAATAGGCACATGAGGCATCAAGTCATCCGAGGGTTCAACGAGCAAGACATCTTCTAGGTCAATCCCAAATGTAAAATCATTTGGATACAAATTTTCCTCATAGTTTAATCTTTTGGAAGATATGAATTTATCAAGCAGTTCCAATAATAGGTTATCTGAGTAGTATTTGAGGGCATAAACTTTTCCTGTGCAATTATAATGGATTATTTCTCCACTATGGAGTACAACTTTCCCGTCCACAGTGTCCTTGTCAAAATCTGCAAGAGTGTAATCTTTTCCAGGGATCTTGACATATGCAACAATATCAATATTCCCGTCCCACCTTCCGTCCGGCCTGTCTAAAGCAACATCTATTTCCTTGATATAATAGTCACCTACTTGTCGCGGCCTGATAGGGGTGGCTATGCTATCCCAAGGCTCACGTTTCATTGGTTCCCTCCATCCATTAGGGCCATCCAGATAAACGCGTTTCTTCTCTGTCTGGCATCCTGCTAGAGCAGATGCAATCGCTATTGTAGTCAAACCTTCCTTAAGCATATATAGACGGCAAAATTAGTATTTATAATCTTTATGCTTTAAATCCGAGGATAACAATCTTTAAATATTTCCTTATCGACGGATATCTATGACAAGAAGATCTTCAATAGGCGGATTGGGTTTGCTTTTAGGAGCTGGACTAGCCGCAGGCATTGGTTTTGGATATAAAATGCGTGGTATGGATTACCAGAAACCCCAAGATGAACAAGCAAGGCTGGTAAGTGCAACATCTTCGGAAAGGGGCATTAGGGAAAAAGCTTATCAGGAAGGCTATGAAGCAGGGTACCTAAAAGGAGGCTATGAGAGTGATCCTTTCGCTAGACCAGGAATAGAATTTCACAGAAATAAAGAGGACGTATTAGACTATGTTGCCAGTTGCTATAGCATAGAACCTAGATCCGAACAGGAATATATTGATAATACTTCTGCCAAGAGAGATGCAGCAGTAGTTATAGATTTAAGAGCAACTCACGGAATAAGTGATACTAATGAGATTGATGCTAGCGTAGTTAGATCTATGATAAAAAATGGCACAACTACTGGCACACTATGGCTGACAAAAAGAGCTGCGGAAGAAATGGAAAATAATTCTGGATTTAGAAACTACTTAAATGCCACTGTTTCCTCAAAAATACCCAGAAGAGTAGCTGAAACAGAAGAACAGGACAAATACATTAGAGATGGAAATTTTGATAAGTTACTTCCTCTTAGACCACCTATTCAAACATATTTTGCACCTAGAATTTATGATAGTAATTTTGGAATAATCCCTGATTATAAATAATTACTGAATACAAGAATTGCTGCTTAAAAACATAGCAGTTTGAGACTCACATGTTAAAGCAGCAGGTTTAGTAACTGGTTCTCCGTTCCCTGTACAGGATGAAGTTGATTCGCACATTGCAGTAGGACACTTAGTTCCTGAACTCCAGGTTCCAGCAGCAGTGCAAGAATATTCACAAGCTAAAGTACCATGCTCTACACATTTCTTCTCAGTGTTAGCCACACAAGAACCAGTCAAAGCAGGGCAGCCTCTCTGGACTGATTGCGCAATCTGATATTGGCCATTCTCAGTATAATATACTTTATTAGAGTCAATATCCTGAAGATCCTCATCAGTCAGATAAATTTGAGCGCTTACAGCAAACATTAAGAAAACCATTAATAGAACTGCGAATGCCCCGATACCCATTTTTTTGTTCATAAAAAATCTAGGCATAACTTATTTATATATTTATCGACAATTTATTTACTTTTTAAAGTAGTGACTATTCAAATAAATATATTCCCTTGTATTTCTCAGTCAGGTATTTCAGATAAACATCAGGGTTTAATCTCTCTCCGCACACTTTCTTTATCAGGTCGTCGGCTAAATACATCGAGCCGTGCTTATGGATATTCTCTCCGAGCCACTTGCCCAATTTATGAAAATCTCCTTTAGCTATGTCCTTGTCCATTGAGGGATATTTTTTCTTTAATGCCTGATATATTTGGGCAGAGTACATTGTCCCTATAGCATAAGTAGGGAAATAGCCGATAGCACCTATCGCCCAATGAACATCCTGCAATACTCCCTCAACATAATTCTTAGGCACTACTCCAAATAACTCCTTGACTTTTGCGTTCCACACATTAGGCAAGTCCTTGACTTTTATACTGCCATCAAGTAATCCTGTCTCTATCTCAAACCTCAATACAACGTGAAGGCAATAATGCACCTCGTCTGATTCTATCCTTATCTTTCCTGGAAAAACATAATTCACTTCCTTAAGCCAGTCATCTAGTCTAGAATTCAATTTGAAAGCCTTATTGAACTGCGGAAAATAGAATCTCCAGAAAGGCTTTCCCCTTCCGATAATATTTTCCCAGAATCGTGACTGTGATTCGTGTAAACCAAGGCTTGGCGAATCCCCCAATACATTATAAGCATCTTTCTCTGGCATCTGCAGTTCATATAAAGCATGTCCTGCTTCGTGAACAGTCGAGCCAACAGAAAATAAAGGATCTTTCCTGAAATTAGTTGTCAGGCGGACATCATTATATCCTATTTTAGTCGTGAACGGATGCTCTGATATATCTAAACGGGAATTCTCTTTTTTTAGTCCCATGCGCAAAGCCATATCATTGACAAATTCCTGCATCCTTTCCTGAGGAAAATATTTTTCCAGAATAACTTTTTTCTGATTTTTATAAACAGGAGAATTCTCTATTTTCTTAATCAAAAAAACCAGATCGTTCTTTAATTTATTGAAGACAGGCTTTAATTTCTCTACAGTCATTCCTTCCTCAAACTGGTCTAGTAAAGCATTATACAAATGACCTGGCAATCTCAAGTAATTTGCTTCTTTCCTTTTTAATTCAAATATCTTCTCTAAATGCGGCCTGAATATCTCAAAGCTATTCTTCTTCCTTGCCTCAAGCCAAGCCTGACTAGCTAAAGTCAGTGTTTTAGAAAGCTCTTCAACAAATTCAGGAGGTAACTTCCTGGCGCGTGAAACATTCTTATGCAATTTGTCAACCATCAGTTTATCGCGGGGGCTTAATTTAGCTTTCTTTAGTTTATTCAAAGCAATATATAACTCAGAAGAAACTAATTTCTCGTGTATCAATTTACTAAGCAAAGCTGTCTGTTCCGACCTAGATTTTATCCCTTGCTGCGGCATAAACACTTTCTCATCCCAATCTAGAAATGCATACACCTGGTTCAATAATATTATCTCTCTCTGATACCCATTAATCAGATCCAGCTCTTTTTTCATTTTAAGAAATAGAAAGATTGCATTATAAAGTTTGTGTAAAACTGGCATTCTCAACCTTTAAAAGTACTTATTATATTATAAAATCGAGGGTCTATAGTTTAATGGATTAGAATGAGGGACTTCGGATCCCTAGATCGAGGTTCGATTCCTCGTAGGCCCATTATTCTTTATAACCTGCTCTTCTCAGGAGCTCTCGCGTTAATTCATACCTTCCCCTATAAGATGAGTCTGATATGCCCTCTCCAGTATCGTAATCTCCGATCCTTACTTCTGGAATCCTCTCCTGCCTAATAGAAAAATCACTGATCAATTCCCTAAGATCATCTATCTCAGCTATTACGCCTTCAGAGGTCTTGTCAGGATTGAATTTAAGCATTGCAAAGTGTCCTCTGCCACCTTCTATCAAAGGAATAGTAAAAGGGATTGGAGAACAAGAAGGATAAAATAAGAAAGATCTCTCATCTAATTTAGAGTGTTCTGCAAGAAAAGCATTAAATGTAACCACTTCGTTGCATAAGCTATCTACTGTCTCTCCAAGTCTTTTCCTATTGTTAACATTTGCATCTTCCTGGATTGAATAAAATTGATATTTCATCTTCTCATGAAAACGAAGGTGTTCTGCAATATCATCTGAACCTATCTTTATCCTCTCACCCATTATAGCCCTTGCTTCACCCTCGTCCGGATAGCAATCATAGAACATCCTCGCTACCCAAATACGATCTTTAGTCAAGGGGGAATACTCGAATACAGCGACTGGATCGACAACACTCAAAGTTAAAGCTCTCTGTAAAGAAGCAAGCCTGACAAAAAACTCAAAATCTTCCTTAGATTCTATTCCAGCCATAAAATAACGCCGATAAAGAGAGTATAAAAACTTATTTCTTCGCCCTCTTCTTCATCGCTGCCTTGACTCTACTTGCTGCGATATCCATAGCAGCTTCCCTTGGGGAAATGCCTTTCTTAGAGGCATTCTTCAGCACTAAAGATGTATTCTTGACAATTTTCTCCTGTACTAATTTCCTCATGTAATCCTCTCCCTTTCCAATATATTCAACATAGCTGCTGATGACTCCTCCGGCATTAGCTACAAAATCAGGGACTATCAATACTTTCTTGCTTAATTTAGCCTCTACATCCAGAGGTATAGGAATATTTGCCGCTTCAATAATCACTTTTGCCTTCACCTTATCCATATTTTTAATATTAATAACATCAGGCATTGCAGCAGGAATCAGCACATCAACAGGCAGCTCAAATAGTTCGCTTCCAACTAATTTCTTTCCTTTGCCGTTTGTCACAGTGCCTGTCTCTTCTTTCACTGTTTTTACTTCTTCGTATTTTAGCCCTTCAGGATTGTATAAGCATCCTTTGCTGTCGCTTATCGCTACTATCTTTGCCCCGGCTTTCTCTAAATACTGAAAAGCAAAGCTTCCAACATTGCCAAAGCCTTCTATAGCTATAGTAGTCCCTTTCATATCCATGTTCTGATGCTTCAATGTAACGTCAGTTGCATAGAATACTCCTAAGCCTGTGCTTCCAAGTTCGTGCGGCAGTCCATGCACCTTTTTTCCTTTGACTATCTTAGAAAAACTCATAGGCTTTCCTGTCGCTGAATTGAATTCACCGTTTGCCTTGACAAAATATTCCATCTCTTTCTCAGAAGTATTCACGTCAGGAGCAGCAACATACATTTGCGGGGCTATCCCTCTTAATGATTTACCAAAGCTCTTGATAAAGTCAAGTTTTTTAGCTGCATCTTTCTTTTCCCAGATTATCCCGCTCTTCCCTCCTCCAAAAGGCAGATCAGCCAAAGAATTCTTCCATGTCATTGCTCGGGCTAATCTAAAGACTTCCTTGACATCAACTGAGGGAGTCATTCTTATCCCTCCTTTTGCCGGCCCTAACGCAGTATTGTCAATAACTGTGAAGCCTTTCATCCCTGTAAGTGGATCATAAACTTCTACAACCTTCTCAGGCCCATATTCATCCGCAAAATCAGTTATTTCCATTATACCTCTTATTTATATCATATATAATTTGAGTGAGATTAAAAAGCTTTTGTTAACACTATACTCATAAACAATAAGTTTGTTTATATTAACTTTATAGTAACAAAAGATTTATAAATATCTCCTTCACAAATATATTATGGCAGAAGCGCAAACACAAGTAAAACCTGAATATATCGAGTGGGTAAAAGAAGAAGGAGTCTTTAGGCCTGCAAGACATGAGGAATTTGTAAATGGGCTGGAACTTATAAAGAGAATCTACAGAGAAAAAGAGCTTTCAGCAGAAGAATCAATAGCGCCTGATGACTTAACTTTGTTTAGCTCAATACCTCTAGGAACTTTTACACTTAGTGAACTTAGCCCTGGCTGGAAACATCACAGCTTCCTAGATATAAATGGAATTAATGAACTAGAAAGACGCATTCACATAGCCTACTCAAATGTACAGGGAAGAATATTTGAATTAGCCAAACAAGCAGCCAGTCAAAATGGAGCCCATTATTTTGCAATTCCTCAGACAAGGTCATTAAGTATGTCAAGAGATATGAGAATTCCTGAAAGGGCCTCTAACTCAACAATAGATGATTATATTATCAGCACTGGGGAAAAATATCTTAGCAAAGTTAACATAGAAGATACTCCAAAATTAACTGATATAGATATTAACTCTGCAGTAAATCTCTTCCTTAGAAGATAATCATACCCAGCATTCCTTCGGAGGATTCCTTAAAAATTCTTTCAATACTTTCACTGCGCTGATTATATCTTTCTTTGATGCTACACCTAGAGAAGTATGAAGATTTCCTACTGCAACTCCGAATACAGTTGAGGGAATTCCGCCTTTAGCTGCGAATACGCTTGTTGCGTCAGTTGTTCCTGCTTCGCTCACTTCAAGCTGTATATTGACTTTTGCTTTTTCAGCAGATTTCTCTATACCATCAACTAAGCACTTATGGCTTATCATCTCAGCATCTTTCACTGTTAAGACAGGCCCATTCCCAAGCATTATAGACTCATCAAAATTATTATGGGGTGTTACATCAATAGCTATAGCATAATCCGGCTCAATATTGAACACTGAAGCCTTTGCTCCATAAAGGCCGACTTCTTCCTGAACCGTAAAAACAAAGATGACTTCATTTTCTGTTTTCAGATTCTTAATTAATTCTAATAAGAGATAGCATCCTATCCTGTCATCTAAAGCCTTCCCTGCTATTATTTCTTTCTCGCCTGCTTTTGACAATACGCAGTATCTTGAGCTTTCCCCAAAAGTAACGTATGTCCCTATCTTTATTCCTGAAACAGCCAGTTCTTTTTTGTCTAGACCTGTAAAAACAAACAAGTCATCCATTATTAAATTTTTCTTTACCTCTGCTCCATCCAAAACTTCAGAAGTTGTGATCACTCCCGCAAGTTCTTTCTTTCCACTTAAGTATACTTTATGCCCTAATAGAATATACGGATCAATTCCTCCAATAGGGCTGATAGATATCTTTCCTTCCTTGCTGATTGAACTCACCATCATCCCGACTTCATCCATGTGTGCCATAAGCATTATTGCAGGCTTTTTTCCAGGCTTCACAGCAATAACATTGCCCATCTTATCAACTCTGACATCTTTTATATGAGGCTTTATCTCCTTGATAAGAAAATTCCTCACAGCATACTCATTACTGCTCACCCCATCCAGATTAATCAATTTTTCAAGAAGTTCCATTTATTCACCTCATTACTTAACAGAAAAGAGTTTATTTAAAGATTACTTTCCCTTTTAATATCTAAAGTATCCTTATGTTTCTCAAAGAATTCCTTCTTCTCCTTTTCAGTCGCTTTTCTTACTAAATGTATGTAATCTTTTACTAATAATTTTTCAAGCTTGGCAGGTTTTACCGGAGTTAAAGATACCCATTGATGGCTTCCCCTTGGCCTGTTCTCAAATGTATCTGAAGGTAAAATGTAAAGATAAATATGATCTTGCTCAGGCCATCCATCATAGATTATAGACTCCATGACTTTCTTCCCATTAACATTCCTGAAACATAAACTTCCGCATCCAACACCCTTGCAGGAATGTATCGCCATAGATATTGCCTGCTCCCTTAAATCAGATGCATAAACTCCAATGAGGCTGTTATCTTTAACACTTCCAAGATCTTCAGCTCTCTTAGGAAGTAACATATCTCCAACCAATTCCCTACCGCTGCCGTGATAAACATATTTTGGTTTCATTTTAGTAGTTCCTTCAAAACCTCAAGCGCTACCTTATAATCCGCCCTTCTATTAGTTAAATTCATTATCTGCCCCATCAAGAAATTTAAGGCATTTTTATCGCCTGAATTATAGCTATCGACTGCTTTCTTATTCTGAGAAATAACTTTTTCAGCGATTTTTTTCAGTTCATTTTTATCCTCTATCTTCCCTTCTACTTTAGAAGGGTCAAAACTTTTAGGAACAAATTTATTCAGGACTTGTTTAGCTTGTAACTCAGTTATCTTGTCTTTCTCAACCAGTTGCAATAATTTAACAAAATGATCAACTTCAACATCAACTTCTGAAAGCTCTTTCTTATTATAATTAAGCACTCTAAGAAGTTCTATTGTAACCCATGGAACAGAAAACTTCACATCTACTTTTCCTGACTCAACAATCTTCTCAAAGAATTCAGCAATATCTAAATGCTTGATCAACACTTCAGCATTAGATTCATCTATCTTGTATTTCTTGATCATCTTGGCAAGTTTCTCTTCAGGCAGTTCAGGCAATTTACTCTTCAGTTCAGAAACAAATTTATCCTTAAGATGTATACTAACTAGATCAGGATCAGAGATAAACCGATAGTCATCCTGCTGCTCCTTGCTTCGCATTGAAGTTGTCTTATCTTTTGCTTCATCATATCTTCTTGTCTCTCTAACACTTCCCTCTTTCTCCTGCCTCTTAAGTTCATACTCAATTGCTTTTCTAACATTATCAATAGAATTAACATTCTTTATCTCAACTCTGACAGTCTTGCCAGGAATGTTCACATTAACGTCAGCCTTTATTCCAGCATCCTTATCTACTGCTTTCAAGTAGCTTAAAGCGTGGACTAACTTTTTCAGCCAGTCATAAACTTCTTCAGAATAAGTGAAATCAGGCTCTGTAACTATCTCTACTAACGGCAAGCCAGACCTATTATAATCAATGCATCCGGATTTAGGATCCCATGCAGCAGGATCTTCCTCTAAATGCATACTAGATATCCTTATACCAGAAAATTTGCCGTTCACCCCAAGAGGCATAGCGTATGCTCCGCTTATAGTGTTCTGGTATCCTTTAGGCAAATCTGGCCACGAATAATGTTTCCTCATCCATTCAACATCATTGTTTATCTTGCATCCTAATAATAAACCGATCTGCACAGCCTTCTTAACAGCCTCGGAATTAGGAAGCATTGGCTTTCCTCCTGGCTGGCCTGTGCATATAGGACAGATATTAACGTTAGGCTTCAAACCCTTCTCTCGGGAAGCTTTACAGCGACAAAATAATTTCTCATTAGTAACAAGATAAGTATGTATCTCTAAACCTATCATTCCTTTCATTTTACTAAAAGATATTTGCTCTTTAAAATCTTAATCATTTGCCTTTAAAAAATGCAAACTATTTTAAATTGATATTTTTACGCATTCTCATGGTATCTATTAACTTTGAGACGCTAGAACAGCTGGGAGGAAAATTTCCCAGGCTGGAGTTCTTTTATTCAGTAGGCCCCGCATGGAATATAGTTTCAGGAAGGCTGGAGAAAAAATTGCTTCCCGTAGGAGCCGATATTAAGGGTTTATTGCCCAAAAGTTTTGCTTATCCGACATTTGTCGGGATATATCAGGAGGAAAGGATAGATGGCTTGACAAGTGAAAGGGAAGAACTCTATGGGATGTTTAAAAGCGGATTGTTAGAAGAAACAGACCAATTCCTACAATCAAAGGGATTAAGGGATCCTGTTCATCCCAAGCTGGTTATGGTTGGCTATCCGGAAGGAGATATCGATTTTTTAGTAAGGAGAGACGTAAGGGATGCTTTAGAGAGAGTGGCGATCTATTCTATAGGGAGTATGCCTAATATTTACTCGAAACAGGAAGCAGCCGCTTCAATGTTTGAGATCATAAAGAAGGTTAACGTTCATCCTGATTCCCTCCCAAAAGGTTTGCGTGAGGAATTGAAAGAAAGGATAATCAATGAAGAATCAAATGCCCTAATTAGCAGATTTGCTCCTGAAATAGAAGAATGCATAAGCAAGATGAAAAAATACGGGATGACAAGGAATGAGTGGTATGATGCAAGCTTATTGCATTGATTATCCGCCAAACCTTCTCTTTCTTCTGCTGTAGTCTTCAACAGCTTTCCTAAGATGTTCAGGCCCGAAATCAGGGAAGTTGACATCTGTGAAATAAAGTTCTGCATAAGTAGCTTGAAATGGCATGAACCCACTCACTCTTTTTTCCCCGCTGGTTCTTATTATCAGGTCAGGGTCTGGAATATCTGCGGAATCTAGGTGCTTAGTCAGATCATCTTCCTTGATTTCCGTCAAACCAGATCTCAACATCTTGTTGACTGCTCTCAACACCTCATCCCTTCCGCCGTAATCTAAGCATATCTGCACATTATAATCTGAGAAATCTTTTGTCTCATCCTCAAGTTTCCCTATTGCGTGCATTAATCTCTTAGGGAATCTGTCCCTTCTTCCTAGATGCCTGAACCTAATTTTATTCTCTAATGCAAGTTTCCTAAAACCATTAATGCTCTCTTCTAAAAGAGAAAATAATTTAGTAACTTCACTTGAGCTCCTGCTCCAGTTCTCTGTAGAAAATGCCCATATAGTAAGGTATCTTACTCCTAAGCTTTTTGCTTCCTGGAAAATTGAATTTAGGTTGTCTTTGGATCTGATATGGCCCTCCCATGCATGCAGGCCTTTTTCTTTTGCCCATCTCCTGTTTCCGTCCGGAATTATTGCGACATGCACAGGAACCTTATCTTTAATATTGAATATCTTCTTTCCTAAGTTCTTGAAGCTTGAAGTCTGGTCGCTGATCAATCCTTTATCTAGAGAAATTACAAAATCATTATAATCTTCTGTTTTCTCCTGCCAGAAATATGAAACCCCTTCAACCTTAGCTAATACAGGACCTTTCTGCACATTATGGAGAAAGACATCCAGGTTTTCCTTCTCTCCCTGAACTATAGCAGTAACGCTGCCATCAGAATTGTTTTTGACATATCCTTTTAGTCCCAGTTTATCAGCGTTCTCCTTAGTGAAATGCCTAAAACCTACTCCCTGCACTCTTCCGAATATTTCTATTTTCAGTTCTCTCATTATAATAGCTTCTCAAATTCCTCTTTAAACTTTTCTAAATCCTTTGTGTTAAGCCTTGCGCCGACAGCGTCGTCGTGCCCTCCGCCTATGGCATTGTCTAGCAACGGCAATACCTTCTCAAATATCTTCTTGACTCCTTTCCCTCTGGCAGATATATTTGTTATTGGCCCTGATGAATATCCCACAACAATAAACTTATCAGGATATAGAAAGCATAATTCATTAGCTATCTCAGCGCTGATGCTCATATCCCCTCCATAATTGAAGAACAATAATTTCCCTTTCAGGTTGGTCTTTGCCTTATTGACTAACGCATCGTGTTTTTTCCTTATCTCCCTGTATTTCTTTGCAAATGATTTTCCTGATTCTATCTCTATCCCCATATCTGAAGGAGTGGAGCATTTCAATATAAAGTTCTGGAATTGCACTACGTGAGTTATAGAATCTTTCAATGCAAATCCTATAACTCTTGCTAGTCTTCCTATTTCGGTCCTGTAGTAAGCATCAAACGGCTCCTTTATCCCTTCAGCCCAGTATTCAGGATATCGCTCCTTGAATTCATCAGCGAACTCAGGCAGGTGGTGGTCAGCTATGCATCCCATTATGCTGATCCACATATTCTCAGGCATATTTGCTATCTTGTATGTCCAATAAGATACAGGCTCAGAGCTTTTTGTTTTTCCTCCATTCGGATTATAATAAAAGACATTCTCATATTTCTCATTCGAAACCTCGTGATGGTCGATCCAGACTATAGGCAGTTGCAGCTTCTGGATTTCACTGGCAAACTTCTCCCCTAAGATCGGCCTGTCTAGAACAAAGATATAATCAGCATTAAGTTCCTGCGCTTTCTTGGCATAACCCTCGTCAACATCCGGATGGCTTCTCACAGCCACTCCCTTTCCCCTGTTTATGTATTTCCTTAATAATATATAGCTGCTAAAGCCGTCAGCGTCGTTATCATAGAAGAAAATCGGGTTTTGAGCATTCTCTAAATGCTCCCGGATCTCTAAAATCTCTTCATCACTGATCATTTTCCAAAATGCCAAAAGAGGTTTTTAATATTTTGCTAAAGCCTTATTAAAGGATTTCAGGACTCGCTTCAAAAAGTAAAAAATAACTGTAAAAACAATAACCCATTCTAGAAGATAAATAAGAGTAAGATTACATTTCATTGGAGGGGTTAAAATTTGGATACATACTCCGGAATAATCGACGCCAAATGGATTAAAAAAACTTGGAGCAGAGCAGGGATTTGGATAAAAGCAATTGTTTCCTGAAAAATATATAGTGAAAAAAAGAGTTAATATCTCAATTAACAAAATAATTAGAAATGATATATCAGTTTTTTTATTTTTGATGCTTCTATTTTTAAGATTATTTTTTACCCCTGTAAACATAGAAACTATTATGCACGAAATAAAATAACTTGGGAGTATCAATAATAATGAATAAGGGATTGTTTCATTCATATTACAAACTGGACACTGAGGACAATTAGCACCTCCATCGGGATATATTTGGCAACCTAAAAGACAAATAGAAGGGAATAAAATCAAACATAAAAAAGAAGTTAAGATAACCATCAATAAAATAAAAATAATTATCTTTGATAATGTGGGCAATAAAAATCTCTCCAAAACTGAATATTTTGTCTTCTTCATTTTCTACATAAATAAATTAACATAGAAATACAAACTCCCGGACATTATTAAATATTAGTAATAATACTCAGGAAATTCATAAGGCAATTCAACTTCAGATATCTCGTCCAGATCATCAATCTCATTCGCCTTTATCTTGACATATGACACTGTATACAATGCATCATCCATGAATAATGACCTATGTATCTGCGTGTAATAATTATAATCCTGTTCACTTTCTTCCTGGTGTTCGATTGTTCCTTTCAAGTCTATGTTATCTGAAGTAATATCAAACACATAAGCTCCTGACCAGTATGAATACTCATATCTCTTCTCATCAACTAATTCATTCCTTGAAACAGGGATTACTAATATTCCTTTTTCCTTATCAAACAATACTGCCTTATGCTCATATTCAGCAGTTGAATACGACCATTCACTCTCAATAACATAGCTATCAACTTCAGCAATATTATCTGAATCACTGACATCAAACAAGGACACTTTTACTCCCCTTGTCCTTCCGTTCTCATCAGCATCTCTTCCTATCCCGATCAAATGGTTCTCATCATATGGATGCAAGTAATTAGAAAACCCAGGTATTTTCAAATATCCTAAAACTTGAGGATCACTAGGATCAGATAGATCAATAGCATAGAGCGGATCAACCTGTCTGTAAGTAACCATGTATGCTTTATCTCCCATAAATCTAGCGGAATAGATTCTCTCTCCTTCAGCTAAATCTTCCACACTTCCGATTATCTCTAAATCTTCATCTAGTACATAAAGATGATTCAATGTTTCTCCACTTCCAAACAAGTTCCCAGTAGTTGTGGCTATTCTCAAGTTTCCACCATATTCACTTATTGAGAATTCGTTCAGTAGGCTTCCAGGAACTTCGCCGCTTCCTTCATATTCTATCTCTAAACCATCGACACTTATCTTATGTATTACAGTCTTCTCGTTATCCTTGCTCCACTGAGTAGAATATTCTATAGCTGCTTCCTGCATGTCTTCTAATCTTTCCTGTCTCTCATTTCTAGGCAGGCTGTTGAAATATTCAGCCATTAATCCTTCTATCTCCTGACTCTTCTCATAGCTTTCTATATCACTAGATAGGACATCTTTAATTTCATTCTTGACATCGCCAGGCAGGAAGTCTAAAACTACCTCTTCATAATATCCTTCCTGATAATCCTGCCAGTTATAGTTCTTGAAATTGGTTAAATAGATATTATCCTTTGACACATGTATGGTTGAGCTTCCGCCGGTCAAATAAACATCTCCTTTATACTCTAGTGAATCAATATCTATAGCCATGATAGATGTGAACACGAACGAGCTATCAATAAAATTAGGATATGAAATGTCTGAAGCTTTGACTTCACTCTCCACGTCACCTGCTGCAAAGAAAGGCATCACCGGAGCATTCGCATCTATATAAGTAGTAGACAGAATATACACTTTGTCATCGATCATTCTTGCATCATTATAGCTTCCTGACAAAGTGAATGTCTCTTCCGGTTCAGGATTTTCCCTATCAGTTATATCATAAACATGTATCAATGTAACTGGCTCGCTCCTCTCAGGAGTAGGCAATATGCTAGCTACGCCATAATATATTCCCCCGTATCCATAGAAGCTCTCAACCACTATCAGTTTATCACCATTCACAAATATTCCTGTAACAGTCTTATTGAATTCTAACTCGGCCATTATCTCTAAATCTTCAGCAGGAAATGCCTTGGCGATAACAACCTTATTATCAACAACTGTATAGATGTAACTTCCGTCATTCTTTACAATATCAAGTTCATCCACTCCCTCGACAACTACATTGGTTGTTGAGAAGTCACTCGCACTCTCAATCTTGTCAGCTCCTGATGAAGGCATTGGAGCATCACTAGCAACAGCAGCTTCAGCGACTCCAAAGCTCCTGTAATACATGTCATTATCCGCTGAGTTCTCCTTCAAAAACTCCCTAAGTTCAGCATAGCTCTCAAAATTCTTCATTCCTATGAAATCATCGCTCTGTGTATTTGGGTAAGATGTCTGTGTAAATAATATTACAGCAAGAAAAATTGCGCCAAGAACTAATATTGCAGGAACAACTACTTTGTTAACCATTGTCTTTGGGGAGATGATTATCTTCTTATCAGCAACTCTATACATAGGGATCTTCTTCCCTTTAACGCTCCAGAAAAAATTCTTTGACTTTTCAACTAAGCCTGCATCAATCAATTTTTTCAGGCTATACTCAACAGTATTTAGCGGCATTCCTAATTTATCAGAAATATCTTTCTGGCTCATTTCTTTGTCAGCCAGTAAAGCGAGAATCTTCTTGCATGATTTATTAGAAATAGCCTCTGCTATCTTCCCTGTTCGCGGGTCATCCAGATCAACATTGATCGAGCTTTTCACTTTTCCCATTGCTTATATAAAAAATTCTAGTTTATAAATGAATTTAAGACTTCAAGAGTGATTGAACCTATTAGAAATATTTATTTATAACTATAATTTTTGATCCTGGAACAAGTTTATATTACCGTATTAACATAAAAGGTTATGGAGCACGCAATGAGACTGGATCCAGATCCGTTTGAAAAAATAAAATTGGGAATTAAGAAAACTGAAATCAGATTAAATGATAAAAAAAGAAAGGGTATTAGAATAGGAGATAAAATAGTGTTCGTAAAACGTCCTGAGCTAAAAGAAAAAATTAAAGTTAAAGTTATTAAAAGAAGAGAAATGGAATCTTATCCGAATATGGACAAATATTATTCAAAAGAAGAGCAAGACAAGTACGGATTTGTCATGTTTGAAATTACACTTATATAAATGCTGCATAAATTAATTGATTTCATACAAAAAGTCTTTATTTTAACCACTCTCTCTGACAGAAAACTCACAGCAATATTTATAAATTGTTTTTCTATCCATAGATTATGAATAAATGGGTAGAACTTTTGGTAGGGCTTGTTTTAATAATCGGAGCTATACTTGCCTGGTATTATTCACTAGGAGCAGGATTCTGGGATTTCGGAACAGCTGCATGGGAATTCTTCAAAGGCGGTTTAGTCTGGTTTGTCATAATGGTCGGAGTATTATTTGTCCTTCTTGGAATATCTGATCTGAAAGGATAAATTTAAAACATCTTCATTGAATAATTTTTATGGTTAAACGTAAAGTTAAAGATAATGGTCTGGCTAAACCTCCGGCAGATCCTATTGTTCCTGAAATAATCTATGTGTTCTTGACAATAGATCCAAGAAATAATAATACAAAGAGGTATAATCTTGATGAAACAGTATTTAATCCTGAAGACAAAGAAAGATTCGCTCACGGGGAAAGAGAAGTAACAACATCAATTGGAGAGTACAGATTAATGAGGTATCAGGATATCCAAAATAATCCTGATCTTGAGAACATTACACGCGTCCTAACATATGTCTCAAAACAATCTAAGATTAAGTTTTAAAACTCTCATAACTTACCAATTCTATGGTTAAAGATTCCGAAAGGTTCGAAAAAGAGAGGACTTTGCTTTCAAACGAGAGGACGTTATTATCTTACTTGAGAACAGCTTTCGCAGCATTTATCTTTGGATTCGCATTGATACAATTCGGCCAGAACAATCAGACTTTAACTTCAATGGGCTATGCTGCAATAGTCACTGGAACAGCTTTGGCAATACTAGGGTTTATACATTATTCTATAAATAGAAAAAGAATATCTCGTTAGTGAAAAAACTATAACAATCCATAAATATCCTGACTCTCAATTCGTTTTATGGCAAAGCGCTGCAAGACCTGCGGGGAGTATAATTGCAAAGAGCATGAGTTTATAGTTGGAAAAACAGTGAATCTAACGGAGTTTTCAGGATCTTCCCCTCCTGAAATATTCGTTGGAAAGTGGAACTACCCCAATGTTTATACAGGGATATTATCCCCTCCTGAATACGGTGACAATAAAATAATGTCTTCTCCTGAACTATGGCATAAGAACAAGCTTCCGATATCTAATATCATGGAACATAGAAACCAATTGATCTATGGCAGGACGCAATCCAACATTAAGAAGCTTGAAACAAGATTTTTAGGAGTGATGAAAGAGATAGCAATGACTCATAAATCAATAGCTACAGAGTTCCATCTGAAAAAGCCTGTAAAGAAGGTCAATCATCCTGATGCAAGAGTTCCGCTTATTTCTAGGGCAGCCCCTGTGGAAAACGTCAAACTTGAGGAAAACGCTCCGGTAAAACCTAAAATAGATTACTTAGTGAATGATACAGAAGTAAAATCTGCTATTGCAATACAGGAACTAGCCAAGTCAAAAATAAACACTTCTAATATAATCAAGATACTATCAGCAGGCCTTCTTGGAATAAAAAAGAACAGGAGGCTAGTCCCGACACGCTGGTCTATAACAGCAGTTGATGATACTCTCTCAAAAAACAAATTAGAAAAAGTAAAGGAATATCAGGAAATATCGGAGTTCCAGGTCTTCCACGCTGAATACATAGGAAACCATTACGAATTTCTATTATTGCCTGATAAATATTCTTTTGAAGTCATCGAGATGCGCACTAATTATAATGAGACTGGTGTGTTCTGGCAGGATTACGAAACATTCTTCCCAAGGAAAAAATACGCAGATAACGTCACCGGAGCATATTACGCAAACAGGTTAGCATTAGTAGAATACCTGGAAAAGATAAAGCGCCAGGCTCAATGCTTAGTGATAAGAGAAATAAGGCCTCAGTACTATGCTCCTTGTGGAGTAGGAATATTAAGGGAAACCTCAAGAGAAGCATTTACTAAACAGCCTGAAAAATTCAATACCCTTAAAGAAGCATTGGAAAGCATTCAGTCAAGATTACGCCAGCCAATAACAAACTATACTAATAAATCCTGGCTACTAACAAATTTCGGAAAACAGAAAAAATTATTTGAGTTTATCTAACTACTTCTTTTTCTCAAGTCTGGCAAGTACTTCCTTGATGTTCTTGTTCAGTTGAGCCATCGCTTCTTCAAGCTGCTTCCTGCTTTTTGTTCCTGTGCAGACCAGTTTTCCATTTGAGAAAAGTAAGAATGTTGTAGTAGGCTCATCTAATTTGTAAACTAATCCTGGGAACTGCTCCGGCTCATACTCTGTATTCTCCAGCTCCAAAGCTAAAATATTGAGGTTAAGATCCACGTCGATACTTCCTGAAGCGACTATATTCTGTACAGTCACTTTAGGCTTATCGGTGATCTTAACCCCAATCTTTGCAAGTTGTTTTATGACTTGCGCTATCACCTCATTTACCTGTTGCACGGATTTTGTTCCTGTGCAGACAAGATTCCCAGAAGAGAACACCAAAACAGCGGATTTGGGTTTCTTGACTCTTAAGACTAATCCAGGAAATTGTTCTGGATTGTATTCTGTATTAGAATGCATTCTTGCAAGTTTTGTTAATGTTACAGGTTTGCCCAGAGAAGCAGTAGCGACGATATTTTGTACCTTTAGGTCTGATTTGACTTGTGCCATTTTATAATTATACCATTTATAAAGGGTTACCCTTTATAAAGGTTCTTATTTATAAATGCCTCAAAAATAAATTTTGTTGTAGAAAAAATACTAAATGTTTATATAGGAATTTAATTCAGACATATTATGGAGGAACTCTTAGACTCTTCAAAAAAGAAGACATTATTTTACATTTATAATTTTCCATTGACCTTCTTTCTTGTGCTGCTTCTGACCTTTATTGCTCAAACAATATTAGCTTTCTTCGTATGTACATTATTTGCTGATGGACACATAGAGTACAGGATATCGGGAGTAACTCTTGCCATTTGTGGAGAGAGCATACCTACATTCGTCGCTATTCTCCCTATATTTATCTTGTTTGCTATAGGTATAGCAATTTGGATTTTAGTAAGGAAGTATAGAAAATTGCAATACCTCCAGATAAGCAAAAAGGCTTATATGTACAAGATGATAATAGGTATTTTGATGTGGTTGATCTTTGCCTTCCAACTTTCCATCATAATATCTATTCTTTGGGACTTCAGAGGCTAATTATTTCTTATATTTTGTAGAAGCCATAAATTGCTAATAGCAAGCCAGAAAATATTTATCGTAAAGAGGATATGCCCTGTTGAGAAAAGCGTTAGTTCCGACAAGCAATGATCCGACAAGATTCATTCCCTGATACCATTTAGTAGATAAGTCATGGTGCGTCAACAGAAAAATGCTAAAATCAAAAGGAAAGCACCAATCCAACCAATTATCTCTAACATCATCCTAATCCGTTCTCCCTATCCCCTTTTTGTACCATTATTTACCTGATAAGATTATTTCTATTCTCGAAGCTAAATACTGAGCATCTTCAAAACTGGATGATTGTTCAAAACTGAATGTTAGTCTGCTTCCAGGCAAAGCGCGAGTGCTAATCAAGCCAAAAATATCCCTGGCATCATATTCCCCTCTTTCAGGATGGGAAACGTTTACTCTCCCATTATAATTACTTAAAATTTCTATTATCTGTGCAGCCGGAGAAAGATGAAGACCTTCAGGACTTAAAACAGGTACAGTAAAATCATATGTATTTTTCATCCTAATCCGTTCTTCCTTGTCTTCTGCATTCTCAAAAACTCTTTCTTTATATCTTCCACTGTTGCGATATCATGCACTCCCCTTTCAGGGCGGTAATGGGTGATTTTAGGAAAGCGTAATGCATACCCTGAACTGTAAGTCGGGCTTGGCTGCACATTCTGGTAAGTGACAGATACAACGATTTTAGGCTTTACTGTAACCTGGTTTCCTTTCGTTCTTGTGACTAGCGGCTGCAATAATTTATCCATCTCTTTGTAAGTTATTCCCTCTTCTCCTTCTTTCTCCTTAAGTCCTGAAGAAGCCTTTCCCACCTCGACAAATTCCTTGTTCCCGTTCTTGCAGGCTAAAATGAAACTTGTTAATCCTCCAGATCTCTTACCAGTTCCGTATTCTGCACCGACAATAACTAGATCCAGATCCTTGGCTTCAGGCTTCATCTTCACCATGAAACCTACTCTTCGTCCAGGCCTGTAAGGAGCATTTAGATTTTTCATCATTATTCCTTCCTCGCCTGTTTTTAATGCATCCTTATAGAATTTCTCGACTTCTTTTTCATTATCAGTTACAAATTGTGTGGAGTGCCTTATCTTCCATTTTTCAGGCCTGACAACTTTTTCTAAAAGTTTTCTCCTCTCCTTGAATGGCTTGTCGATCTGGCTATCACCGTTCCAGAAAATAATATCGAAGACATTTATCTCAACAGGAAGTTTCTTTATTATCTGGTCAATGTCATACTTCCTTCTTATCCTCTGGCTTATTGCCTCAAACGGCTTGTATTCTTTTTTATTTGGGTCATATCCTACAACTTCAGAATCTAAAACAAAGCTCTTCCCATTCACATGTTTCTTGATAATCTCAACTACATCAGGGAATTGTTTAGTAACATTATCTAGTTTACGCGTAAATAAGCTGACATTCTTCCCATCATAGTTTATCAATACTCTAAAGCCGTCATACTTATGCTCAACAGCTAAAGGCTTTCCGCAAATCCTAAAACCCTCAGATAAATCAGTCACTTTAACAGGAAGCATGACTTTGATTGGCTTGCCAGGGATTACCTCAACTTTATTCAATGCTTTTTTTCCTTTAGTTGCTAATTCCAATATCATAGCGAAATCATTCACTTTATCATAAGCTGATTCGATTAATTCAGTAGCTTCTTTATCCTCTCCGAAAAAGCTCTTTGCTATTGAATCCCTAAGTATAGCGTCAGCCACACCCACTCTTAGATCATTAAGCAATGTCCTGACAATGTACTTAGCCTCGCTTCCTGAGGATGAAGTCAATAATTCTATAACTAAAGCCAGTTTCTTGTCAACTGCCCCTTTCCCTTCAATAGTTGCCAAATTCCTCAAATTAGTAAATACTTTGTCAACACTTAGTTTTTTAGTGAATAATGTTGACTGCTGTTTTTTCCCTATCAGTTCTTCAGCTATCTCCCCTAAATCTCCGATCTTATTGAATTTCTGGACGATTTTCTCATTACTATTTCCTGTTGCCCTTTCAATGGCTTTTATCACTAGCTGCGTTGAGATCCCAAATTCGCTCTCGTCATAATCAGGAAAAACTCTTCCCCTGAGCAAGTAAACCAATTCTTCGTGCCCTTTTAATTTAGGAAGGAATTTAGAAAGTATCTCGATCTTCTCGAGTTTCTTTGTAGTAGAAGCTAATTCATCGTATACTTTTATGAAATCTATATACTGCATATCTGCCAAAAGCAAAAAGCGTATTTAACCTTTTGCCAGTTTGGGGCTTTGCACAATAACTAAACCCCTTTTTGTGCAGGAAAGGCTTTAACGATTTGCGAAAAATCAAACTCAATTTTAAGCTCAAACATTTCGTGAATAAGAACCACGATATTATGTGCTAATACCTTGCAGAGAATCTCATTGTTTTGGCTTCTATCAGATTTGCATCTACAACTATCTCCAAATTTTCTCTTAATCATCGCAAAACAGGTTTCTACATTACTCCTCTTATGGTAGTGTTCGGCAAATTCTAGGTAGTTTTGGGTAAACAATTTGAACATCTTAGCCCAAGTTGGAGAGCCTCTTGCTTTTCCCGTCACATTGGATTTGAAAGGAATGTAAGGCATTGCTCCAAGTTCTTTAGCTAACTCAAGGTTATCTCTTGATGAATAAGCCTTGTCTGCTGTGACTTCTTTAATGTCAAAATGTTCTGCTGTTTGTCTAAGTAATGGTTCAAACATAGTTGAATCTCCTATGTTGCCTTTGGTTATTTCTACAGCAGTGATTACATTAGTTTTAACGCCACAGAGAACATGTGCTTTCTTGTATTTGCCGAGAGGAGACTTTATTCTATGTTTAATGTCCAACCACCTGTCAAATCTTTGTGTTCCAAACCCTGTTGAATCAACTGCAAATCTCTTTTCAATGTGTTTAAGAGGTAATGCGGAAATATTGATGAGATAATGAAGTATCATTCTCATTCCACTATCATCAAAATAGTTCAGGACCGTATTGAAGTGCGGAACGTCTTGAATATATCCTGCTCTCTTTGCAAGTTCTAAATCCGAGATTAATCTTCTTGAAGAAGTATTTGTATAAATCTTTATCATAGAGCAAAAAATCATATCTCTCAAGGATTTACGAGGCCTTCCAAAAGTGTATGTTCTTTTTGGAACTACATTTAACAGCTCAGCAAGAAGTTTGTAAAAGATTAGTTTCTCCTTTGTTTGTGCTTGATTGTATTCGGCCCATTGCTGAGTGTGGACTTTATTCTGAGTCAAATTATGATATTCCATCTGATTATGCTCTAACGAACTAGAAGGAGGTATCTGTAACTCTGAACTGCTTTTTTCAGTCTTCGGAAACGAGTCCGAAAAATCTTTATACTTATCTTTTCTATTGTTTTTGGAATTCATTTGCGTGGGTTCCTGGGGACTTCGGTCCCCATTAATGATTATGGGCGTAAGAAAGGAGCACCTTGTCCTCAGGGCATGTGTTGTTTGGTAACCTCCCCCGACCTTCGGGGGTGCTACCTTCCCTACAAAAAAACTACGCAATTAGGGTTTAAATAGTTTACTATGGTGTATATTAAACCAATCTAAACCATAATCTGGGTGAAAAAAGGTATTAGTACTGAATGGTTTAGGAAAGATTTATTAAAACCAATTACTAAAATGTTCTATGGTAAAGAAGGAAGAACTCAAAATAAATTTTGAGACGACTGCTGCCGACGTTAAATTAGACGATTTAAAATTAGATTTAAATAATGTGCGGTTTCAACATTTCTCCAAGCAGATTTCTGATAAAGAAATGGATAAATTAATTTGGGATGAGCCAGGTACAAAAGAATTGTATGAGCAGATAAAATCAGCAAAGGGTCTATACGAAGAACCGATAATTGACTCTAATAATGTGGTTCTTGAAGGCAACAGAAGAGTGGTGTGTCTAAGAAAGCTTCGCCAGAAAGTCATTGATGGAGAGCTTCAGGGTTTTGAAAAAGATGCATTCAAAATAATCAAATGTAGGATGATTCCAGGACATATCTCTGATATGGATAAAAGTCTTCTTTTAGCAACCATCCATGTAAAAGGAAAGAAACAGTGGCCTGCTTTTAACAAAGCGAAACAAATACATGATTTATATAGAACATACAATATCAGCTACGATAACCTAGCAAAATATCTTGGTATGGGAAAGATTACTGTTATTAGAATGGTTAAGGCATACGAACAAACTTACAAATATGGTCAAAAATATCCTGATGATAAAGCATGGTATAGAAAATATACTTACTTTGATGAGCTTTTCAAAAAGAGAGACTTACAAAACTTTGTTAAAATTCAAGCAAACATTGACAAGTTTGCTAAGTGGGTGAGAGATGGAAAGTTTGATGATGTACGAGACATTCGTGCGTTAGCTCAAATAATGGAAGATGAAGATGCGATGCAACGCTTTGAGACTCATGGTTTTAAGGAAGCATTTGAATTATTACAAGAAAAAAATCCTGTTTTGAGGAGTAGAGAATTTAAACAAATTCAGAAAACAATAGAAACTATTAGTTCCTTTCCAAGAAAAGAGTTAATAAAAACTCTAACGGACCCAAGGAGAAAAAAGATAATTCGTAAATTAAAGGAGGAGATTGACTCTTTGGTTAGAGATATAGATGCTTTAGAAAAAGAGGAGTAAATCTAAAATGCAAAATGAAAATCCCAACAATAAAAAGTCCGCTTCGTTACCCTGGAGGAAAATCTAAGGCTCTGAAAAAGATACTTCCAATTATCTTGGATTTTGATGAGTTCAGAGAACCGATGGTCGGAGGCGGCTCTGTTTTTTTTGCATTGAAGCAAAAATATCCTAATAAGAAATATTGGATAAACGATATAAACAAAGATTTAATTTTGTTTTATCAATATTACCAGAAAGAACCAACTAAACTAATAAATGAAATCAAAACAATAAAAAAGAAACGCCCTAATGGAAAAGTTCTGTACTCAAACCTTATAAAAAATTCTGATAATCTTGAGGAGTTTCAAAGAGCAACAAGATTTTTTATTCTTAATAGAGTAACTTTTTCTGGATTAACTGAAGCAGGAGGATATTCCGAAGAGGCTTTCGTGAAGAGATTTACAGACTCTTCAATACAAAGACTGTCTGAAGCTTCTGATTTACTAAAGGGTATCAAGATAACTAACAAAGATTATTCCGATGCCCTAAAAGAAAGTGGAGGTAATGTTTTCATATTCCTTGACCCACCATACATGTCAAATTCAAAATCTAAACTATATGGAAAAAGGGGGTGTTTCCATGAAGGTTTTGACCACAAGAATTTTGCAGAAGATATGAAAAGATGCAAACATAAGTGGTTAATAACATACGATGATACTCCAGAAGTTAGGAAATTATTTTCTTTTGCAAATATTTACAAATGGAAATTGCAGTATTCTATGAAAAATCATAATGGTAATGGAAACCCAAAAGGTAAAGAATTATTTATCTGTAATTTTAAGGTTCCACTAGAGGTAAGAAAACTTTTTGTTCAAATATGATTTTGTGCAAATGGATATAGGAGATTGCACAAATTAAATAGTAATTGCTAGAAAATAATAAATACCTTTACTACAAGAATAGATTATGGACACAAGAAAAGAGATGAAAGTTGTTGATTTGTTCTGCGGTGCAGGAGGGCTGTCTTTGGGTTTAGCTCAGGCTGGTTTTAAGATAGTAGCAGCCTATGATAATTGGAAAAAAGCAATAGAAACGTACAAGAGAAATTTTAATCACAGCAATATTAAAGTTTTAGATTTAACCCAATTAAAGGATAAAAACCATCCTGAAATACTTGAAATTAAAAAAATTAATCCAGAAATAGTTGTTGGGGGACCACCTTGTCAGGATTTTAGTTCTGCTGGAAAAAGAAATGGCGATGGGGAAAGAGGCAACCTAACCCCTCTCTTTGCAGAAATTGTAGTAGCTATCTCTCCAGAATGGGCTGTGATGGAAAATGTAAATACTATTAAATCAACTGGTGAGGAACAACTAAAGAAAGCTAAAAAGACCCTCCATGAAGCAGGATATGGTATTTCAACCATGGTCTTAAATGCTGCAGATTTTGGAGCTCCTCAAAATCGCAAGAGATTCTTTCTTATAGCTAGAAAGGGTGGAAAAGATGGCGAGATGGAAGAGTACATAAAGAGACAAAAAAAACAAAAGATAAGTGTAAAAGATTATTTCTCATCACTCGGAGATAACCTTGGAGGTTTTCAACACTATTACCGTCATCCAAGAAGTTACGGTAGGAGAGCTATCTTTAGTATAGATGAACTCAGCCCTACAATAAGAGGAGTAAGTCGTCCAATGCCTAAAAATTATAAGTTTCATAAAGGAGATACCATAAAAAATAGAAATAAAATAATGGTAATGAATTCTGAACAAAGAGCTACAGTCCAAACTTTCCCAAAGGACTTTGAATGGATTGGAGTAAAGTCAGAAGTTGAACTTCAAATAGGTAATTCCGTCCCTCCTGTTTTGGCTTCAGCTATAGCCAAAGCGATTAAAGATTACGAAAAGAGCAACATATCAAATTATATCTAACTTTCATCTAACTCCATGTTAGCAAGAGTAAAAATTATACTGGCATCTAGCCTTCTTTCAGGGCTTAATTGCTTTATAGAGTCTGGCAAGACTATTTTTTGTAGCTCAGAAAAATTCAGCCTAGGAGCACTGTATATTTTTCCCAACTCTGGTTTGTGCTCAAAAGGATAAAGAGTAATTTTTAGGTGGTCTCTACTGCCTTCTGAATCTCCTAAATAAGTTATCTTGTCAGAATTCTTAAATTCTTTAATCCAACTGAGAATTTGGTCTACAACTCTGCCGATTCTAGTTTTTATCATTGTTCCACGAGAAGTTTTCTCATGGGTTGAATTCAAAAGAATTTTAAGATACGCCAAATCTGTGATAGCAACAACATCAAGAGAGTTTTTTTGGTCAATCCTAGAATCATGGTTAACAGTTTTCCAAATACCATGTAGAATAAATAAGTCTTGATTTTTCTCTTGTTTTGTTAAAATGCTCTTTAGTTCAGATATTGAAGGATTTTTACTTAGGTATCTCCCAAATTTGTAGCAAAGTCTTTCAGCAAAATTGAATTGTGTATTTTGTCTGACAATCATTTCAGTAACTTTACTCTCCGCGTGTGTCGGAACCACTGTGAGCTTAATCTCAAATTCCAGTAAGAATTTATCTCCTAAGGAAGCCCCCATATCAACACCTGGAGCCCTTCTACTTTTAGAATAAGAAGGATTTCTGCATTCACTTCCCCAAACAATTTCCTTCAATTTGTCTTTTTTAGTTCCAATTAGCTCACTAAAAAACCTTTCCTCTATCTTTAATTCGCCAGAACCTACCGAAAGCACTGGAAGTCTCAAATTCTTGTCCTCCAAGAATATTGACGCAGATACTGGAACGTAGGTTGTAAATATGTTTTTTGTTAGAACCGTGCTAACATTTGTGTTTTTTACTCCGTATAACTCTTCCGCCATAAAAAAAGATGTAATTTAAGATATTTAGACTTTTTGTGCAAGAACTACTTATTGTGCAAAGCCCCAGTTTGGAAAAGATTTTTAAACACTCAAGAAAAAATCTGTCTAATGGGACACACACTATCTAAGCACTTGCCTGAAATATCAGACGAAAGACTCAAGGAGCTACTAGAATATAACTGGAGGAATGTCAACCATAATGTTGAGCAGTTCTATAATGAATCAACCTGGCCAATGCTTGCTGATATAATTCTTTATCACCCTAACCAGATTGTAAGGCACGAAGCGTCCTATAACGCAGGAGATCTGAATTTGGTTGAATTTATCCCTATCCTGATCAAGGCTGTAAAATATGATCCATCTATCGTAGCAAAGCACGAAGCTGCTGAAGCCCTGGGTTTTATGACAGGAGAAAAAGCCAAAGAGGGTTTAGAACTCCTTAAAAAAATAGTAAATAAAGAGCCTGGCTTTGATGAATTAGTCTACCACGATGACGTCATAAAGACCGCAGAAGCTTCTGTTCAATTGCTTGAGAAAAATCTAAATATAATCAATTAATAAAAACACATTCCAACTCTTTTATATCTTTAAAATCATTATCTTTAGTAACTAAAATTCCCCTTTCTTCATGAACATGAGATGCTATCAAAAGATCTGCTAAAGGAAGTTCATATTTTTGTTTAAGTTCAACTAGTATACTTGCAGTTTCCTTGGATGTCTGAATAACTCCAAATTTCTCAAGGAATTCCAAGGATTTGCGCTTATTTTTTTCAGATTTATTCCTTAGCCCATATAAAAATTCAAAATAAGAAATAAAGCTTATTTTTGCAGGAGTAGGGTAGATGTCTTTAAGTTCAGATATCTTATTAATTACTGCCTTATTACCTCTGTCAAGTTCAATCAAGATAGATGTATCAAAAATCAGGTACATTCCTAAATCCCCTTTCTTTTCTTAATTCCTTTACGCTTTTATGCATATCCTCTGCATCTTTATCAGAGATCCTCCTCTCACCACTTAAGATTTCATCCCAAAATTCTTCAGTTTTCTTTTCATACTCCTCAACCATATTCTCAAATAAATCGCCCATGCTGACCCGTTTTCTAGCAGCTAATTCCTTGAATCTCAGCCATTTATCTCTATCAATGCCTCTGATTGTTCTTATACTCATAATGTATTACATTAATACATGTATTTAAATATTACTATCAGAAATGGGACACTTTCAAATCCATCCCCTCTTCTTAACCCCAAGATCATAAATCTGAAATGGGAATCTTTTCTCGGGCATGCTTCTATGTTTTTTAAGTAAAGCCGTCCGTCGACCGTTCTCATTCACTAATTCAATCAAGCATTTGCTCCAATACTTCAGTATATCTCCCCCTACCATCCTGCTCTCAGATTCCCAGTTATAGACCTGGTTCGTTACAATCACTGGAATATTTTGCTTCCTGGAAATCTCAGCCAATAATCTCATTTGATGCGTCAATTCAGAATTCACTTTCTGCATTTCCCCTGATTCTCCGTTTCTGGCATCTGCAAAATCTAATCTGTAAAGCATAGTCATCCCGTCAACTATTATCAAAGAAACATGATTCTTAAGATGTTTCTGTAGCTCCCTAAATGCTTCTATCTGTTCCTTGAAATTTGTAGGCTTCAACACAAGAATATTCTCAAGAGTCGCCTCCAAGACTCCTTTATCAGAATTCCCCAAAAGCTGCTTGACTCGTTCAGAAGAGAATCCTCCTTCTGTATCAATAAAAATAACTTTCTTCCCTTTTTTAGCCTGTGAAACAGCAGCCAATAAACAGAAGTTGGTTTTTCCTGATCCTGCTCCTCCGTAAAGAGTTGTAATAATATCTAAGTCATACCCTCCGTGAAGCCATTTATTTAAGTCATAGCTTCCTGCAGAAATCTTATCAGATCTACTCATCTAAAGACCACAAAAAATGTCTTTATAAAAATGATTATCGTTTTTTAGACTGTCCCATTCTTCCGACAGCACATGCATCGCAAGTCTTCCCGGTAAGCTCTCCAACTAATAACAAAGCCAGTATCAAAGTTGAGAATAATCCTGCTATCTCTTTTCCAAATCCAAAATCATAGAATAGGAAAGCTAAAGCAAGTAAAATAAAAGCGACTCGATAGTTTTTCGTGAACATTTTTCCTCTTTTTATAAATATATGAATAAAAACAAATTAATAAACTTAACTAATTATCTTCTCCTTCTTGCTGGCTTTCTTGTGCTCCTCTTTGCTTGCTTCCTCACAGGCTTCCTTGCCATAGGTTTAGCACTCATAGGTTTTACAGGAGAGCTTGCTGGCTTGCTCATTGGACTAGTTGCTAAACTAGTAGCCATAGGTTTTGCCATAGTACTCATAGCAGGCTTGCTGCTTATAGGAACTGAACTAGGGACACTTCCCATGCTTGAGCTGGCCATAGGTTTTGCCATAGTACTCATAGCAGGCTTGCTAACAGGTACTCCGCAGCTCTTGCACCTAGAGCAATTCTTGCATAGCCAAGAATGTATTATTAAGATAGCGCTGATAACCACTATTGCCCATTTGGAGATTTCTGCTCCAAGAAGATTAGGGAAAAGTGCCAGAAGAAGAATCACTAAACCAATTATAGTCTCAGTAATTCTGCAGTTATAACTCATTATACACCTCCTTTTATATAGCAGAAAATAATTAACACTTAATAAATCTAACCCTTACTTTAGGGCCTTAAGAATATCATTTGAATCTTTCTCTATTGTAGCTACAGCCTCGTTAATAGCTTTCTTGACAGTCTTTCCAGAGCTCTCAATCCTAAAGATTATAGGTTTAGAAGGGTGTTCCTTCCTCCAGGCAGCAAACTTTATCCCCTGTTCATTGAGATATACTCTGACTATCTCAGCCACAGTTAGATTATCTATTCTCAATTCAACAAATTCTTTTTCCTGCGAAATAAACTCTACATTCATAATATCAACCAAGAAAAGGTATTTTTAAAGCCTTCGGTCATGTTTATGGATGCCTATTTACGATAAATATATCTTGATCTGAATGATAATATTCATCAGCTAAGCAGGCTACTGCAACTGACACCCTTAAATCAGGATTCAAAACATTATAAACATCTTGGGCAATTTCTTTTGCAGTCAATCCTCTAATCCTTACATCGAGAGGCTCACCTTTGAACAAAGGCAAGGGGTCGTTTCTCTCTCCCTGATAAGTCGTGATTAATTTACCTTTTCCTGGAATAAAAGGAAACTCAAAATAACTCCTGGCACTTTTTCCTGCTTCTCCCTCTTGCCTTATGATTGAAAGTCCAAAATTTTTAGGCCACGTTACCCCTGTGATCCTTGGAGTAGAACTGGAGTCAGGCTCATAATCCCAATGCCTTAATTGACTATCTAATAATTCAACAGCAGTCAGTTTATCTTTTGACGTTGCTTCTAAAACTCCATCCGTTTGTTTTCCGTTGCTGACTGCCATTAAAGGATTAAGGCTGGAAATTTGGAGTGCGTTATAAACCAGCAAATCAGGGTTCCCCTTTTCTAACTGCTCTTTATCAGTAACTTCAACAGAGATATTTGCACTTAAATCTCCTCTATAATTTGTTTGATTAATTAATCTCCTTGCCTGGCTGCTTGCACTCCTGCCAGTTATGCCATAAATTGCAACATTCGTTTCATCCATGGTTTCTCCAATAATGATGAATCTTCCAGGATATTCCATTCGTGCGAGTGCTTCGAGTCCTTATGCCATCTGTATTATTAATTATCCTTCTTTAAAAACATCTATCAACTAAGAAATATACTTCCGAAAATATACTTCACTCGATTATCTCAATATCATCGCCAAATAGGCCGCTCTCTTTCCCAGAAGAAGAATTAACTTCAGGTTCTTTTTTGAATTTTTCCTCATTTGCTTTCTGCAACTCTGCAAGATTTACTTTTTCCTGTGTGTTCTTCCTTAATACAATGCCAAGTTTCTCTTCAATCCTGTTTATTAAAACAAAGTCATCTTTTGGCAGGTTTCCCATTTCTATCATCTTCATGTCTTCCTCTGTTGCATCAATCATTGAAGCTAACTTCGGCCTGCTGAATCCTTTTGACCTTCTGGCCTTAGAAATATGCCAGTTAAAATTAGGGATCAAATCCTTGACAACATCATTTTTCTTGTAATCACTGGATCCACTTCTCCATCTTTCAAGGTGTGAGACAGGCCTTACTGCCGGAGCCTTTCTCTCAATTTTCTGCACTTCACTATAATCGATAAATTCCCCTGATTCAATGACATTCCTTAAGACAAAAAGGTCTTCTTCTCTTGCCTGCTCTAATGGCATCCTGACGATCTCCCCTTCTTTAATGACCTCGACAATCTTATTCATTGAAATCATAAAGCCTGCTGCTTTAAATTCTTTACTGCTGTTCAAAGATTATGTTCTCAATATCATTCAATGATATGATTCCATTGACAACTTCAGATTCATCAACGATTATTGCAGGAAATTCATCGATCTGATAATCTTTTAATATTAATTCAATCGAGTCAAGATCATTATCTGTGGCTATTGGTATTAAGATCACTTCATCAGGGTATTTGTCTTTCAGGTCCAATAAAAGCCTTGAATAGAATAACTGCTGTGAATTGATATCTATATCGTCATTATTATATTCATAAAGATAAACCAGTGTATGGAAGTTTTCTCCACATCTTTCTTTCAGGTTTATTGTTTCTGTCCAAAGTAATGCCCTGAGCAAGTCATACCTCCTATGGAGTGCCAGGAATGAATCACTTAGTTTGCTAGCCTGATCTAATTGCTCGAGTTTCGTCGCCTCTGAATAGATCTTATCTGCGAAATTGAATGTGCTCTCCTTGGCTATATCACAATCCAGGTTAAAGTCTTCTACTAGTCTATTTCTCAGCTGGTCATCCAGTATATTAGTCTCAGCATTGAAAAGATTATACTGTACGTTGTCAGCCCTATAACTCTCAAGAAAAAATCCTAATATCAATCCTATTCCAAATATTAATATTGTTGCAATTAATGCCTGCCAGAATGCGTGCTTGCTGTTTACCATGAATATTTTCCTCTTGCCAATTTATATAATGATGTGACCATTATCAGCGGGTATATTGACAGATATATCAACATATAGAAAGAGATATTAAAAACATTCGTATGTCTTTGCCTTAGCTCTCTCATCACGCCTAAAGCGAATAATGTGAATAATCCTCCTAAGATAAACAAGGTCACTCCAAAGAAATTTAGGATTGATGGGCTGAATGTCAGCTCTTGCAGCCTAAGTATGCTAGCGCTCGCATACACTGAATACTTTGTAGACAGATAAGAGATTATTATTCTCCTGCTTAATAAGTAAACAAATAGCCCTAACCCTACAATGCCTATGAAGAGTGAAGCGCTAAAAAACGGTATAATGAAAGCTCCTAGCATCCCTTTCCTGAATATCATTCTTTTATATTTCAGTAAGGTTTGTGTTCCTCCTATATTCCACCTTATTCTTTGCTTCATCCATGCTTTTAATGACGAAGGTGAATATGTATAGACTCTGGCGGATAAGCTCATTCTTGCTTTATATCCATAAGAAAGCATTCTCCAGACAATCTCTATATCTTGCGTTAAATTCTTTTTATCGAATAATCCTATCTCTAGCAATATTTTCTTTCTATAAAGAGCAAATGGTCCAGGGGTTACATACACCGCATCGACTAAATCAAGAAGTTTCCTGCTCCAGGCGATTACTGCATATTCTATTGCCTGTAACTTCTGTAAAAAAGTCTGAGGATCCTTGACCATTACTGCGCAGGTTACTCCGCCAACTTTCTTGTCTTTCTGAAGAAAGCCTATCATCCTCATCAATGCGTCTTTGTTCGGGATGGAATCAGCATCTGCCACAGCAATATAGTCATATTTCGCAGCTTTCACACCTATATTTGTCGGTTCTGCAGCACCCCCTGAGTTCTTTTTATTGACTATGAGCCTTACATTCTTATATTTTTTAACATATTTTTTTATGACATCTACAGAATTATCCTTTGACTTATCATCGACAACTATTATCTCAAGCATATTTTTAGGATAATGCATATCAAGTAATGATTCTATGGCATGCCCGATTGTCTTGCTTTCATTATAACAGGGCATCACTATGCTGATTTTTTCAGGCTTGCCTTTAGGATAGTCAAACACTTTCATCCTATTTGGCAAATATATTATTATCATTAAGCTAAGCATGTAAAGGCCGATGAATGTATAGAAGAAGAAAATAAACTCGATCAGGTTGATCATTCTAGATCTCCCTTATTGACATTGAAATAATCATGGAACTCATCAGTCAGGAAAAGTTCTGCTGTATGGCCCATTTTTTTCTTTCTGACTAGGCCCATTGATACAAAATTCTTAATATGGTCATAAGCCTTGTTCCCCCTGATCTTTATTAGCACACTTTGTTTTATTGGCTGCTTATAGGCGATGATAGCTAAAGTCTCCTGTTCAGCCTTAGTGAACTCAGAATTCCCTGTAGCTAACTTATTTACTAAATTCGCATATTCACTAACTACATCCATCTTGAACATGTCATCCTTCTTTACTATCTCTATGCCTGAATCCTTATATTTGTCTATAAGGTCATCAAGT
This sequence comes from Candidatus Woesearchaeota archaeon, assembly GCA_964578845.1. Lineage (GTDB taxonomy): Archaea > Nanobdellota > Nanobdellia > Pacearchaeales > GW2011-AR1 > CAZOEF01. The sequence goes on from CAZOEF010000002.1 coordinate 239,587, forward strand.
ATTTTTCTTAATAATATTGGATTGACATCTGTAAGGGAAACAAGTTCTTTCAATTTCAAGAACCTGCCTGAGATAAAGAGCGTAGCCTCTACTTTTCTAGACAGGTCTTTTTCTTTTTCACTGTCTAGATCATCTATGCTTTCACTGCTAAAATGAGTATCTTCAGGTTCCATTCAGAATAGTATTCAGGCGGATTTAAAAAATCTATCTTTAATCTTCACCAATATACATTTCATAAAGGCCTGATTGCTTAGCTTCTTCATATAGCCTGCGTAAGGCTATCTTCTCTATCCTGTATATATTTTGATGTGTAAAGCCTAGCTCTAGCCCTATTTGCCTGCTGGTCTTTCCTTCATAAAATCTGGCGATTATGACTGCTGCATATTTTTCAGGCAGGATTTGGATAATTTCCTTTAATTTAATGATCAAATCTTGAGTATAAGTCCTCTTAGTTTCTAAATACATTTGGTCTATCACATCATCATCTGTACATTCAATAGTTTGTTCAGGCGGATGGAATCTCCGATTATTCAGCCATGCGTTATATTCTGGGTAAGAATCAAATCCCTTTCTCATTGCTAAGAATGTTAGAAGATCGGCGTGATCATTAAATCCTCGAAGGGTCGCTAAAAACTCGCGATAATCTCCTGAAGCCATGTTGGATTCAAACCAATTCCTGATGCCCTGGCCATATAATTTCCAGTCCCCTGTCCTACGTTTCAATTCCATAAAAAATAGTCTTTATCTGGAGTTTTTAAATCCGATTATCCTATATTGATTAGGATACCTTCAATAATAGCTGCAATAATTAACAGGGGCAATACAAAAGCAAAGAATACCTTCATTGAATTCCAGAACCTTCTCTTGAACTCCTCAGTTTTATCCCCTTTTACAAAGATAAACATCCCAAGTTTTATCCCTAATCCTATTGCAATGAATACTGCCGGAAGCTCAAATATGCCATGTGGAATGAGCAATAATATTACTTCAAACCCTGCAATCGCTGATGCCCTGGCATAAACATAGCCTAATAATAACCCATTAGTCATTGCATTCACGACAGGAAACACGCCGAGGAATACTCCTAGCACAGTAGCTAGGAAAGCGCTGGTCAGATTATTCTGGAATATGAACCATATCAATTCAATAGTCCCCTTTCCTTCTACCCTTTCTGAAATGCTTCTCAGGAGTTCATTTAGGAAGGTAAAATCTGCATTAAAAATATATCCGAATATTGCGCTGGCAAGGAATATAGATATGGCGAAAGTGATATAATTAACAGATTCTTTTAGGTATTCCCATGCATCTACAAATAATCTCTTAATAGGTTTAGATTTTCTTGCCATTTATCTGAACATCCTCCCCAGCATCCTGACCTTTCTGGCATATTTTTTTCTTAAATAGAACCCATAAGCTAACCCTGCAATAAGCCCTCCTAAATGGGCAGTATTTCCTACAGGCAGGCCTGAGCTAATTGAAATGGCCCATAAGCCGAACATTAATACAGCCATTGCTAGCCACATAGGCATAGGTATGACAAAGAAGACCAATACTTTAAGTCTGGGTATCAATACTGCTAAAAGCCCGCCAAGCCCGAATAAAGCTCCGCTTGCCCCGACAGCCCCGATATTTATTCCTCCAAAAATTGATTCTCCTCCTGGAATGAATAATCCCAGGTAAGCGAACAGCACAAATGCCAATCCTGCAGTTATTCCTGAGATCATATAGAACCAGAAAAATCTTTTTCTTCCGATCAGCCTCTCAACAAAATTGCCGATAAAGAACATTGATATCATATTCACAAACAAATGGGTCAAGTTTGCATGCATGAACATGCTGGTTATTAATGTCCAAAAATAGCCATTGACAAAAAGATTAGGGGTTATTGCAATATATTGGCTTATCCACCCAGCATCCCTGATGAAAAAGCTGATCAAAGAGACTAAAATAAAAACTGTCACATTTATGAAGATCAGAGTTTCATTCAGTGTCAGTTTTGAGAAAAAATTTTGATTTCTCTTTTTTCTATAAGCCATTTTGTTTATCTACGCTTCAAAGAAGTCTTCTTTTTTATAGCCTTGGTAGTTGATTTCTTGATCTTCTTTGTGTTTTTAGGAGAGACTTTTTCCTTTTTCTTCTTTGTAGTCGATTTTTTACTTCTTTTGATTGTTGATTTTTTAGGCTTGCTTGTTTTTTTGGGTTTTGTTTTTCCTGTCTTTTTCGCCTCTTTAGCCTTGAGTTTCTGCCTTTCTAATCTGCGGGCATCTCTCTCAGCTTTTTTCTTTCTTTCTTCAGCTTTATCTCTACGTTTTCTGCTCGCTTCCTCTTTTACCCTTATTCCACCTAGCTCCTTATCAATAAGTTCTAGCTTTGCATATAATGAGGTAACTTTGTCTTCTATCTCTTTTATCTGATTAGAATTGTCTTTTGCCAAAAAAACCTCGCCGCATTCAGGGCATGTAAAATCATGGAGCAATGCGTTCTCCTCGCTCATTTCAGTATCATCGTTCGGGCAGTAATAAAATTGTTTTGTCTGCTTGCTTGCGAGCTGCGAATTTAGCCCATTAAGTTCAGAAGTTATCTTTTCCCTCAATACTTGCAGAGATTTTGCTGTATCAAGAGTCCAAAAATAAGTATACCATCCGCCGTTCTTCTTATCTTTTTTCCTGTTGAAGCTTACCATTCCCTCGTCGGCCATTTTGTAGAGTATATTTCTAGCCTGGTTGATTGTTATTTTAAGTTTCTTTGCTATAATGAATTCATTCACATTCTCCTTTCCATACAGAAGGTCGATAATTCCTACCGAACCGGGATTTACCACAGAACTCACTACATCCTTTAGAAGTTGAACTTGCATAGTCACTTGAAAAAAACATCAATTAAAAATCTTTCTAATATTTATGTTACTCTTCTATAATTAAGATAAACCTATTTATAGTGAAATTTTATATTTTATAAATTAAGATGTGGGGAAAAAAAGAGGATAAAATGAATAAAGGATTGCCTGATCTTCCTTCTTCATCAGCTCCGTCTATGAGAAGTTACGGAAAGCTGAACGAAGCCGGGGACGATTTTGCCGAGGATGAAATACATGGCTTGCCATCATTCCCTGACTCTCCTATGAGCAGAGGCTTTAGCCAGAGTGCAATAAAGGATGCTGTTGAGACTGAGGATGTGAAAGGCATTCCTAGTTTTGATTCTGATAACAGGTTCATTCCGCCTCCATCCAGGAAGACAATAGAGATTGATGATTGGATGCCTGCTCCCCCTGTTTCTTCAGGAGCTCCTATGCTAAATAAGCCGATCTTTGTGCGCCTCGATAAATTCACTGAAGCGAGACAATCTTTAGAAAAAGTAAGGGAAAAGCTTGGGGAAATAGATGACCTGTTAAAAACAATCAGGGAAGTAAAATTAAAGGAAGAGCGTGAGATAACTCAGTGGGAAAAAGAGATAGAATCTGTCAAGGCAAGGATCAGCACTGTTAACTCCGAGGTCTTTGACAAGTCTTTCCATTACTAAAATGTCAGGAGAAGAATATGTGTCAATAAATCCTGCACAGCAGGTCTATGGAAAAAAGAATCTTCTTTATTGCGAGATGGAACTTCTTAATTCAATAAAGCGATATGAAAGTTATCAAAAATTAAAGAAGGATGAGCATACTCTGAAAAAAGCATTGAAGAAAAAAATAGCAGAGCTTCACGAGGACGTCAGGAAGATGCTTGAATTAATACCTAAAGTAAAGCAGCCAGAATATCCATCTGAGAAAAAGTCAAATACCTCTAATAAGAGAAAGCTGGATTTAGAGGAAAAGATCCAGGAAATAAAGAGAAGGATAGCTGAGCTTGAATACTAAAATCTTTAAAAATGAGCAGTTCTAAGCTTCATTATGATAACTAGAGAAGATTTAGCAAAAAAATATACTGAGTTCTATAAGTCTAATAACCATAAGGAAATACCTTCAGCTTCGCTTATTCCGGAAAATGATCCTACAGTCCTGTTTACTACAGCTGGGATGCATCCTTTAGTTCCTTTCTTGACAGGGCAGAAGCATGCTTTAGGAAAAAGGCTAGTCAATGTCCAGAAATGCATACGCACAGGCGATATAGATGAAGTCGGAGACAAAGTGCACCATACATTCTTTGAGATGTTAGGTAACTGGTCACTCGGAGATTACTGGAAAGAGGATGCTATAAAGTTCTCTTATGAATTCTTCACTAAAGTATTGAAGCTGAAAAAGGAAAGGTTAGCAGTAAGTTGTTTTGCAGGCGATGAGACTGCTCCGAAAGATGAAGAATCAGCTAAAGTGTGGGAATCTTTAGGATTCACTAAAGATAGGATTGCTTTCCTTCCAAAAAAAGATAACTGGTGGGGTCCTGCTGGAAATACTGGTCCTTGTGGTCCTGACACTGAGATATTCTGCTGGACAGGAAAAGAAAAAGCTCCAGAGAAATTCGATCCTGAAAATAAAAAATGGGTTGAGATAGGAAACAATGTATTGATGCAGTACAACAAAGTTTCTGATACTGAATACCTTGAATTAAAACAGAAAAATGTTGACTTCGGAGGCGGACTAGAAAGAACTTTAGCGATATTGAACAAAGTAGATGACAATTATTTGACTCCTATATTCCTGCCAATAATAAAGGAGATAGAAAAGATATCTAAGAAAAATTATTCATCTAATGAAAAAGCGATGAGGGTTATTGCTGACCATATCAAGGCAGCAACTTTCATCTTAGGGGATGAAAAATCGTTAAAACCAAGCAATACTGAACATGGATACGTCCTTAGGAGATTGATAAGAAGAGCGATCAGGTATGGAAAGCTCTTAGGTATTAAAAATAACTTCACAGCCAAAATAGCTATTTCAGTAATTGAATTATATGAAAAAGCATATCCTGAGTTAAAGAGAAACAAGAATTTTATATTGACAGAATTAGACGAAGAAGAGAACAAGTTCAATAACACTCTTGAAAAAGGATTGAGGCAATTCGACAAATTAACCTCCGATAAAGTATTGTCAGGAAAAGATGCATTCTTATTATTCCAGTCTTACGGCTTCCCTATAGAGATGACAATAGAAATGGCAAATGAGAAAAAAATAAAAGTAGACACAAAAGCTTACGAAAAAGAATACAAAAAACACCAGGAGCTTTCAAGGACTGCTTCAGCTGGAATGTTCAAATCAGGTTTAGCAGATAATTCAGAGCAGACAACCAGATTGCATACTGCAACTCATTTATTGAATGAGGCATTAAGAAGAGTTTTAGGCGATGAAGTAAAACAAAAAGGCTCTAATATAACTCCTGAAAGATTAAGGTTTGACTTTAATTTCTCTAGAAAGCTTACAGAAGAAGAAAAGCAGAAAGTGGAAGATTTAGTGAATGAGAAGATAGATGCTAGCCTTAAAGTAGAGCGTTCAGAGATGAAATTAAAAGACGCTTTCAAGGCAGGAGCTCAGTCAGAGTTCGGCCATAAATATCCTGAAGTAGTCTCTGTCTATACTATAGAAGATCCCTCAGAAGATAAAGGCTGGTTTAGCAAGGAGATCTGCACAGGCCCCCACGTAAAGAACACTAAAGAGATTGGTAAATTTAAGATTGCTAAAGAAGAATCTTCCTCAGCTGGTGTAAGAAGGATAAAAGCTGTTATAAACTAAATAGGCATATTACCAACTTCTTCGGATTCTAGTTCTTCTAAAGAAGGTAATTCTGATTCATCAAGCCTTTCAACTATTTCGTGAGCAGTTTCCTCATCTGACTTTATGATTAAAGGCTCGTATCCTGGAGCCCATCTGCTAAGCCTTCTTAAAAGTTCTATTTGGCTTTTTGTCAGATCTAAGTACCAATTAGGCTTAGTAACGTTTCCATCAAAGATCATTTCTCCATTCAAGTTATGAATTTTCTCAAGTAATCCTCTGGCCTTCTCTCTTTCCCTTGATATTTCCTCAATTACAGGTATTCTTTCCTCTACAGTAGATCTTACTTGCCGGTCAAACAAATCGACATCCTCAGGGTTGGCTAATACATACATTTTGGTGCCGTTAGGTCCGGGAATAAGAATTCTTTCAAGCGTATCAAATCCGGGATAATTGTCTCTCAATAATCTTATTCTTTCTCTTCCAAATTCTGTAGCAACCTCATCATTATTCTGATGGATTGCTAAAACATCTCTCGCATAAAAATTCTGCCAATCTTGCTTGCCTTTATTTTCTTTATAATGTGAATGCTGTTCTTCAATATCTTTTTTCATTTGTTCAAAAAGGAAAGATTTGACATCATCTATTGGTGTTGCATCCCTGAGATGTCGCGCAATGGCAAAAGCATAGAAAATCATCTCGTGGGGGACAAACATCTGATCCTGCCAGTCTATTTGTATGGATGAATTAGGTTTTCCTACATCTCCTGATTTGACTGAACCATCTCTTGAGATTATATCATAATAGTAAGCAACATTACCCCTGGGCAGAACGGTATTCTTTCCTAAGTGGCCGAAAAAATCTATTTCTTCTACAGGGCAGTCTTCTCCAAATAGGTTGATATAATCCTGTTCGGTCCTGACCCCATAATGTAACTGATAAGAAACTAATGACACCTTCCCGTTTATTCCTGATTTTACCTCCAAGGATAATTTAGGGTTATATCTTCCGTTTATGGAAACTAAATCGGGTCTTCTATGTCCCTGAGGGTGCTTCATCATCCAAAAGAGTCTTGCAACGTAATCTTCTGCATCAGTTCCGAAAATACCAGTTTTATGTTTGTAACCTCTCTTGGGCATAACAGCCTAGAAAGTTCAGCCTTAAAAAACATTACTGCCCTGGAATATACTATCTAAAAATCCTCGAGATTTGAAGGATAAAAGCTATTCTAGTAAATTAACTTCTATCCATAAACATCGCTGAACAAACCGTGTGAGTATAAAAAATCAACTCTTGAACAACCCCTCGTCCTGGCCCCTTCATTAATTTTATCAAGTAAATCAGGAGGGAAATCTTCTCTTCTTAAAATACCCTCAACAAAACCTTTTGGCCCTCCATAATAATGTCTTGGAACAGCTGTTTCCAATTGGAAGTTTCCTATGAAAGGGTGAAAATATTCCAAAATCCTTGTTAATAATGGTCTTGGAAGTTCTCTGTCGTTATCCATTTGTCTTCACAAATAAAAAAATATTTTATAAAACTTACGCTAATATCCAGATTAAGACAGATATCGAAAGGATAATGCAATAAGCTGCGAACCATCTTAAGTTCTTCTTTGTTACTAATACATACTTGAAAATAATATGTATGCTCAATAATCCGACTATGAATGATACAAAGCTTGCCCATATTAATTCAGCAGGCAATGTTTGGTTTCCAAAACTCACAAGGTTTGCTCCAAATATTACTGGTATGGCCATTAAAAAGGAGAACTTCATGGCATTCTTCTCATTTAACCCCAGCAATAATCCTGAGGATATTGTTGCTCCTGAGCGGGATATTCCAGGCGCTATTGCTACTGCTTGTGCTATTCCTACTAAGAATGATTTTCCATAAGGCATTGACTTAAAGTCATCAATCTTATGCCTAAAATCAAGGCTTGCGATGAATAATAATAATCCTGTTATTCCAAATCCTAATCCAACAAGAGTCAGATTGCTCAGTACTGAATCAAAATATTTTACGACAAAAAAACCTACAGCTCCGGCAGGTATTGATGCAATTATCAATAATACTCCAAGCCTTCCATTCTCACTATCCCATTTTAATAAGACAAAATCCCTGATTATGTCAGTTATCTCTTTTCCAAAATACACAAACACTGCCATTAATGTTCCAAAATGCAAGGCTACCTCAAAAGCCAAGCCTCCATTGTCATATCTAAGAATATGCTCAAACAGAACCAGATGGCCTGAACTTGAGATCGGCAGCCATTCAGTTATCCCTTGTATAATTGCTAAAATCAATGCTGTAATCCATTCAGACATAAGAACTCTTTAAGAGATTAGTTAATAAACTTATTTCTTTGTAATTTTTTTCTTGGATTTCTTGCCCTTAGCTGTTGTTTTGCTTAAGATTCTCTTTCTTGTAATACCTACAACAAAATAAGCCCCTACAATAAGTGCGAAGAAGATCAATATCCCTAGTCCAGTTGGCCTGCCATTAGGGCCTATTACTGCCCCTGTTATCCTGGCTAAAGCGCCTGGTTGTTCAACTGTCTCATTTAAAACCAAAGGAGTCTCACATTCCTGTACTAATGCAGGCCTGTTAAATGTAGTGCTACAAGAATATTTCTGGGTGCATTCCCTTACCTGTAGTCCGTCAGTGCAAGCGCTCCATTCTTCGCAAGTCCATATCTCTGAGCATCCCCTACTAGGTCTGTCTTCATCTTCTTCTTCATCTTCAGAAGATACTGAGTTTATTGGTGTATTTTGGGGAGGATTTTCAACCTGTATTGGATATTCAACCTTTGCTAAATTATTCAAGGCATCTTTTGCAGTGCATTCCAGAATATACCTTCCGTCTTCAGAGAACCCTGATCCCCCAAAAGTGAAAGTGCCATTTACTTCGAAAGGATTTTGCTCAGTACAATTGCCGTTATCACATGCAACTTTCCATTTGCACATAACTTCAACATTCCCAACAGCATTAGGCCCAGGATCATCTCCGCTAACAATCAATTCAGCATCACTAGTTATATGATAGCTGCCATTAGTATCAATAGAATTATTAGTGATCGGAACACCAAAAATAATTATAGGTGCCTGGGAATCGACAATATGTATTTGCCTATCTGGATCAGATCTTACTCCCTCATTATTTCCTGCACCATCAGAACAATGGTACTCGACAATATGTTTTCCGTCTTCAGGATAGCTGAAATCCATAAACCAGCTGGAGGATGTCCCGAAACCACGCATCCATATTAGGTCATTGATGTCAGTTGAGCCTTCAGGAAAAACCCTATAGGATAAATCAACATTGCCTGATTCATCATCACTGCACATTATCCTGATTTCAGTATCCTGGTTTACATAATAATCACACTCATCTGCTGAGCATTCAACATAATCTCCTGTAAAAGAAATATTGATTTCAGGGGATGTTTCATCCAGCATGCATTGGGAATAGTCTATTTCACATTCATCAGTGCATCCTATGTCCCCGAAATTATAATCACTGTCATCTGAGCAAGATAGTCCTGTTAAATTCCCCATATCTATCCCGTCACATTGTTCTTCAACAGCATTTACTATTCCGTCCCCGCAATAAGGTTCAGGCAGAGGAACTTCTCCTTCAACATCACTATCAGCAGAATCACTATTACTAGCATCAGCAGGCTGAGCTAAAACAAAAGTCAATGAGAAAACTAATACCAGCATCAGCAACATCACCCTGTTCAGCTTAGTCAACATATAAAATCGAGAAAAAATCAGTATTTAAACATTTACTCTATGTAAATTCCAGGCCTTCCCGGCTTGACTTTCTTGCTCTTCTCTTCAGGATCATGCTTGTTCTTATCTGAGACAGAATAGACTATGACTTCCTTGTTTACTCTATTGCTTAATTTTTCAGAATCATAGAATGATAGCTCCTGAGGCAATACATACAAATAGACTTTCTTCGCCTTATTCCCTTTGTCTTCTATTATCTTTACAATATTCAATATATCCTCGACAGTCTTATCCACTTGCTTCGCTAGTGCCTCAAGCTTCTCATTTATCTTCTTCTCGTCATAACTAGGCCATCTCTCTACTGATAGCAATGTCTTGTTTCCTAATTTGCTCCATAATTCTTCAGCTATATGTGGACATATTGGCGAAAGCAGTTTAAGGAATATCTCTAAGCTCTTCCTGTCACATCCTTCTTCTAATGTTGTGAATAGCTCTCTTAATTTTATTATCGCTAGATTATATCTGAAATTCTCTAAATCATTAGTATAATCCCTTATTGTCCTGTGCAATTTGCTTTCTGCTAATTCTGTTAATTTGCTAGGCTTAAAGCTCTTGAAGAAGTTAATAACTCTTAGGACAAATCTTAAGCTTCCTTCCATGCCCTTTGTATCCCAATTGAAGTCGTTATCTGGCGAGGCAACACTGATAAGGAACATTCTCAAGGCATCAGTTCCGTATTTGACAATCATATCACTAGGATTTATGACATTCCCATATGACTTGCTCATCTTCCTTCCATCTTCTCCGGAAATAAAGCCTTGATTGAACAATCTCACAACCGGCTCATCAACATTAATCAAGCCTAAATCCCTTAAGAACTTAGTATAGAATCTAGAGTATATCATGTGCAGCGTTGCATGCTCTCTTCCACCGACATAAATGTCGATAGGCATCCAATAGTTTGCCTTTTTAGGATCAAATATCTGTTTCTCATTATGCGGATCAGTATATCTCAAGAAATACCATGATGAGTTTACAAAAGTGTCCATTGTATCAGTCTCCCGTCTCCCGTTTCCATTACATTTCGGACATTTGACTTTGACAAATTTATCATTATTCTTAAGGGGATTCTCGACGCTGTCAAACTTGATATTATCTGGAAGTTTCACAGGTAAATCTTTCTCTGGAACAGGCACAGCTCCGCAATCATCACAATATATTATAGGTATAGGAGTCCCCCAGAATCTCTGCCTTGACACTAGCCAATCTCTTAATCTAAATTTCACAGTTTTCCTTCCTTTTCCTTTTTCTTCCAAGGCGATTCTTATATGCTCTTTGGCTTCATCGCTCATCAAGTCACTGAATCCTTCTGAGTTCACTAGTTTTCCAAATCCGGTATAAGCTTTCTTATCCATATCTACCTCATCTAAAGGCTTGACAACCTGCTTGATAGATAAATTATATTTCTTCGCGAATTCAAAATCTCTCTGGTCGTGCGCAGGAACAGCCATCACCATCCCACTTCCATAATCAGCCACTACAAAATTACCTGTCCAGATTGGAATATCTTGATTAGTCAATGGATGCTTGGCATAACTTCCTGTAAATACTCCTTCCTTGTCTAGTTTATCCATATCTTCTTCCTTAGTTGATTTTACTTTTTTCAAAAACGCCTCAACATCTTTCTTCTGTTCAACAGTAACCAAAGACATCAAATCAGGATGCTGAACTGAAACAGCCAAGAATGTAACTCCGAATAATGTATCAGGACGGGTGGTGAAAACTTTCCAGTTATTCAAGCAATTATGCAATACAACAGGCTCTTTCTTTCCAGTAATATGCTCATCTTCCGCTGTGAAATCAATGATTCTCCCGCCAAGCTTCTTAGACATTATTTCTGCCTGCGTTTTTGGAATTTCTGTATCACCCTCATCTCTAAGTAGGATTATTTCTTTGGCATTATTTTTTATCTTGTTAAAATCAAATTTCCAGTCAAATGCCTCGGAATAGGGTTTGTTCTCTACAACCTCTACAAAACCTGCAGCCAAAATCAGCTTCTTTATTGGTTTGTCCAAACTTTCAACAACTTTCAATGCGACTGCACCCCCTAAACTATGTCCTAATAAAACAGTATCTTCATTGAATTCACAATTATCTAAAACATATTTAACCTGATCGACTACTTTAGGATTATTTGTATTCGGTAGCTCCGGGGCGCTTACTCTATAACCTTTTGATTCAAGCTCCTTCTTTAACCACGGATGGAAGTCTTCATTAGGATCAGCTGTATATCCGTGTAACAGGATAAAATTAGTTTCCTTACTCCAAGGAACTTCAAAATCAATCTCTGTTCCATAGCTCTTGCCTATCCAGTTCTTCTGCAGCTTTCTGATCTGTTCAGGCCATTCTGTCAAGCTATCTAGTTTCTCATATAACTCATCAGCGTATTCAGTCGTCTTGAAGAACCATTGCTCTAAATGCTTCACTTGGACATCAGTATCTTCGTGTCGCCAGCATTTTCCATTGACTACTTGTTCATTCGCTAGTACAGTATTACATAACGGGCACCAGTTCACAGGGGCTTTCTTCCTGTAAGCTAAGCCTTTTTCGAACATCTTGAGAAATATCCATTGATCCCATTTGTAATAGGAAGGGTCGTGGCTTTCTACTTTTCTAGTCCAATCATAGCTTAAGCCTAAACCTTTCATCTGTTCAATATAGTTCTTAATTGCGTCTTCAGTGAATTTCTTTGGATGGGATTTTGCTTTAATAGCTGCATTCTCAGCAGGCAATCCAAATGAATCAAAACCCATCGGGTGCAATACATTGAATCCTTGCATTATCTTGAGTCTTGCCTGTATATCTGCAATAGTATAATTAAAAGCGTGCCCCATATGTAAGCCACTCCCTGACGGATAAGGATACATCTCTAAAACATAATACTTCGGCTTCTTGCTTTTCTCATTAACTTCAAAGACCTTTTCCTTAGCCCAGCGATTCTGCCACTTCTTCTCAATCTTAGCAAAATCAATCATATCTAATGCCATAATTGAGACAAAATAAAGAGGGATTTAAAGTTTTCCAACAATTTAAATATCAATTTTCCTTGATCAAAATATGATCCAAGCCCAATTTTCAGGAGATAAGATATACTCTAATTCAACAGACGCTTTTTCATTGTTTGAGAAATCAAGGTTCGGAGAAAAGAAGCTAGGGAAAATAGAATACTCTCTTTCAGAAGGCCTCTTCCTGCAGGCGGAAAATAAGCTGAAAATCTTCTCAGGAAAAAAAGAATTATCCCTGGAAGAAGCAATAAAAAAAGCAAAGAAAATAGACAAAAGAATAGAAACAAAATTGCCTGTGTTCTCTAACCTAAGAAGGAAGGGTTACATCCTAAAGACAGCATTAAAATTCGGGGCAGACTTCAGGGTCTATAAAAAAGGCATAAAGCCCGGCCAGGACCACGCATTATGGGTTTTATTTTGCGTCAAAGAATCAGAATCAAACTCCTGGCACGATTTCTCAGCCAAGAACAGAGTAGCTCACTCAACAAAGAAAAAATTATTATTAGGAATAGTCGATGACGAGGACGACGTCACATATTACGAAGTCTCATGGGTGAAGCCTTAGCCCTACCACCTTATATAAAGATTGGATTATATGAGTAGTTAATATTCCAAATCCAAAAGCTATCCTGATTGATCTGGTAACTTGCTTTTTATAGCTGTTATTTTTATGCTCCCAGATCCTATATGCCCCTTCTATTATAAGAAAAGCAGAAAGTGCGAAAGCTAATAAATCTATCACGATAGGATCCAGATAGCTAGCGTTATAATCTAATCCTGACTGCCCCTTTAGTTGCACAGCAGAAATGAATATCACAGTTATCAGGCAAATTAAAAATGTATAAGTTACAGTTCTTCATACTATACAAATAAGGCCAGGCTTATAAATGCAACTGCACAACAATATTTATAACACTTATTACTATATTTTTCTATGCCTGATATGCAGAAATTACAGAATAATAAGAACAGGATTATGTCTATAATACAGTCTTCAGGACCGAGTTTTCCAGGAAGAATTGCAAGGGAAACAGGCATCAGCCCTCTTTTTGTCTCAGCTTTTCTTTCAGAGCTTGTCTCAGAGAAAAGATTGAAGCTTAGCAATATGAAAGTTGGAAGCTCCCCATTATATTTTCTTCCGGGGCAGGAAAAGGATCTAGAAAAGTTTACAGATCATCTTAATCAAAAAGAAAAAGAAGCATTTCATTCATTGAAGGATGCCCAGGTGTTAAAAGATGAAGACCTTGAGCCTGCTATCCGTGTTGCCTTAAGAAAGATAAAAGATTTCGCTAGTCCAGTAAATGTCCGTTCAGGCGAAGAGATAAAGATTTTTTGGAGATACTTCCTCCTTTCAGAGAATGAGACTCGCGACAGGATACAAAGCCTATTGCTAAATAAGCAGCAGAAAGAAGAAGTGAAAGAGATTGAGTTGCCTGAGAAGATTAAGGCTAAGGAATTATCTAAAGAAATTAAAGAATTGCCTGTTAAGAAAGTAGAAGAGATAAAGACAATAGATAAACCTGAAATCAATACAGAAATAGCAAAGAATAAGCCAGTGCAATCAACAGAATTTTCTGAATCTATTAAAGATTATCTCCTGGCTAAAGATATTGAAGTCCTTCAGGAGATATCGGCAAAGAAAAAAGAGTTCATCTCAAAGATCCGCACTGATGAATTGTTCGGCAAGCAGGAATATTTCCTTATCTCAAAAGACAAGAAAAAGATTAACACTGATGATCTGACGATAGCACTCCAAAAGGCCCAGTCAGAGAAAATGCCTGCTTTAGTGATCTCTCCAGGAGAACCTGATAAAAAAGCTAAAGAATACTTAAAAGAATGGAGAAATCTGATAAAATTCGAGCAGGTTAAAATCTGAATGTTTTCCTGTCAGGTTTAATGAGCCTAGCATTTGGAGAATACATGTCATCATATTCTTCTTCGCTATAAATAGCCTCTCTTTTACCTAGATTCAAAGTCAATGACTGCAGAGTATTAGGTCTATTCCACCTTGTATGTTTTATAGAATAACCCTCTGCTAATATTCTTTCCTCTAATAATTTTCTGTCTGTCTTCCCATCATCTGGAGAACCACCTGCAAGAAACACATAAGCTTTATCTCTCTCACTTTCCGGAATATCCCTTCTCAATGCTCTGAAAAATTCTCTTACTGGAGGCATATTAGAGTCAAAACTATGCGTATGCAGCATATAACCGTTATCCCCATAAACTGCTCCCGCTACTAAACAGACCCCAATACCTTCTGATTTTATGACATCTGGAGCTGTAATCTTACCGTATTTAGGTGAATCGAGTATTATCTCAGCCATGATAAACCAAAAAAATATCCATATTTAAAGTTATCTATTTTAACTACTATTAAGTCATAAATATGATATTTATTAGAGAAATTAGTAAAATTAATACAGCAAAATCTTTAAAAAGCCAGTTCCTCAACTCTAATCATGGGTAGAATAAAGCAAGCTATGGTCAAAAGAGCGACTATGGAACTTATGAGGACAGACATTGCGTTTAGTGGGGACTTTGAAGAAAATAAAAAATTATTGAAAGACACTATGCCAAGTAAAAAAGTAAGGAATAAGATAGCTGGTTACATAGCTAGACTCAAAAAAGCTGAGAAATCTGCATAAATAAGAGAGCGTAACAATGGAAAACCCTGAAAAAACAAGAGAGAATTCTAAGAACGACAATGTAATCTTTGTAGGCAACAAGCCATTGATAAATTATGTCAAGAGCATATCAATACAATTGAATACTTCCTCTGAAGTCATAGTAAAGGCAAGAGGAAAATTCATCTCTAAAGCAGTAGATATTGTTGAAGTTGCAAAAAGATCCAAAGAACAATCAATCAAGCTGAAAGACATAAAGATCGGCACAGAAGAATACGAAAGCGAAGGCAAGACAGTGAAAGTGTCTACTATCGACATTACATTAGAAAAATAATTATTTCTTTTTGCTCAATCTGTCAACTTTCTTTTCCAATCTTTCAAGAGTTTCCCTCACTGAATATAAAGTAAGCCTTCTTTTTCTGTTAAAATAAAGGGTAACTGCCTGGAATATTATCCACAATATCACTATCAATCCAACAGCCTGGATCCATATCCCGATTCTCCCTATCTCCATAGCTAAATCAAGAGGCACATTAGTTATTTCTACCATTATCTAGGGAGCAAAGAGAGTTTTATTAAGCTTTTGACAATCTTTAAAAAACCTCAAAATCAACTAGTTTAATGGCTGCATAGCTCAGTGGTAGAGCGCGAGTCTCATGGAAATTCCGTTTTGAGAAAGCTCGAGGTCCCGGGCTCAATCCCCGGTGCAGCCATTTTTTCTTTAGCCACCATAATCGTGTGAATATTTAATAAAATCAACAAATCTCCTTTTATGTTTCGGATTAATAAACCCAATTAATTTATCAAATAATTGAAGGTTTTTTAAGCCATTAAATTGAAATCTATATTGGTCCTGGACTACCTTCCATCTCGGATCCCTACAGAATCTCTTACATTTGTAAAAATGCCCATTCAGTCCAATAGATAATAAATATTCATAAGTCTGCTCAATCAACTTAGTGCTGATTGTGTGTAGCTCTAATCTGGGATAAAGTTTATTGGGATTTTTCGTCAATACAATGCTACCATCTGTAGCAAAAAATCCTTGTACAATATATTTCATAAGATTTTTATTTAAAAAATGGTTTGGAACAGTTATATTTGGTCCTTTCTTTCCAATAGGAAATCCATACGAGGATATTAGGTCAAATAATCCCTTATCTGTAAAGTTGAACTCTATTGCTCTGCAATCCTTTCTAAACTTTATCTTTGTCTCCTTGCCCCTAAATTTTAATAAAAGAGGAGAAACAATATTCTTGAAAAAATCAAGGTCATTAATCCCTCCAGTTATTGCTATAAACTTCTTAGTATTATTGACTAAGCTCAAACATCCATCTCCTAATAAAATGCCATAAAGAACAGCTAAGTCCTTGACTGAATATCTCATGCTGATAAAAGAAGGATCAACTTTTTCAATAAACCTTCCAAAATTGAAGTCATCTCAAAATTGGAATATTTCCAAAAGAAACATTCTTAAAATCTCCTAGCTTAAATCAAAGATGGTAAAGAAACTAGCTAAAGAGCTAAAAAAATATTCCAGGGCTGAAAGAATGCTTTTCTTTACAGACTTCTCTCTGGCAATTATGGTTATCTGGCTTTCCGAATTTCTCTCAAAGACTACATTAGGAAAAGCCTCATTGAGTTTCGGGATAGTCCTGCTAGGCACAGTAACAGTATTAAAAGTTCTCAGAATGTGGCCTAATCAACTAGATAAATAATCTAGAAGAAGCCCTTTCATCTCCTCCCATAATCCGAAGAATTCAGCCTCATCAGCTTCATCTAATTCAAGTTTCTTGGCTATCCTGATTATTTCATTCAAGCTGTCCTTGAAATCATACCATATAAATTGAGTTATAATACTAGCTGCCTTATGTATTTCCGTTTCTTCCTGGCTAGTTATATTCATTAGATCAAGGCAAAATTTAGCAATTTTATTTTTTATCTTTCTTTCTCTTTCAACAAGATCTTCAAGCTCATTATGGAGCTCATTAAGTTCATCTTCTTTAAAATTGGACAATTCATTATCTCTCAGATTAAGATTATGCTCATAGCCTCCCATTCTACTTAATAACTTTCAGCCCATCCCCTTCATTCCTGGGAAGAATGTGTAAATGTGCGTGCCCTACAACCTGTCCTGCGACTTCTAAATTATTCATCACAATATTGAAACCGTCGCCTAATTTCTTTTCCATCAAGCCAAAAGAGACTTCTTTAGTGAACTCAAGCATCTCGCTTCCTAGATTATTAGGTATATCTAATAAAGTCACAAAATGCTTCTTCGGAATGACCAAAGTATGCCCTTCAACTTTAGGATTAACATCCCTGAATGCAATAAAATTGTTGCTTTCAGAAATAATCTCAGATTTGGCCTCTTTTTTGGCTATTTTGCAGAATATACAATCTTTCTCTGGCATAATATAAAATGGATTAAAAGATATAAATAGTTTATCTATTCTGGTTTCAAATGGTAGATAACTCATCAGAGAGGTTTATGAAAGAGGCTATAAGAATTGCATTTAAGTCAACTTGCCAGAGATCAAAGTGCGGCTCAATAATAGTAAAAAATAATCAGATAATCGGAAGAGGATTTAACAGTCCTCCATTAAACAAAGAAAGCCAAAGAAGATGTTTAATAAATAAGTCTGAATATGATCAAAGGGTCACAGACAAGACTTGCTGCATCCACGCAGAGCAGAGAGCGATTATTGATGCATTAAGGAATAATCCTGACAAATTAGAAGGCTCAGAAATTTATTTCATAAGGCTGGATGAAAATGGGAATATTTCTAAAGCTGGAAAGCCTTATTGCACGATTTGCAGTAAAATGGCTTTAGATGCAGGAATAAGTAAATTTGTCCTCTGGCACGAAGAAGGAATCACTTCATATGATACAGAAGAATATAATGAGTTATCCTTCAGATATTCATCCGCTAAATAAGCTCTTATAGAACTGCTCGCTCAACACTTCCCTATTTACCTGTTCTTTTCTTAAGTCCATTCCCAGTAACGCACTAACTAGAGACTTCCTCTCTTTTACTCCAAGCATCGCTCCCCCTAATTTTCTTATTTCTTTTGAAAATGCAGCATTTTTTGCAAAAAGATTTGCAGGCACTCTTTCAAATAAGGCTAAATGGACAGTGCTGTCTTCCTTTATTCTTGCAACAACCGGTATTCCTGTAGACTCTTGTATCTCTTCTAGCCCTATTTCGTTCTTTCCTCTTACTCTGTTAAGGATTATTCCAGCTATAGGCCTGTTTCTCTGTCTTGCCACTCTTGCAGCTTTCATAGAGCAGCTTAGCGTCGGATAATCAGGAGTTGAGACAACAAATAATGCATCAGCAGCAAGCATTGTTGACAATAGCTCATCATTTAGATTAGGCGAAGCATCAAGGATTATAAAATCATAATTTTTCTTCAGCACTGCTAGCTTATTCTTTAATTTCAATGGATTATATCCTCTCTTGAAAAGGAAATTTCCAGGTATTACATCAACCCCATATTGCCTATGGATAGCAGAGCTTAATTTTTCCCCCCCTGCTAAAACATCATGGATAGTTTTTTTAGGGGAGATTATGTTTAAGTGCAGTCCTAAATTAGGAGCAGAATAATTTGCATCTATGACTAAGACTCTTTTCCCATAAGTTCTCGCAAGATCTGTCGCCAAAGCAGCAGATAAAGTAGTCTTGCCCACACCTCCTTTAATTGAGATCAACCCAATAGTTTTCACCATAGATAGATGAAAGAAATCAGGTATTATAAATCTAACTAAATCTTCTTTTCAACCTTTCTGACAAACTTGCTTGCTGTTTCTGCAGCCTTGTTCTCATTCCTATAGACGTGGTGAGCAAGTTCATGCGCAAAAGTATCTAGTAAATTAAGCTTTAGGTCTCTAAGCGCTTCCTTGTTCCTGGAGATGCTTATCTGTTTAGTGAAGATGTCGATAGCTATAATATAATTTTCAGAGACTCCATCACACTGCACGTGGTAGATCCCGTCAAGGGTCTCATCCCCTTTCTTGAAATTTAATATTATATTCGAGGGTATTTTCAATTTGTCCATCAATGAATTTATGTCTTTATCTAATATTCCTGTTAGTGAAAAGAACAAATTAGCCACGCGGCAGCTATGCTTATCATAACATTCAGTGAATATTATCCTCTTCCCGAACTTCACCTCTTTGCGCATTTCCTCTCTAAGACTAAAATGATTTTAAGCTTTTCTAAAAGGAAATTAATAAAAAGATGATGAGTTTATTTTATGGATGCAGGAAAATATTCAGGGAGAGCCTGTTCTGATAGATCCCTCAGATGATGATCCTAAGAAGTTCAATATTGTTCAATTTGTTGAAGCAGGGATTAAGAGAAAAAACAGGAATCCTGAAGATGAAGCCCATTGGACATATATTGTTTCAGAAGAGTACTTAATATTGGGGGAAAACCTAAGAGAGTATTCCTCAAATGGAACAGAATTTTGCTTTAGTCTGCCAAGAAAGGGAGCCACTGATTTGGCAATCATACTTGGGATTATTGAGCATTCAAGGGATATGGCAAAAAGATTTCAGCAGGACTATTTCTCAACCAGGGATCATTATCATATTAACTTCCTTGATGACTCGCTCTTAATAAGATTTAACCCTAAATTCTTTAAAAGAATCATGGATTGATCCTGCTAAACAAGTACTCCTTCAATTCATTTATTTTAATTCTTTCTTGTTCTCCTGAATCTCTATCTCTAACTGTGACAGAATTGTTCTCTAAACTCTCATAGTCTATTGTCACAGCATAAGGGGTTCCAGCACTCATGCTCCTAAGGTATCTTTTGCCTATGCTTCCTGAGATATCATAATCGACAATGAAATCTTTCTCTAATATCTCTTTGACTTTCTCAGACAATTTCAATAGATCAGGTTTTTTCATCAATGGAAACACAGAGACATCTATTGGGGCCATGTTATAAGGAACCTTGAAAGTTGTCTTGCCCTCTTCAGCATCTTTTTTATCGTAAAATATATCTATTAAAGCATAGACCGGCCTATCAATACCGAACGCTATCTCTAAAATGTGCGGGACAAATCTCTCACCATTTTCCCTTATTCCCTCTAATTTTACTCCTGATTCTTTTGAATGCTGAGTCAAGTCGTAATCTGTTCTGTCATGTACTCCGCACACCTCAATCCATCCGTAATTATTCAGCTTTATCTCAACATCCCACGCATCATCTGCATAGAAAGCCTTCTCATCAGGATGGTGCTGCCTTAATCTTATCCTTTCTTTTGGTATTCCGAAATTCACAAACTGCTGATATGCTAGCCAAACGCACCAGGCATAAGCCTGACTTTTTACTAATCCTTGGTTCAAAGCACTTTCAACACTGAGTTCTTTCCATTCCTTATTCTCATTCTGAGAATTAAAATCCCAGAAAGGCAGTTTTTCTCCTTTTATTGAATCAAATTTTTCCCAGTTGTTTTTTTCTTTCGGATCGACAAACACCTGACCTTCTGCCTGGGTAAACTCCCTGCCCCTTATCACATTCTGCCTTGGAGATATCTCATTCCTGTAAGCTTTCCCAATCTGGTAAACAGCGAAAGGCAGCTTCTTCCTGAAATAATTATA
Source organism: Candidatus Woesearchaeota archaeon (assembly GCA_964578845.1). Lineage (GTDB taxonomy): Archaea > Nanobdellota > Nanobdellia > Pacearchaeales > GW2011-AR1 > CAZOEF01. The sequence continues at coordinate 260,263 of CAZOEF010000002.1, forward strand.
AGCCCTGTTAAAAGGCAAATATGTCACAGTAGCTGTCTCCGGCCTTAATGAAGCGTCCTGCCCTGCGACTTTTGTCTTCATCATCAGGCTTTGCTTTTCAATATTGTTCTCGAAATCTCCTCCACAATTAGGGCATCTTATTCCTTTTTCTTTTATGAAGTCTAATATTTTCTCGTCTGAAAAAGAATCTGCAGAAACATCGTGTTTCTCTTCTATTAATTTGTCTGCCCTAAATACTGACTTGCACTTCTTGCATTTTATTATCCTGTCCATGAATGTATTCAAATGCCCTGATGCTTTCCACACCACGTCAGGCATTACAGTAGGGCCTTCCATTTCTCTGAAAGAATTTGAATTGAAAACTTTTCTCACAGAATTTTCAACCTTATTTTTCAGTAACTTTCCTAATGGGCCATAAGTATAAAATCCTGCTAAACCTCCATAGATTTCAGGTTCAGGTCCCCAGATCAATCCAGCTTCCTGCACAAAACTAAGGAAATCTTTTTCATCGCTATTCGTAGTTTTCTCGCTCATTGATTTATTTTCTTTAGTAGGGTTTTTATTTGTATCCATAATTTTTCCTGCATTGCTATCATCTCGAACATCTCCTGATAATTTAATAGACTCAATCTCTTTCCTCTTCTTCTCTGCTTCTTTCTTTGTCTTCCCTAAATAAGCTATTGTAATAGCTTTCACCTTGCCATCAATCCTTTGGGACTTCCTTAAATAATAGTACTCTTGGTTTCCAATCTTCTTCTTGACTATGAACATATTAAGTAGTGCCTAATATAATTTATAAGTCTTTCTTATCCACTACATTAACCACTACGAATAAGTTATTAGGCACTACATTTGCTATCCTAATCCAGTGATAATATAAGTTATTAAACTAGATTTGGGATAAATATTTCCAGAATGCGACAAGTTGCAAAATACCTAACTTTGCCTTTGACAGCAATCGTTCTTTCTGGATGTTATTCTCCGCTTAAGCGTGAAAGCTATGTTTCTGCCAATGATCTTCAAAGAAGGCTTCGCCCGAATTGGCAAGAGCCTCCAAAGCCCGAACCTTACGATGAAATAGCTTATTTTGATTGGAGTCAACGGCCTGAAGTAACCAATCTTTCTTACAATCATGAAAAAACTCCAGGAACTCCTTCACTTGAAGAAGCAATATATGTGATAGCTGATGAATTCTATTTCAAGCACTTAGAGCCTGGTGATGTCCTTTATAAGCCTGTCCAAACTGCTAAAAAAATAGACAAAGAAGTGAAAAGGTACACTAACTTTAATTTAGACGGATGGGAAATAAAGCTAGATATTGATCTCGATAGTGCAGGTTTTAGGGTAACTAAAGAATTCTGAAGTTAATGAAGCGAGGAAAGGCTCAGAAATAGAAATAAACTAAATAAGGGCGAAGCTCCAAAATAAGTTTCTTGACTCCTAGAACTTTCTTTCTAAGAAAGTTGTAAGCGCGGGGAGGGATTCGAACCCCCGCATGGAAGCTCTGCAGGCTTCTGCCTTACCTCTTGGCTACCCGCGCGTATAATCCTAAGAATTAAAGCCCTTAAAAAGATTTAGTAAGTAAATCCGAAGGATTTAGTAAATGCTTCCCGAGAGTAAATCTGAAAGATTTACTAACGGCCTCGACAGGATTTGAACCTGCGACCCTCAGATTAGAAGTCTGATGCTCTATCCAGGCTGAGCTACGAGGCCTTTCTTACTAATCAACCAAAAATTTTCCGTATTTAAAGATATCCTTGCCTGAATTTTGCCCGGTCTTTGCTAAGGCTGACCAGGACGCTATTGTCGTCATGTCTAGGTTTGAGATCCATCTTTATGAACTCTCTTCCAGGACTCAAAGAGTTTCTCCTGTGATAGCTTGTTAAAAATTTCATCACTAAATACCCCATAACTAGGACAAAGACAAATCCTGCGAACCAAGACAAAGTTCTTGCGTTCTCGTCGGAAATAGCTAAGCCTGTGATTCCTGTATTTGAAAGGAACACTCTCTGCTCAATCACACTTTCTTTCAGGCCGTTAGATACTTCTAATACTAATCTAAAGTTCCCGATTGAATCCTTAGGCAGTTCAAACTCTAAATCTCTCTCGATCATTTCTCCCGCTGGCAGCTGCACTACTTCCTGCCCGGAATAAGTGGTTATATTATCAGGATTAATGAATGAATAATCAATTGTTATCTCCTGGTCTCTTCCGCTAAATTCCTCCAGAGTGTATGAAGTGACTAAATTAGTTCCTGCTCTTCTTGAGCTTAGTACAAACATCTCAAAATCTCCTGTTACAACTTCTACATTAAGCCTTGCCATTGCAGAATATTCATCACAGTCAATAACAATATCAGAACTGTGAATCCCAGGATCAGCATTTAAAGGGACATTTATGTTGAAGAAATATTCAGCTCTCTCTCCGGGGCTTAAGGATTCTGTTTGCCTGTTTGATATCCAATTAGCCATATCACCTATTACTCTTGTCCTGCAGGAGTTAAGGAAAACATTCCCTGAATTAATAACATCTAAAGAGAATATATCGCTCTGCCCTCTTCTTAATTCTAAATCCTGCACATCTGAAATATTTAATGCTGTAATATGTTCAATAACTGTCGGAGAGCCTCCTCCTGGATTATCAGAAGAAGTAATAACGTTTATAGTATATTCATGCCTCTCAATATTTCCTGCTTCATCCTCTGCTTCTAGCACAGATTCGTAATTACCTGCACTGGCAATTGGAACATCAAAGTTCAACACTATATTATTGCATTGCTGTGTTATATTGTTAAAGATAATATTGCCGCTTGATGTAGCATTTACATAGAATGTACAGGTTGTAGGGCTCAGGTCAGATATTGAATATTGGAAGTTTATGTTTGAGGATGTTACAGTAGGAACATTATTTGCAAGACTTACATTTGGAGCAGTTACATCAACTATCAAGCTTCTGTTTCCTGTTATTGATGAATTATCTCCTGATATGCATTCAATAGCCCAATTGTAGTTTCCTTCAGTTAAATTAGTCAACGTGAATCCATTCTCTTCTCCTGAATTTATAGAAGTATCATTCTGTACTAAAGAATAATTCCCATTGAAATCTCCATATAAATTGCAGCTGTCTAAATTATTGAATGTTGGAATATAGGTAAAATTCATCTCAGAACTGTTGCTATAATGATTATGCGAGGGATTTAGTAAATGGATTGTAGGTTTGTCCTCTAGCACAAAGAAAGTCACATTATCGCTTCCTTCTAAGCCCTGTATGCTTTCATTAGCATAGACTATTAATTCATACTCCCCATTTGTTAGAACTGTTAAGCTTGTGTTGGAGCAATTGTTTATGATCACATCGTTTCCATTATCTAATTTATACCAGCACGAGTCAAGCTCATCAGAAGTAACACTAAAGTTCAATGGAATAGTCAAATTTCCATAAGTGGAGTAGATTGATGGATATATTATATCTATAATAGGTGCTGTTCCAGGCACGTTTACGCTAAATAACCCATATTCAGTCGTGTTAACTATTCCGTCGCTAACTATCACAGACCAGTTATAATCACCATTAGCTAAAGAAGTCCAGTTGTAAGTAATTTTTGTTCCGCTAGTTATATTCTCAAACACATTGAGTAATTGGTCGTTCCCATAAATCCAGGCAGTCAAATTATCAGAGTCATTATCAAATACTGTCGCATTTAGTAATACATTATCTATACCTGTGACAGATCCGTTTTCTGGAGAATTAAGTGCTACTGAAGGGTCTGAATTAGAGAAAGTATCTATACTAAAGACAACTCTAGTTGAATTAACATTTCCTGACGTATCATTGGTATAGGCTATCAATTCATGGCTTCCATTAGCAAAAGCATGATTGATCTCATTTGTATATGTCACATTATCTGTCCCGTTAAAGAACCAGATCGAATCAATTCCAACATTATCAGAAGTAGATATATTTACTATTATAGTATTAGTGAAATATGTTGAATTCAATGGAGATATTATTTCTATAAATGGTGCTATTGTATCTACTGAATTAAATAAGGTCATCTCAGAATTATTTATGTTACCGGATGTATCATTAGCAAAATAACTGATATTGTACTGTCCTAATGAGGTTATCTTATAAGAAACATTATATTTATTATTTCCAGCATTGTTTAAGGTTAAGCTTTCGGTGCTACCGTTAGGCAGATTAATATTTATCAAAGCTTCATCTATTGAAGTATCATCAGATATATTTGCAGCTATTTCTATTGTATCATTAATCTCATAAATTGCTCCTTGAGTGGGGATCAAGTCAAATACACTAGGATTAGAAACATCTGGAGCAACTGTTACCTCCACAAACCATGTCTCGCTTGAAGAAGTATAATTCTGAGTCTCTGGATATAAAGCCGTTATATTGAATGTCCCAATATTATCAAACTGTGTCAAGTTGCTTAGAGGGTTGCCTGAATTTATCAGATTGCCATCTAAATATAACTCAATAATCCCTTCTCCCGCTGTCAAGGTAGAATTCAGGTAGATTGATTCGCCTTGTGTTAAAGTGATATTTCCTTCAGTTCCATTCAGGAATAAATCTATTTCACTCTGTGCTTTAGTTATATTGACAAATCTAGAGATACTTGATGAGCTATAATTCTCATTTTCTATTGATGTGGCAGTATAGTTGTAGTAATTAGCACCTAAAATTATATTCTCATTATTCTCACTTGTCACGTCGATTCCATTTCTCAATATCTTTAGGTCATTAGTTGATGAACTTACGGAAGCATTTACAAATTCCCCATAAACTAGATCAAGATCATTACTAGATCCATTCAATAAGAATGCAAGCTCAGCTGCCCCTTTGTTTACTACCACATTGATTGAATCTTCTGCAGAAGTATAGTTCTGGCTCTCAGAAACATTAACTAAATATGTGTAGCTACCTGCCCCTAAAATTATTTCTTGCCCGTTTTCACTATTAACATTTACTCCCTCCCGGAATAATTCAGCTGCAGCTTCAGGATTATCACAATTTGCAGTAACATTTACTGGATTAGGATAATTGACAGGTGAGTTGCTGAATATTGAACATGAGCTTATTGATTTAGTTATATTGACAAACCATGTCTCACTTGAAGAAGTATAGTTTTCATTACCATCTAAATATGCTGTATAATTGTAATATCCAGCTCCTAAAATAATGTTCTGAGAATTCTCGCCTGTTATATCTACTGAATCCCTGAACAATGTAAATCCTGGAATTGACGAGCTAACACTTGCATTGACTGGATTTCCATAAGTCAACTCTAAATCTGATTGTAGGCCATTTAACCTCAGTTCAACATTAGGGTCTGCTTGAGATATAGAGTAAACTCTTGTTCCGCTCACGTTATAATTTCCTAGTGTATCATTCGCCCACCAATAATAGGAATAATCTCCAGTCGATAGATCATTGATTGAGAAAGTATAAATATCTCCAATATTATTGACAGAATAATTGACTCCATCAAATTCTATTCCGGCTGAATCAATATTATCTTCAGTTATTGTGATATTGAACTCATAATCAGCTCCTTGTAAGTAAGAGCTTCCGTTAGAAGGGTTCTCATTAAAGTTAGAAAATACAGGAGCTGATGAATCAACAAAGAAAATCACAGACGAGCTATTTTCATTTCCAGAAGTATCGTTAGCCCAGACTGTCCAGGTATTGCTTCCTTCATTACTTAAAATTCCAGTTACATTATTCCCGCAAATAATACTGGCATTATTCGCCCCATTATCTAATGAATACCAACAGGAATCTAAAGCAATATCGTCCGAGACTGTATAGTTTAATTCGGTAATAATCGAATTGTAAGAAATATTTTGAGGATATTCAATTTGAATATTCGGAAATATAGTATCTGGGATCACTCCTTGAGTTCCAGCCACTCCTAGATTATCGAATGTGCAAAAATTATTATTTAAGGCAGTACATTCAAACTTCAATTGGAAGTTCAGATTATTAGAAGCGAAGGAAGGAAGGGAGAAATTCCTAAATATATGTGATCCATCATCAACTGCGTTATCTCCTGTTTCCTCAAGTATATTCCAATTAGAGCCATCAAACCATAATGCTTTGAATTCTCCTGCTGTGGTGACATTAATCCATCTATAATAACTAACTTGTATTGAACTATAATTAAATGTACTAATTGTAATATTCATTGAAGTAGCCGGTTCAGCTAAGGAATCTGGAAAGCCATGTGCGTGATATAATCCTTCATATGCAAATCCGAAAGTGTGTGCAGTCCAAGGGTGAATGCCACTAGTGCCGTTAATCACAACAGTCCATTCATTAAGATTAGCATCTTCAAAATCATCAAAATACAAAAATCCATCATCATAAGTTATAGTGAAATTATTAGATGAAAATGCTGAATTCCCTGAACTATCATAAGCCAAATAATTCCAATGATAAGTATCTTCTCTTGGGAATGCAAAAGAAAGATTGGCAGATATGCTTGAATTTCCTAAAACAGTGAAATTGCTTCCAACTAGTCCTGTTGAATTCCAAATCAAAAGCGTAGCGTTGGTCACATTGACATCATCTGTAAAATCAGCTGAAAAATACACAGTATCTTCTTTTGAAGTTGTTCCATTTGAAGGATCAAGTAGATTCACTGTTGGAGGGGTTGTGTCTGGAATAGGAATCAAATCTCCTGTTATGGATACGTTATCGATACTGCACCACTCGATTGCATTTAAGCTACTGCATCCAAATCTCACTATTAAGCTTTCATTATTCTCAACATAAGATGAATAAGAGGAAAGATTAAAGCTATATAGAGTATATGAATTAATATCATCAATTCTCATTAACTCAACCCATGTAGTCCCATTTAAAAAATAAACAGCAAACCAATCTGCAGGATCAAGACCTTGAGTCAAGGCATAAAAACTAAAGTTAATATTCCTATACCCTTCAGTATTGACTTGTTTCCTTACAAATTCTTCAATTGTAGAAGTGCCATTAGCCAATAAACTATAACTGCCATCAAAGGAAATTGGATTAGTTGATCCACTAGGAGTACCGCTCAAATGAGGATGCCATTGATTAATACTTCCAGAGGGAAGCCAGTCACTAATATCTCCATCTTCAAACCCATCGCTAAAAATAGTAACTGCGCTGGCAAATTGCATCATGAATATTCCCATAAAGAGAAACATCACAATCTTTAGTTTTTTATCGTTTAGAACATCCTTCATGAACAACTCAATCTTCTTAGAAAGCATTATGGCATTAGAATCACAGTATTTCTTGAAATCATCATATGTCTTAGACTCTATACTGAGCGTCACCTTCTTTTTCTTCATTGATATTCTAGGCCTATTAGTGTTTTAAAGCTTTCTCCATACAGAAATATACATATTTATACATACAGAGAAATATCATAAAAAATCAATCTAATAACAAGTCATAAAATACTCTTTCAGTCCCCAACTACTCTAACATTATCAACTCTGCAGTACTCGCTCACGGCTCCCGCAGTACATTCGAATTTCAGCCTTACATTTCCATTTCCATTCAATGAATAACTTTTAGATACAAAATTAGCATTATTCTCTCCATCAGATCCAGTCTGCTCTAGCACTTGCCAGGAATTGCCATCAAACCATAATGCCTTAAATTCATCCCCAACATCTAATCCTACAAGTCGTCTATCATAATCCAATTCAAAACTATTAAATCCTGAAGCATCAATAATTATTTCCATTGTGCTTGCAGGCTCATTTGTGTTCCTCGGCTGAGCCTCAGCATAGTTAGAAACAGCTCTCCAGTTATTCTCTACAGTTTGTAAATTCCAATTTCCTAGCCCTGAATTAAAGTCATCAAAGAATAATTCAACGGGTATTGTCACATCTGTTTCATCATCATCGCTAGAATCAGTACATCCAGGATCAGCAAAATCAATAAAACTATCATTATCATTATCTAATCCGTCTTCACACTCTACAAGTATTATCACTTCATCTATTTCATCATTATCGTTAGCATTCTCACATCCTCCATCAATCAAGTCAATCAATCCATCATTATCATCATCCAATCCGTTAGAACATTGAGGCAAAGCTGCTCCAGGAGGCTGGCTTATCGGCTCGTTCAAAATCCAATCGACAGCTGTCCAAAGAAAAGGCCAGTCACTTCCATCAGGCCCGTCACTTAATTCCTCTCCAAAATCATTTCCATCTCTAACGCTGTCTTCCTCTATTTCAGGATGAGGGCCTACCAATAAAACCCTTCCATTACCATAATCAAAACCAATTATTCCAGGTTTATCATCAGCTACAGGATCAGTTGGAACTATCCAAGAAGCAAATGTCTGGAACTCTTGCCCTGGATGAGCTATAAAGTAAGGCTCCCCGTAATACAAAACATCTCTGGTATCAGGTTCATAAGTATTCTGAGGCAGAGCATTATTGATATCCATAGTAGTCATAGTATACTCAGGCCATGGAGCTATCTCTTCAATAGGTCCAATGCAATCTCCATTGAAAAGATCAGAAGGATAGTCAAGATGATCGCCTTCCCATATTGTGACATCACATGCATAGAAGGCTCCTGCGCTCATTCCAATGTAAGCTCCACCAGAAGCAATAAATTCTCTTATCTCCTGATCACCGGAATTCTTAATGTCCCTATTATAATCTCCAGCCCAGCCTCCAGGCATGAATAGCCCATTATAATTGCCTGCAAGGTTTCCCCTATTCAAAGTATTCTTATCAATCCTTTCATAAGTAAGCCCTTTCCATTCAAGAAAATTCTCAAAAGCTAAGATGCTAGGCTCCCAAGTTCCGCTTCCTGCATAAATAGCAAAATCAGCTCTTAATCCTTCAGCATTGTTTAATCCTATCCTATTAGGTTTTGCATCAACACTGAATGCAAACAATGACACTACCAATAAAGAAGTTACAACAAAATAAACCAGTCCTCTTTTCATAATAAAAATCACTCGATCTTGTATTTAAAATTAATTACTCTATAAAATACAATTCATAACGTATTTAAACAATTTTTCATTGTACTAAATATGGCAGAAAAAATAGAAATTACCTTTTTAGGGACTGGAACTTCAACACCAACTGTAAAAAGGAATCATACAGGCATTTTACTTAGCTATGCTGATGAGAATATATTGGTAGATTGCGGTGAGGGAATACAAAGGCAGTTCAAAAAAGCAAAAATAAGCCCTTGTAAACTAACGAAATTATTGATAACCCATTGGCACGGAGACCATACTTTAGGAATTACAGGCTTGCTAGAAACATTAGCGATGTCAGAATATCAAAAAAAATTATTTATCTATGGTCCTAAAGGAACAAAAGAAAAATTAAATCTATTACAGAAGGTTTACGGCAGGTTCAAGATAGATTTCGAGGTTAAAGAGATCTCAACAGGAAAGATAACTGAAGAGGATTTTGTCATAGAAAGCATGGCAATGTCTCACGGAACTGCGACAAATGCTTATTCCTTCTCCTTAAAGGACAAGTCAAGGATAGATAAGGATAAATTAAAAAAATTAAAACTGCCTAATTCTCCTCTGATAAAAGAATTAGCAGAAGGTAAGGACATAATTATTGAAAATAAAAAGATAAGATCAAAAGACTTGACCTATTTAGAAAATGGAAAGAAAATTACTTTTATTCTCGATACAGGAATGAATGCTAATACAATAAAAATAGCCAGGGATTCAGATATATTGATTTGTGAATCAAGCTTCTCCGCAGAAGAGAAGGAAAAGGCTAAGGAGTACAAGCATCTTACATCAATTGACGCTGCTACAATAGCCAAAAAATCAAATTCGAAAAAGCTCCTTCTAGTCCATATATCTCAAAGATACGAGCATAACACTAAACCTTTGCTTGAACAATGTAAAAAGATCTTCAAAGACTCATCTATACCTAACGACCTAGATAAAATTAGTTTATAGAAAATCAATTAGATGATGCAGGTGAGATAAAGATTATTGTATCTCCTCTCAGGAAAGTCAAACCTAAGTTCTTTCTGACTTCTCCGTCATGCATTTCTTTAGTGCTTTCAAGGACTATGTTGATATGGATATCAAATGCCTTTAGTACACCAACGAACTGTCTATCGTTTTTCAATTGCACAATCACTTCTTTGCCTTTTGAAGCATTTAGAAGATCAAGTGGTCTTTCAATTCCGTTTGCCATTACTCACCTTCATAATTACAGTATTTAAACATTTTGTATTTGTGGAATATAATATTAAAACGAATTTTAATTAAGCAGGTTTAGGAAGAACTGTTTGCACCAAATCTTCGATGCCTTTTCTCGTATTGCCTATTCCGCGTCTTATGCAATCTTTCTTTATCATAGTTCTATCATTTCTATTTATTATTTAAATTCTGCTAATCACAACGTTTATAAACCAAATCTCTGAAAGTAAAGCATGAATAAAGGAAGAAAATTGACAGGTGGAAAATACCACTCGCATAGAAAGAAAAAATCCTATGAAAGAAAAGGGCAGGAAATGGTCGTCGTACTTGGAGAGACAAAAAGGAAGCAAGTAAGGGGAAGAGGCGCAAATGTGAAGACTTTCCTTCTAAAATCCGATGAAGTCAATGTAATGGAAAACGGAAAATCAAAAAAAGCTGAGATAAAGAACGTCCTTGAGACTCCCCAAAACACTTTCTTAGCAAGGCAGAACAGGTTGATGAAAGGCTCAATAATCCAGACAACTTTAGGAAAAGCCAGAATAACAAACAGGCCTTCAAGAGAAGGGACTATAAACGCTGTTCTTGTTAAAGAATAATTAAGCTACCTTTGGCCTTCTGCTATAGACTGGTTTTATTACCCCTTGATCGCTGATTATTATATTAGTTGGAGGAAAAAGTAAGTCTCTAGCTATCCTCAGAGGTTCTCTTTGATAATGGAATTTTCTTTCCATCTTATCATATAAACTTGCCGCAATACCTATAGCATTTATTCTGATCAATTTAGGATCGTGCAATGTTTCCCCATAGCTAATCCCGCCATTGCCTTCTCTAACTAAACAAAGTCTCGCTAGTTCCATAGTTCCACAAATTCCTTCCATTTCCCAGTATCCTGGATGCACTCCACAACCGCCTAGTGCCTTTATTTTCTTCCTTTCATTATCGCATTCTTCAACAGAAATGGTTTCTTCCAGAATCCCTAAAGGTGTATGGGGGTGAGATTCATATAATTCAGGAATAGTATTAAAAACACCTAAAACACTAGATGCAGTAAGTCTGTGCTCCTGTAAGCTTAAGTAATCTCGTCTAACCACGAAATATATCAAGTTTATCCCAGTATTTATATTTTATTGAGGGAATTAGACGAAACATTTAAATACTCTTCACAGCTTTTCCTTTTTAAATCTTTCCTTTAACAATGAGTCACATAAAAAGATGCCCTGAATGCGGTAGCATAGATCTTACATACGATGATCAAAGAGGCGAAGTTGTCTGTAATGAATGCGGTCTATTAATTGAAGAAAAAATGGTCGATACAGGCCAGGACGCAGGCGGCCAGTTCGATAAGAATGATAAAAAAGGCAGAGGCGGAGCGCCTATGTCTATACAAAAATTCGATAAGGGCCTGACTACTAACGTCGGAGAAATCTCAGATATTTATAGATTAGAATCAGGACAGACAAGAAAATTCCTAAGGCTTAAAAAATGGCAGGAAAGAGTCTCAACTTCTATTGAAAGGAATTTAAGATTGGCAATGGCCGAGCTTAGGAGAGTTTCATCCTTCTTGAACTTGCCTTCTGTTGTAAGGGATGAAGCGGCAAGAGTCTACAATTTCGTATTGCAGAGAGGATTAGTCAGGGGTAGATCTATGGAATCAGTCATCGCAGCCTGTATCTATGCAGCTTGCAGGTCTTACAATATTCCTAGGACACTGGACGAGATCGCAGCAGCTTCAGACGTCCCGAGAAAAGAGATCGGAAGGACTTACAGGTTCATAATAAGAAAACTTGGAATAAAAGTAAAGCCTTCCTCTCCAAAAGATTACATCTCAAGGTTCTCTTCTATCTTACATCTATCTCCTAGATCACAGAATGAAGCTTTGAAAATACTCAAAAAAGCAGATATCTCTGAATTGACTTCAGGTAGAGGTCCGGCAGGAATTGCTGCTGCAGCTTTGTACGTTGCCGCCTTGATGAACGACGAAAAAAAGACACAAAGGGAAGTCGCTGATGTTGCAGGGATAACAGAAGTAACAATCCGAAATAGATACAAGGAACTTATTGATAGGCTAGGAATAGAAGACAAGCTGAAAGCCAAAGAAGCTGAAAGCAAGAAATCTAAATAAACAATAACTTTAAAACGAATTCTCTAATTGAATTTCCATGACAAGAATTCCTATGGAAAGGAAATGGAACTTAACTAAACAACAACTCATTGAAGAAGAAAGAAAAGACAGAAAAGAAGGAACAACAAGGTGGCAAGTGTGGGCAGACTATTTACTGGGAGATGAAAAAACAGATAGTTTAGTAACAGCTATAGAAAGTAGATCAGGAAGAATAATTGAAAAATCCGATTCTAAAAGAGAGGACTTGACCGTAGATTTAGAATCTATCGCCAGATTCCTCAGACTTAATATAGGAACTTTCTACACAACTGGAAGAAGATCAGCTCATTTATACAAAACTAGCATACAAGAAGAGTGGGCTGGAAAAGGCAGGTGGACTGCAGATATAAAATATAGAACAAAAGAGCAAATGAGAGAAGGTTTGGCCCATGAGCTAGGACACGCAATAATTTATCAAGGAACCGGAACGAGAGTATACGACTACGAATGGCGAAGCTGCACAAATAGCCTATGGGAAGAAAGAATAGCAGAATACTGTGCAAGACTGATTCTATTGCCTGAAGATTTCGTAAGGCATCAAATAAAAGGTGTGAAAAAAGACAGAATGAAGAAAAAACTAGCATGGGCAGGGATAGTCCACAAATCAATGGCAGAATTAAGATTGAAAGAATTAGGGATAGATTACCGCTCTTACGGGAACAATGGAAACAGAGGGAGAGAAGAGCAAATGAGGCTATGGACTCCCGACAACAAATAAAATTCTTTGGAAGGAACTTATTCTACTATCTGATAGCCTAGAGATCAAAGTAAACAAAGATAAATGGGCACACAAAACCTATAAAAAGGAATATTATGGTATATCCTTTAAGAAGGAAGACTATTCTCTCATACAGGCGGGGATGCCGGAGCGGTCAAACGGGCGGGATTTAGGCTCCCGTGTGCTTAGTGCCTACCTAGGTTCGAATCCTAGTCCCCGCATATAAGATTTAAAGAAAAATTAAATAGATATAAAAAATAAAAGAATCTAAGGTTATAATATGGAGAAAGAGGATTTAAGAACAAAAGTTGTTTTAGCTATATTTATCTTTTCAGTAATCCATCTGTCTCTCGGGATCCTACTTTCCTCTCGAGATATATATGCAATTCAGCAATATATCTCGCCAACAACATTATATCTTAGAGGACTAAGTTCTGTAACTCTGATTGCATTAGCTTCTTCCCTGGCACCTATGACAGGATTATTCTTAATTGGTAGAAAAATAAGGCCCATTAAAAGAACCAATGTTGCGCTAATATCCTCATTCATTTCAATAGCAATATTCTCATGGGTTGCAACAACACATGATAAATCCTACAGACCTGGAAATCTTATTATTAAAAACCATGATATGTTCGGCCCAATAGGTGAATATTTAATGTTTCTAATCGTGCTAGTAGTACTAACAATAATTGTCTATCAAACTTATGACCAACCAAGATCTAAGGCTGCCCTGATTATAGTTGCAGCTGTAATCACAACAATCCTCATCTTGCTCTCCTTATCTAATATATATGTTCAATCAAATAAGTTACACGAGAGTCAGATTGATTATAACTGCAGAGTATTATTTGGTCTAATACTTATAAAAGAATCAGATAGTGAATATTCCGACATTGAAAGGGGAAAATATAGGGCATGGAGTGAAGAAAATATTAATAGAGAACTTAATATATTAAAGGAGGAATTTGGAGACATCTGTAAAAGTCAGATAGAAATAAGGCTAGATGATTTTGAACGATTTATTTCATATAATGGCAAAAGCAAATATTTAGAAGAGTCTGATAAAAAAATCATAACTATGTGGTTTCAAGAACAATGAACTCAAATAATACCTTGCTCTACAGAATCATTCCAAGGGAAATTTATTTGTTATCGGATCGCAAAGTTACATTCATAAATTCCTAGCAGGCTATATTAATCGAAGTATACCAAATACAACATATCCCTTTTTTGTTACCACAAGATAATTACAACTTGGCAATAAAATTTATAAAGAGCTATTCTATAACATTCCTATGAAAAAGACATTAGCGACATTACTTGCTTCAGCTACTTTAGCTGGAGGATTAACTGGATGTGCTAAAGAGGGTTATATGGTTACTAAAACCAATTATCAGAGAAGCCCTGTAACTCTTGATACTTCTGAATTTATAAGTGGAGATGAACTTAGAAGAGTTACACATAAAGATTCTAAGTATGAATTAGAAGAAGTCGTTTTAAACGGAGAAAGATATGCTAAAATAGACAATCCTGCAGCTAAAACAAATGAGCTTAGTTTCGCTCTAATAAAATATGAAGATCTACGCATAAGAGCTGATGATACTGCAAAAGCACTAGCTCCTGAATCTGAAAGGGTATATATTCCAACAAAGTTATTGAGAGCAGATGGAAAACCTGTGCAGAGGGCGGAATTTTCAACAGAGGGAAGATATGCTGTAAGGGCGAAGGTTACATCCTTTGATGTAAAGGATGTTTCGCGTGCACTTATCTATACCTCTCAGAATGATTTTAAGTTTAATATAGAAACCATAACTATTGAAGGAAGTGAATTCTATACTCCTGTCTCAGAAGATTGTGAGGATAGCACTCTTGACTTCGCTTTTATACCTAAAGATGGACCAATCAAAGTCTTCGATATGAAAACCGGAGCTATAACCTTGGATTTAAATGGTAAGTTCGCTTATAAGCCTAAAGAAGTAAGTTGGGCAGATTTTAATTCTCGAGTACCTCCAACACCTAAGCCTAAACCAATTCCTAAAGATCAAAACATAGGCCAAGTTGAATTCAGATAACTTTAATCAAAATTTACTTCTCCAGTTGTTATATCTACTTCAACTTCTCTATCTCTTAAATTTTCTAAATCTGAGATTATAGAAGTAGGGATATCTAGATCAAAATCAGAGACGATTTCGAATGAGAATTTTCTGCACAATCCATCAAAATTTTCTACACAGCTAGCGCTCCCCACATTCTTTGAAGATCCATTATCTAAAATAATAAAGACTTGAGAAGTCTCATCTTCTATAAAGATTTTAACAAACTCATCATCAGAGTTATACATATTGTAGGCTCCCTTAGTATTTCCCTCGATAGGATGATCGCCATAAACCAAAACATAAGTTTCGTTCTCATTTACTTCGATATCTCTTTCAGGCAAAACAAACTCCGGATGCTTCTTCAAATAATCAAGAGCCTTAACAGTGTCATCGCTTAATCCAAGATCATTATAACTTTCAATAGTAAAAACAACCTCAGTTCTATCTTCATTCAAATTCCCTAATCTATGCCTCACCCCGTCTTTGAAATATTGGAAACTCGTGATAGTGCCCTCAGAAGAAGGGGCTATTCTAACATAGATGTAAGTCCTCACTCCATTTGCAAACAATTCATAATCATCAACATTATTGATTGGGCTGCCTAAAACACTCTTTCTCCATTCATAGCTAGCCTCTGGAACATTATCTATAGGTTCAGGCTGAGCCTCAGGCTGTTTAACAGGAGTCTCAATAGGCCCTACAGTTACTGATATTTTATTTTCAACAATTCTCTTGTACATCCTTGCCTTGATCAATGTTAATTCAGCCTTCTGGTAGTTGAATAATGTCTTCCTAAGGACTTCGTTGACTAAGTTTATTCTGTCAGCTAAGTTAGCTTCATTCACTGGCAAGTCTTTTATCTCCTTTATCCTCGCACTAACGTAATCTTCTGGATATATCTCCCCGCTGTCTATCAGATTGCTGATATCATTCTGAGAGATTTCTGACAATGTCTTGTTCTTTATGCCTTCATTTATGTTAACATTTTCGCTAAGCGCATTATTTACGCTCTCTTTGTCAAGCCAGCATCTCACACTCTCATCTCCGCAATAGCCAACATCACTAAATCTAGTTGGATCAGTAGAGCTTCCAGGATTCCTTGAGGCGCATATTCTCACAACTCCCCTATTATAGACTTCAGGATTTACAGCCTCCTCTAAAGCTGACTGGGGATTCACATTCAATAAGGCAGAAGGGTTAGTGCTTCCTGAAACACATTCCTGCTGAGATTTAATGTTAGAATTTTCTATCTCTTCACTGACAAATCCGTCCCTAATAGCATCTAAAGCAAAGCTCGTGGTGACCTGCTTGAATCCGCATTCTTCTTTTCCATCTACTCTTACGCATAGCTCTTTATAGCCTTGCGGAGCTGTAAAATCAACTGTATCAGTAACAGAGTCTCCTCTCTGCACATATCCTGAAGCAACTTGTGCAGTTGGAGAAACAGCATAATAAGATCCCTGGTCAGGACTCTTCAGGTAAACATTGAAGTAAGATCCCTTATCATTTCCTGCAAAGATATGATAGAATACTTTGTATTGTGATGTTGCAGGTATTGTCGCATCATTGAAAGGTATCGCATCAAACCATGCGTGATATTGAGGAGGTGAATCTGGCTCTATCAATGTCTCAAATGATTCAGGTCCCTTAGCAGAGATAAATGCCTGGCAGAACTGGCTTCCTGCCTCTGCTGTTGATCTTGCCTGGAAAGCCTCCAGTGAATTAACTGCATATTGCTGAGTGAAGAAATCAATAGATCCTTGCGTATTTGCCCACGCGTTCTGCACAGTCAGATATTCACCTCCGCCTCTTGCATTAGCCTGCCCTGTCGCTATTTCAAACAACTTAGGGACAGCTACATCTGCTAATGGAGCTGCCTGCCTCCAGAAGAACTCACACATATACACCGAAGTAATTGCGTCGCATATTCCGACTGTCTGTCCAGTATCTAAATTTTCCTGTAAGCATTGCTGGTGTGCTTTCAATATTGAGACATAACCGTCAATTCCTGCTTGTATTCCTGTTAAGCAGACTGGAACATAAACATCTCCTCCAAAAGCGACTGAATTAGGCAAGCATAATAATGCGCTTCCCACTATGCCTGTCTGAATAACATCAGCAACAGGATAATTTCCCCCGAAATCACATCTAGACGAAGGACATATTACTGGATCGCATACATTATATATCATAGCACAATCTTTAGGGGACATGAAGTCCTGGCATTGCGTTCCAGGGATGTTGGCTGCCGGCCTTCCTACAGGAACATCCTGCCCATTAATTCTTGCAGAATTCCTTCCTTCCCCGTATTGTCTTGTTGCATCCTGTAAAGCTTGTATAGCCTGGTTTATTCTTGCCCTGGCCTCTGGTTCAGTTAATCCAGGGAACTGGTTGTAAGGCTGTCCGGTATTGATATTTATTAACTGGCAAATGTCTCCGCCTCGGTTCTGGAAAAACTGCTCTCTCCCATCTTCTCCAACATTGCAAACCCAGAAACTGGCAGGCCTTCCGCTTGCGTCAAAACTCGCCTTATTCCCTAATACTGGTAAAGTCTGCTCTGTTGCTGCATACCATCCATTCTGAAGGTCAAATGGAACTATAGCAGGGAAACCTTTGTAGGGCTCTGTCTCATAATATCTTAGTTCAGGATTAAGATACTTATTATTATAGCTAGTGCTCTGCGACTCTCTTATTGTTCCTATCAAATACTGCCTTCTGAACTCATTCAGATCTACTGGGACTTGTTGCAAGTTCCCTGCTGAATCCCTCTGGTAAACAGCATCAATATCATAAACATCTCCTTCTGGATTCTTGCTCAATCCTAGCACTGCAACTCCCTGGTCTATTTCAACATCTCCAACTCTCTCGCCCACTATAGGGACAGTAGCGACATACTCGCTTTCAGTGCTAATTAAAGCAGACTTGTCATTTTGATTAGCAACATTCTCAGTTGAACCGACAGTCAAATATAATGGAATCCTCTGCTTTCCCTCTGCTCCTAACGGTTCTAAAGTCTGCAGAGATGGATCAGGCATCCCTTCTCTTTGGGCTTCTTTTTCTGTTTTTATTCTCTTACTTAGAATTTTATTGCTCTCGATAATATCAGCAGTATCTGAAATGCTATGTTTAGCAACTTCTTTTACTCTAGGTGAAGCGCTGGATTCATTAAGCTCTATATTTAACAATAAGTCCCTGACCTGGTCATATTGATAATCACCAGTGTTATAATTTGCATCACTAAAGAATTCATCTACTGTTTCCCCATTTTCTAACACATAATCTCCATGTTTAGGTAATAATTCCTGATTAACAAGGTCATTTGTAGCTCCCTTAGTATCAATCCTTGTCTCCCCGAATATATCAGCAAGTCCGCCGCCTGAAGAGCTCTTATGGTTCTGCTCTATTGCCTTGATCCTTTCGTTCACTGAGTCCAAAGCATTATGCATATCATTAACATCCTGCTCTATCTCATCAGAATGAGCTAAATAACATGCATCTGGAGTAGGGTAATTTCCTTGCCCAACCTCTAAATCACATTGGTTTGACCAGTATCCGCCCATTACTTTCTGTCTTGCTAGGCCTTCTCCGCTCAGCCCTCCGAAGAAATTCTTTACTGTCAAAGCTCCTGCAGTGGCAAAACAAGCCCCTTTAAGTCCTGTAACTACATCTTTCATCCCGTCAGAAATAGATTCCCATCTCTTTATCGATTCATTCAAATTATCTATTTTCTCTTCAGCTTTATCAGGATTCAATTGGATATTTCTCTTCTCTATTCCTATTCCAACAGTAAAGTTAGTCCTTGTTTCAGTGCCGCGCGTCTGTGGCCATAACCTGATTATTGCCTGCTGCTGCTCATTCACATCCCTCAAGGTAAGGACTTCCCCACAGATAACTGGATTATTCCCGCCTATTGTCAATCTTTCTGAACCTGGATTAAGATTCTCATTTGCACAGACATAACTAACATCAACACTATTCTCGTCAATCACCCTGGACAGGGTTATTTTTCCTATTCCGTCTGCCTCATAACTGTCTCCTGACTCAATCGCTAAATTAGTATTCTTAGTTCCCCAATCAAATGTTGCGCTCTGCTTGCTCTCAGGAATATCAAAATCTAATAGGCTGATGCTTGTTACTTTGTTATCAAGATTCACAGTCTTTCCTGCCAAGCTTGTATCTTTCTTATAGATCGCACTCAGGTCTTGTGTGAATTTCCACTTTAGTTCAGAGCCAGGATATAGTTCCAAGAATTTCTCTATTAATCTGGCTTGTGTTGCCTGTTTGCCGTTCTGTTCAGCCAATAAGATTGCTTCAGCAAGACCGACTTCTCCGAAAGTGAAGCTCTGGTTTAATTTATCCTTCTCATAAGTGAAATCATCAGCCAAGACCTCATAGTTCTCTATCGCATTATTGAAGTTTGTGTCTATTCCTGAACCGCTCTTATCTTTTAGTTCCTTGTTTACAGGAGCTAATTCAAACAGCCTTGCAGATTTTTCCTGCCCGTCTTTAGTTATAATAAAGCCTTCATCAGTGATGTTCTGTATTGTCCATATCTCTTCTTTATTGATCAAGCCTGCAGCATCTGCTAAATAAACTTCTGTGCCTGTAGTTATTTCTTCCTGTTTTAGTTGCAAAGTGAATCTCTCGCTTCCGCATATCATCTCGATGCTTCCCTCATAATCACTCACTGCATCTAGTTTTGTAACACTGCATTTATCTAAGAACCTGCTTCCTTCATACACTTCAAATATATCATCGTCGACTCTTATTCTGGCAGTCGCGTCAGGAGATACAAATCCTGCGAACTCCACTTCTAAGCCTGCCTGGCAGTATAATCCTGGCAAGTATATTTCAGGAGATCTCTTTCTGTATTCTACAGTTGTAGAAGATACTTTCCTGTCTCCTTGATATATTGAAACAATCGCTCTCTCTGAATTAGCTTCCTCTAGCCTTACAAAATATCTTCCTTGCCAGAAGCTCTGCTTATTCCTTTCAGTGAGCCATTCTTCCTCATTTGCCTGTTCATCCAGAATAAATTCACTTCTTCCAATACCAAAGCCATCATCTGCTTCATATTCTATCTGTGCCTGTAATTCAAATTCAATCGAGTCAGGAATAGTATCCTCATTAGGATTTTTTTCTAATATCACTACAATATATCCTATATTGTCTAATAGCGGACTTCCTAATAATCGGTCTTCACTTCTTAATGCTGCTCTTGCAGGATGGAATCCTACTCCGACTACTCCTGGAGGGTAATCTCCCGTGAACCTTATATTCCTGATCTGGTCAATATCTATAAGAGGGTTTATTTTTAAGGCATCAAGTTGGCAGAAAACAGGAACATTCTGTTCTGCTAATAGATCGCTTCTGACTACAGCTGGCTGGCATCCTGCAGGGGATAACTGTATAACTATATCTTCCCGTTCCTTGCATGCCTCGCCGCTGCTGAGCTGAGGCCAATAAGTTGATGCTTGTGATCCATAGATTGAACCGGTTGAGTAGCTCCTCTGAACAACTGTGCTGGATATCCTATTCTCAGCAGGAGTGAAACTCTGGGAATTTGAGCTAGGAGCAAAAGTCTGCGAAGTAACTATCATGGCTCCTGCTATGATTATAAAAGCACAAAATATTGCAAGTATTGTTTTTCTCATGTGAAACTTATATCCACCCTTTCACTTTCAGCTGATTGATAATTATATTGCAGTTGTTCCAGGGAATTAGGCACTGGAAGCTGGTTTAAACTGATTGTAGCACTTCCTTCTGCTAATTCACTCTCCAAAATGTAAGTAGAGGATTTCCCTCCGGCAATTAATGCTGAGTCTATTGTTGTGGCAGGTATCTCAATATCAAAACATTCCTCTTCTGTCGCTCCGAATATCCCTAATATCCCTCCCCTTGCGGCATCTACGCACTGAGTGGTGGATGAGGCAGGGATAGTTATTGCTGACTCCCCATAAACTTGCGCATCTATTTCATAATTACCTTCAGCTAATTTCACCTTGTTATTGCCAGGGAATACTGCTGTCTGTGTATACCCGTCATCTCTTCTGAAATTAATTATCCCTATTGATTCTCCTGAATCCCTGCCGCTAATCATTAAATTTGTGTCTATTTCATATTCCCTGTCTAATATTATATCTTTTGTCAGTTCAGAATTTGATGAGAATGTCTCTTCTGAATCAATATAGCCTTCAGCTCTTGCCACTAATTTTCCATTAGTGCAGATCGGTATGCTTGTAGTCAATGATGCACCATTCCCGCTTATTTTCGTGCTTCCGAGATTGCAGGAATTATCTAAGCACTGGAAGCTTATCTCTGCCTCAACAGGATTTAGGTTTACATCAAATGTAGAGACTTTAACTTCTCCTGCATCAAATGCACATAAGTCATATTCTTCAGGCTCTGCAATGCTCAAGAATTGCGCTTCTCTTGGAAGATTATTGTCTACTATTACTGAAACAGGGAACTGGAATATTTCAAAACCATCGCTTACTTGTATCAGGACTGGGAAATAGACATCATAGACAAAATGGTAAGGAACATAGCAGAATCCCATTGCTCCAAGGCCTTGCTGGTTTCCTACTGGTTCAGCCATCATCAGCTGGTCATCCGCCGGGACTACCTCTATCCTGCTTGGCCAATCTCTTGAATATATTAGATTTACTGATTCATCAACAGGCAAGTCAACAACGAAATAATTGTTTTCATCACTGTTTAACCTGTAGTAATCTCCGTCGAATTTTATTGCAGCTATATTCGCTTCTAATGCATTTTGCAGTTCAGAAACAACTTCTTGTGTTTGCCAGATTTCAGGGCTGCATTGGATCTCCACCCCGTCAACAGGAGCATTCAGCCTTAGGGTATCAATAGCATATTCTTCAAGGAATGCATCGCTCTTCTGCTTATCATATATTTCCTTAGCAGTATTGTAGAGTTTTCCAAGTTTGCTCTCCACTATGACTTCATGTTCTGTCTTCCTTGCACTATTGCTATCTCTTGTCACAATTATTTCTGCATTTACATCTACCTTTACTTGATTGTCTTCAATTTTTGTTTCAACATCCGGATCCGAAAGTTCAATATAAAATCCTTGTTCATAGAACTGTTCCAGATCACATCCATTTAGCCTGCTTTCTATAAAACTATTCATTTCATTTTCCATCTCGCTTATTGTAGGAGCCTGTTCCTTGATTAAGTTGTTTCCTGAAACATAATACCAGTAAGGTATAGAAATCCCTGCAAAATTAAGGTGTGAAGAGAAAGGTGCATAACTGCTTCCTAGCACATAATCTCCTGCGTCGATCTTGCCTCCCTGGCTCTCTAGAATGTCTAATGCTAATTCAGCTTCTTGCTCTATGCACGAAGTATAATAGTCATAAACTGGGACAAATTCTCCAGGTATAGAGCTGCCAAATAGATTACCCCTGAAAGCGAATACTAATATGACTGCTGCAACTATCACTATCGCGACTATAACAAATATGGTTACTTGACCTCTTTTGCTAAGTTTAGGCATTCTTCCCTCTCTTTTCTTTCCCATCAGTCTTCTCCCTTATTAGCGCGATAATCTCGGTATTAATATCTTTATCTATACTCTGTTTAAACCTTTCCCATAATTTCTCATCCTCTATAAGAAGCAAATACTTTTTCATATCTCTAGCTAAATAATCACACCTCTTTTTCCCTAATCCTATAAAATTCAGTCATATTTAAACTTACTTATTAATTTAATAAGAAAGTTACTTAGTTAGTAAGTGAATATAGATAAATAATGGTTTTCTAAAAATATAATGAGAATAGAGGAGATTTACTCCCAAGACCAGAAAAATACTAAAGATTGGGAGAAAAAATACACTGATGAAGAGTTCTATAAGCTTAATAGAGAATTAAGAAATGAGCTAAAAAAGCATCTATCTCGAAACCTTACAGGAAAACAGCTTTGGATGGCAGGAATGGTATATCATCACGGATTCACAATAACATCATCGAAAAAAGCACTTGGCCTTGCTAAAAAGTCTCTTAAGAAAGGATACAAGCCTGCAAAGACATTGATAGCTCAATCTACCGACAGGCTTCTTCAGCTGCAAGGCAAGCCGCAAAAATTCGGAACACAAGTTGTTAAATTGAAAAATGGAAAGTGGAAGATGTACAGATTAGATGGAACTATAACCGATAAAGACCGAGAAGAACACGGGCTTCCTCCATTGAAAATCTTGAAGAGGTATATTGAAAGTTAAAACTCACTATACTATTGATGGCCCCGGCAGCTCAGAGAACAAGTTCTCTGATCCCTCGCAGCTC
>CAZOEF010000003.1:0-156553 GCA_964578845.1 Candidatus Woesearchaeota archaeon
TACTATTGATGGCCCCGGCAGCTCAGAGAACAAGTTCTCTGATCCCTCGCAGCTCTTGAAAGCTGCTACGGGGGAACGAACCTGAACACTAATTAGAATCCTGGAGTGAACAACTTTGTTGTTCACTAATGGCCCCGGCAGGGTTCGAACCTGCGATCTCTCCCACGTCAAGGGAACGTCATAACCACTAGACCACGGGGCCTCTTTGTTCGCCGAAGGATTTGAGCCCGCAAGCTTAGCTAAGGGCTCAAAGACGAGAGCGAATCAAAGACCGTTCTCACAGTCGAAGATAAGATTATCCTCAACAATACAAAACCCCTTTTTACCTTTTTAAGCTTTTAGAATCATTTTTAAATCTCCTAACCCTGTTAAAGATATGCTGAAAAAGAGGAGAAAAGCTGAGCATAAGTTCTGCCCTGTCTGCGGAGCGCAGCTCTTAGCACACGATGCCTACTGCACAAGATGCGGATATTCTTTTGAGCACAGGCATAAAAAAGCAAAGAACAAACAGATAAAATGGAAAAATATCATAATATTCCTGATAATCGCCCTTGTCATCTACTTAACTATAAGATACTTTAGTGGAGAACCCTTGATCCCTGACTTCTCAAATTGGCTCAACTTCAGCAATCAGAGTCGATAGCAACCTTTAAAAACCACTTTCTCTCAAGAATATCACAAGCATACCCTTATATCTAAGGCGGATTGAGGCTAGCTTAATTACAAGCCTAAATCAAATGAAATTACCGAAGGAAACAAATAGATATTGTCCTTATTGCAGGAAGCAGACTACTCAAGTAGTTAGTGTAGCGAAGCAAAAATCTCGTTCTGCAACACATCCTATGTCCAGGGGGGGGCAAATGAGATTAAAATCTAGGGGTCTTACCTCTGGATTTGGTAACAAAGGGAGATATTCCAGACCACCGCCAAAAAACCAAAAAAGGAAATCTAAATCTACAAAAAGATTGTCAGTAATGTACACTTGTAAAGAATGCAAGAAGTCCAAAAACATTAAAAAGGCTATCAGGACATCAAGATTAGAAATAGGAGATAAAGTAGCAAAGTAATATGGCGCAGCAAAAACCAAAAAGAAAAAAAGGATTGAAAAAGAAATTCTTCGAGGCTAAAGTACCTCTGACAGCCACTAAAGTGCATCTTTATGGATATTCTCCTGAAGACCTTGAAGGCAATGTTATAACTCTTGACCTCTCAAGAAACCTGAGAGGAAAGAATCTTGAACTGAAGGCAAAAGTCAAGATGGACGGAAAAGAACTCGTCAGTGAATTAGTAAGTATCAGCTTGATGCAATCCTACATCAGGAAAGTTATGCGAAGAGGGACTGATTATGTTGAAGACTCATTCGAAACAACTTGCAAGGACGCTAAGTTAAGGATAAAGCCATTTATGATAACTAGAAACAGAGTCCCTAGATCTATAAGGAATGAGATAAGGAATATAGCAAGAAAATATCTTGAGGCCCATACCACTGTAAGAACATCACACGAATTATTCTCTGAGATAATGAGCAATAAATTGCAGAAAGAGATGTCCCTGAAAATAAAAAAGATCTATCCATTAGGATTATGTGAGATAAGGGTATTGAAAGTTTTAGAGAAAATAGACAGCCCTAAAAAAGAGACAAATAAAGTAGAATCTCTAGAACAATAACTTTAAAGATTATTTAGTTTATTTAGGTTTTTTGGATTTTTTATTGGAATATTATTCAAGAAAAATTTTATCGGCTCAGTGCCATAAAAGAGTATTCTCCTTTTCTTTAAATCAAAATTTGGAGAAAAGCCATTGCTAATGAAAATTGTATTTAATTGGGTTAGCAAACCAAGATTATGAACATGAAATCCGAGTCGTAAATAAGGGTTTTATAAGAAGACCTCCTATCAATAAAAACATATCCCTCTGCATCGTAAAAGACCTGCAATGCAAGACCTTAAATTATCACTTGATGAGCTAACAATCTCCTTTGGGATTAGGACATTATGGGATTTTCTTCCGGGTTTAATCTTGAATCTTTCAGTTAGCATAAAATATAGGTCTTTAGAATTGAAATTTATCCTAATAAAGTTCAAATTTGAACTAGTTTTAATTATTGGTCTCCAGCCGAATAACTTCTCAGAAATATCAGAAACAAAAGTCTGATAATAGTGCAGTTCATCTTTATGCCCTGTAAACTGTATCTGATAATGGCTACCATATTTGTTACAAAAACCATCTCCAATAAATAAGCCAATAAAGTAAGATAATTCTTTATTCAAAGGTATATTAGAATCGAATCCAGGTTTAGAATTTAGTTTATTCAGTTGTTTCAAACCTTTTAACCTGCCTTTATCAAAAATATGCTTATATTTCGAATAGGTCTTAAGACCTCCCTTTATTCTTCCCCAATTTTCGTTCTTGATTTCAATCAATTTATTAAAGAGTTTTAGATCTTGGTCATTAAAATCTTCACTTAATATTTTATAGAGTGAGTAAGGAATGGTTGTCCTCCCTGTACGGTAACCCTCTAAAGTTTTCCTGTTGAGATTTAATTTATCATACAATTCCTTCCAGAGATTTAATTGTTTGGTCTCAAAAACCCGATTAAAAAATCTATTTCTTGCATCTTTAGATTTGAATAAGACTCTTTTTCCCATTATATTTTTAGTGTTTTCAAGTTTATTAAATTTTATACCTTCTTTGCTATGTTCCCATTAAAAATTAATTAGAAAGACTTTAAAAGGAGTAATTTTATAGTACTGTAACGCCTCAGTAGCTCAACGGTTAGAGCGATAGTTTTGTAAACTATAGGTTGGGGGTTCGATTCCCTCCTGAGGCTTATTCCTACACAAGTTTTAAAAACTGATATATTAAAGAATTTCTATGAGCAGAAGCAATTTAGTGAACGAAGCCATTGATGAGGGCCTCGAAATGATTACTGATACATCTTAAAAGAATTCAAAGAATCCAGTATTACTCAAGGCTGGCAGACGTTCTGGAGCATTATACCACCAATAGTAGATATGAACTAGAATTAAGTAGAAGAAGATTAGAGATATGTATGAAATCGATTGAGGAAATAAAAAGGATCAATTCGAAATATATTGAAAGAATAAAAGAGATCTTTTCAAAAGAAATGACAGGTGAGCAAATAGCTCAAGATAAAGCCCAATCAATAACTGATAGGCAAGAACTTTTAACCTTGGCAAAAGAAAGAGAAAAAAGAGAGACAGGTATAGTGAGACAACTAGTTGAACAGGGATATCCTGAAAACATTGCCTTAAGATCAATAGATGATCCTGAAATAATCGCTTTTTTTGATCTGGAAATATTACGTAATGAATACAATATTCCTGAATGCATGCCCTATGAACCAAAAACAGGAAGATTAAGACTCAGCACCTAAGCCAAAGAATAGCAAATCTACAGGAATTTAATGTTTCGATAACTATTTATTAGCAAAAACCTCCTTATAAGTATGAAAAAACTATATGCTATTAAAGATGAAAATGGAGAACTTTATTTCCAAATAGAAGTTACTAAAGATATTTGGAAAACATTAGATGAACTAGCAAATATATTATATGATGAAAGCTGGATAATTGATGACCATTATAGGGGAGAAATTAAGGACAATGACTATTATGGATTTAGTAAAGATGGAATTTATTTGGGAATTGTTATGACGAAAAACCGGGCCCATATTGTTGTTTTAGGTGCTGTAAATTTACAAAAAGAAATAAAAGAATTTATCTTCAAAGATTATTCTCTATCATTATAGAAGAATATAAGTAATCTTTCTCATTAATTATTTAATGAAAACTGATTATGATAAACTGAAGGATGAAATACATGGACTGAAGAGCAGGCTGATTGAATATTTCAGGTCAGGAAAGGGGTTCGATTCTACACTATCATCTTTACTAAAAGAATTTAATTTAGACTTAAAAGACCTCGATCTGCTGGAATACTGCCTTAGTAAATTAATAGAAGAAAGGTGGGTGAAAAAATCAAAATCAATTGACCATAACGAATATGATTCTGGAGAAAAATTAAATTATGGAGGTCTTCAATAATTCTATTCAACATCTCCCAGGCCAAAAGAATTCGCAAACTCTACAATAGTCCCGTACTGGTTCAAATAATTCCTTCCCTTATCAGTTATCAAGTAAGTCTTTCCCCTTCCCATTTTATTCTCAACAATAAATTCTTTTTTCATGAGCTCCTTAAGGTATTCATCCATCATCTGGTAAGATAAGTTTGATTTATACAGAATATGTGTAGGCTTTATTTTCCCGTTCTTTTCAGAGATCACTCTAAGTATATCATGTATTATCTGCAGCCTGTTACGTTTCTTCATTTTCTCCGCATTCCGAATGTTCTAGCCAAAGCTATAGCGATGATAATGTAAGCAGAGAATTCAATCAA
The DNA here is from genome assembly GCA_964578845.1 of Candidatus Woesearchaeota archaeon. Classification (GTDB taxonomy): domain Archaea; phylum Nanobdellota; class Nanobdellia; order Pacearchaeales; family GW2011-AR1; genus CAZOEF01. The sequence goes on from CAZOEF010000003.1 coordinate 4,420, forward strand.
GTGTCCTGCTACATAAGGGATGCGATTTATTGTAGCGAAAACAAAACCTACTCGAGCAAAGAACAATAATATGAATGCCCCCAGGATCAGGAAAGAGTTCTTGTTTGTTTTTCTGGCACATCTTGATCCATAATACAAGCAGGCATAAAACAATAAGACTGCAGAGACAAAATTAAATGCTAATATAGCTTGTGAGCTGAATATGACTGTAACAATGCTTAGAGAGGTTATTAATGCATAAAGCCTGTAATTATCTGAATTAAAGGTCAAGTAAGCCAATGTAGATAATCCTACAAGGAAGAATATTATATACAGGTACATCCCAGATATTAATACAAATGAATAGCTTGAATTAGGCAGGAGTGCATTTAATATCGGAAAAGTAAAATAGGACATAGCTAATGAGGTAAAGGCTGCGCTTAGCAAAAAGAATTCCTTCTGCCTGCACAATCTATATATCTTTAAAGAATAGAAAGCTGCTAGCAAAGTAATCAGCCCGAATAGTATTTCAAATGCTAAATCAAATCCCAAGAACCACTTAGGCACTGAATAGAGAAAACCCATACAAATTACTTCCAAAAATTCTTTTTAAAGCTTGTGAAAGAGTTTTCTTTATCTCTTTTTAATAATCCATTAATAAAGCAGCTCTTTAGGTAGGTTATGAACGCAAAGGAGGATAAAATGAAATCGCAATCTGCGCCCTTCGGGGCGCTCATATTCCATAGAGGAGACAAGCCGCCACCCTTAGAATATCTTGGTTTACCTGTTTCTCCTGAATTTCACAAAGTATAAGACTATCCCTGCAGCTATTATCAAAACAATTACTATCCAAAGCCAAATCATCCTTCCAGATTTACCTTCTGAGTCATTTATTTCACCAGTGCCCGTAGGGTCCTGCTGCTCCACATCTGTTGTTTCAACCGCCTCATGAATAGCATTCATTGTAAGATCTGCCTTGTTACCAATTATTGAATTCAACGTGACACTAAGATCATAATAATTATCGCCTGAAATCTCAAACCTTCTTGTCTCCCCGACATCAAGTGTAACTTCCTGAGGATTTGATGAAACCTCGACTGTCACGCTGGAGTCTCCAATGCTCTTTACACCGACATGGTGAATCTCTCCTGAGATTAATAATCTGGCCCTTTCATTGTTGCTTAATTGCTTATTCAGGCTGATTAATTCTTCACTATCCTCAACATAGGTATTTACCCAAGGATTTACTTCTCCTATTAGTCCCCCTCCGCTGCTACAATCGTCGGTAGAGAATGATTCAGAAGCGCTTGCTGAATTTCCTGCATCATCTGTTGCAGTTGCAGTGAGAGTATATGAGTTGCCGCAGCTTAGGTCTGAGACAGTATTCCCTGATACACTCCCTTCAGAGCTTGATAAGCTGCAAGTGACGCTCGAAGTTGCATCACTGCATGAAGTGCTTACTGTTATGGAAGACCTTGTAGAGCTATCCTCGCTTAAGGAAGCGCTTGGATCAGTATTGTCAAATGTCACGCTGATCCTTGCAGTATTATTTAAGTTTCCTCCGGTATCATTTGCATAGATAGTGATATTATAGTTCCCGTCTGCAAAGTCTGTTGTGTCAAGTGTTGCATTCCAGTGATCTCCAGAAGGGTTTGTTGCAGTGATTATATCCTGGCTCCCGCTGCTATTTGTTACATTGAACAAGACTTCATCTATTGTCCCTGCGTCTGTAATGCTGGCATTGAGGATTATTGTTCCTGCATTGCTGCTTCCATCTGTTGGAGATATAAAGCTCGCGCCCGGATTCCCAAGATCGTCTATTGTGACACTAAGGTTTGATTGCTGTGTCCCTGTAGCATTAACTGTCAACACAGTAAGATTATAAGTTCCAGGAGTTGAAGCTGTCAGATTGAAAAAGAAATGGTTTTCTGTAGAATTCATCACAAGGCCGTCATTGGTCCAGCTTAGGACAGTGCTTGAACTAGTAAATGTATGCGCTCCAGCGTCAGTACCATTTGTACCCGAACTAAAAGTAAAGCTTGAAGGGAAAGTTATATTGACTTGAGTAATATTTGCAGCTACACCTGTATCAGTATTAAAAACTGAAACATTATAGAGGCTAGAAACATCTTCATCAAAGTTAAAAGTAGTCCCTCCGCCTGAAGTGGTTATTGTATGCGCTGCAAAAGCAAATCCAGCAAGCATAACTATTGACAATAAATAGAATAATGGTCTCACTCCTCTTTTCATGATTATTTCATAAAAGGCAGATGTTATATAAACTTTACCTCTAACCAGGGTCAACTTTCCTCAACAAACATTGCCCTCTCACCTGAGACAAGTATCTCTGCAATCTGTGAATCCAGATTCACTAGTGCTCCTTTCTTATACGGCCCTACAACTTCGCCAGCCATATCTACAAACTGTTCAACATCTTCCTTCACTAATATCATTTTATTAGAGCTCTCTGTTGGTTTTCCGTTAAGTAATTCATGGAGGGATTTATCTGCATCGTCAACCGCTCTAACAAGCCTCTCAAATAAGTCCTGCTCAAAACTCAGCATATCTACAAAATCTTTCTTCATTATCCCTGTCTCAGCAGCGACAAACACTAAATTAAGTATTTTCTTCTTTCTTCTAAGCATTAATTCTTTGAAAATAGCCATCGCGTTCTCATATTGCTTTTTCTCCCTGAGAAGATCATCCACTATCCCCACGCCATCCATAGAATTAGACAGGCTTTTTCTTTTCTCAGTCATATATTCAGAAAATTGCTTGACAAAATCCTTAGGAAGGTTCTGGAGTTGCTCACCATATTTCTCTTTTCTAAGGAATTCATAAAGGTCATTATAATTAATCATAGAAATTAAAGCCTAGTTTGAATTTATAACTATTGCTGTGATTACTTTACAAATAAAGTCTTCTCGAGTAGCTTTCTTCCTACTATCTTCTTGCCTTTCATTGCCTGCTCTTCTGTAAACCTTTGTTCATAGTTCTTGATATCACTAGGATTGTAGTATAATACTGGAACAGGATCAGCCGTATGGGCTTTCTGCCTGCACGAAGTCGTATGGTCGCTAGTTACAACTAATTTAGCATCATTCTTTTCAACAAATCTTTTCAAGAAAGAAAATAGCTTTTTATCGATCATTTCGATCATTTTGACCTTGTCTAACGGCTTATTGTCGTGCCCTGGAATATCTGTCTCTTTTAGATGGATATAGAAATAATCATACTTCTTTCTATTCCTGACTAGCATTTTGATGGATCGCTTTATCGCTTTGTTTAGTCCGTCATATAGGTTTCCATAAGCGTCAATTCCTCGCATTGCAGGGTAAGACATTTTGTAAATATCCATCTTGCTGGCGTTAGCTATTCCAATCTCTAAAGGCATGTAGCCTAAAGCCATCCATCTTCCTTTTAGTTTCTTGAATTTCGCAGGCTCATTTCCAGCTCCCCTGACTAACAAGAAATTAGCAGAGAATAATCCCTTCTGTGCCCTTCTTACATTCAAAGGATGCTTGTCTAATATTTCATGACTCTGTCTTAAAAAATTATTTATCAAGTCAGCTGCCAGCCTTGAATCGTCCTCATCATCTAAAGCTCTTGAGAGTGAAATCTTAGAGTTATTGTTCTTAGCAAAACCATTGTTATAGAATGGATGTACGTCTGAAACATTGTCTGAGAATCCGCCTCTAAATACTAACACTCCTCTGTGTCCTGCGGTTGGGAAGAATTCAAATTTGAAAGGCAGTTTTACTTTCTGATTTATCTCCTTGGCTAAAATCTCTGCTTCTCTGGTTGTTAATGTTCTCCCTGCTCGGCTATCTAACACTTGTCCGTCTTTCAAGTCATCTACAGTGGCAAAATTAGCCCTTAATGCTAAATCTCCCCTTGTTAATTTAAGCCCTGTTCCACTAGCCTCTAATGGGCCTCTTGGAGACAAGTTAGGATCATGGCCTAGTAAAGAAACAACTGCTGAAGAAGATTCAGGAGCTACACCTTCCTTCACAGTATAACAATAATCTATCTTGCTTTTTTTAGCAAGTTCGTCTAAATTAGGAGTCTTGGCTGCTTCCAAAGGGGTTTTCTGCCCTAATGCCTGGCAGGGCTCATCCGCAGCCCCATCAAGAATGACAAATATTCCCTTCATCCACACCTCTTTTTTATGACCATTGTCGAATATAAACTACTCAAACTTATAAACATTGTTGGCTTAGAGAAGCGAAATCACTTTACAATTACAAATCTAAGTAAACCATAAAGTTCTTAATGCTATTTCAGTTAAAAATTCCATGTTCGGAAAACTAAAGGATAAGCTAAAGGGCTGGCTGGGTAATGAGGAAGAAGAAGAGCCAAAGAAAGCTACTAAGAAAAAAGATACAAAGGGAAAGAAATCTAAATCTCAAGAGATTAAGAAAAAGACTGAAAAAAAACCTGTTAAAAAAGAAGTTAAATCTAAGAAAATAAAGCCTGAAATTGTTGAAGTAAAAGAAGAAACTCCTGAAAAAATTCAAGCCGAAAAAGCCCCCGAAACAGAAGAGATTGAGGAGTCTGAAAAGAAAGGTTTCCTAAAAAGAATATTTAAGAAAAAACCTGAAGCAGAGCTTAAAGAGAGCGAGAAGGCAGAGGAACCTCAAGAAGTTGTAATAGAAGAATCTGAAACTGTTGAACAGCCCCAAGAAACTGATGAAGAAATAGAAGAAAAACCAAAGGAATCATTCCTTTCAAGATTTACAAAAAAGATCTCTGCTGAAAAACTAACTCAAGAACACGTTGATGAAATAATCGAACCATTAGAATTGATTTTACTAGAAAATAATGTCGCTCTTGATGTTGTGGATAAAATAAAAGAAGACTTGTCTAAAGCTCTTGTTGGAACAGAAGTAAAAAAATCAGAGATAGAAAATACAATAATTCAGTCACTAAAAGATTCAATTTCGTCAGTATTGATAGAGCCTCCTGACCTATTGAAAGCGATAAAAGAAAAGCATGGGATCTACACGATAATATTCTTCGGGATAAACGGCTCCGGCAAGACCACTTCAGTAGCTAAATTAGCTCACAAATTAAAGAAAGAAGGAATATCCTGCGTGTTAGCTGCAGGAGACACTTTCAGGGCTGCATCAATAGAGCAATTAGAAACTCACGCTGATAGGATAGGTGTCCCAATAATAAAATCTACTTACGGTTCAGATCCTACGTCTGTCGCTTTTGACGCAAAGAAATACGCTGAAAAAAATAATATAAAAGTCGTCTTGATAGACACCGCCGGGAGGATGTACACAAAAGAAAATCTCATTAAGCAGATGGAAAAAATAATTAGAGTCATTCAGCCTGACCTGAAAATATTTGTCGGCGAATCCATAACAGGAAACGATGCCACAGAACAGGCAAAGACTTTCCACGAAGCTGTAGGAATACAGGGGATAATATTATCAAAAGCAGACGTAGATGAAAAAGGCGGGACAGCTTTATCAGTATCTTATATCACTAAACAGCCCATTTACTTTCTAGGCGTAGGCCAGACATATGATGACCTGCAAGCTTTCAAGAAAGATACTATTCTGAAGAATTTGGGTTTGGATTAAGAATCCCTTAGCCTACTTGCCGCATGATGGCCTTGTCTTGATAGCGTTTCAATAGCGTAATCCAGTAAGCTTTGTTGAGGGAAGTTATCTTCATAAGCCTTAAGAGCTTCTCTTGCAAGTGCCCCTAAAGGACCATATCTCCTGGATGATTCAATAGAAGGAACAGGTAGTCCATGTCTCTCAGCCATGCGCTGAGCATCGTCGCTTAAGGATAAACACCACTTGTAGCTTGCTTTTATCATTATATTATTAAAAAATCAGCTTATATAAAAATTATTGTGGGACAGTTCCATTTTTGAAAGGCTGATTAATGAATTACTTGATTTTTTAGCTATAATATCAAATGTCTTTGAAGTCACAGATAAGACTGGAAGGAAAATAAGGTTGACCAAAAGACAATGGAAAGAGACCACTCTAAAGCATCCATTCATGTCTGCCTATCTGGAAGAGATTAAAGAGACTATCATTCATCCAAATAAAATAACCAATTACAGCTTGGATAAAGATGTTCACTATTACTGTAGATATTTCAAGCATGTGACCCGAAAAGGCAGATTTCTCCTCGTTATAATTAAATATTTAAACGGGCACGGCTTTGTAATAAAAACCTATTTTGAAAGGAAGATAAAATGAATAACTATGAGATCCATTATGATGAGGAATCTGATTTCTTAGAGGTATTTTTCGGTGAAGCTCCTGAGAAAGAATATGCTGACGAGATAGAAGAAGGAGTATTCATAACAAGAAATGAGAAAGATGACGAAGTCTATAGTGTAGGTATTTTAAGCTTCAAGAAAAGGGCAAATATCCTCAAGAGCGTCTTACACAGGCTGAATAAAAAGCTGCCCAAAGAGATAGATTTTTCTTAGTCCTTCCAAAAGTTTTAATACTCCTCTCTGACTTGGATTTCTATGCTGGATAAGCTATCAAATACACTGAAGAAGACCACAGATAAGATAGCTAACGCTATATTTCTTGATAAAAACGTTGTAGATTCTATAGTCAAAGACTTACAAAGGTCACTTATTGAGGCCGATGTAAACGTACAGTTAGTGCTTGAAATAACCAAGAAGATAAAGCAGGCAGCACTAGATGAAAGATTAAAGGGTATAGAGAAAAAAGAGCATATAATTAAGCTCCTGCACGACGAACTGATCAATATTTTAGGTGAAAAAAGAGAGATAGTTCTTGAAAAGAAGAACAGGTTCATGATGCTCGGTTTATACGGAGCAGGTAAGACTACTACAATATCTAAATTATCTCTGTATTATTCTAAAAGAGGAAAGAAAGTCTGCGCTGTCGGACTTGACGTACATAGGCCTGCTGCTTCAGAGCAGTTGAAGCAGCTTTGTGATAAGCAGAACATAGCTTGTTTCATAGATACAACAGAAAAGAATCCTGTCAAGATCTGGAAGAAATTCGAAAAAGAGATAGAAAAATATGATGTAGTATTAGTAGACACAGCTGGAAGAGATGCATTAGAAGACTCCTTAGTCAAGGAGATAAAAGATATCGCTAAAGCAGTAAAACCTACTGAGACATTTTTAGTCATGCCTGCTGATATCGGACAGACTGCTAAGAAACAGGCCCAGACTTTCAGGGATGCTGTTAGCATTACTGGCGTGATAATAACTAGAATGGATTCCACCGCTAAAGCGGGAGGTGCTCTGACTGCGTGTGCTGAGACAAAAGTCCCTGTAGTATTCATTGGTACAGGAGAAAAACCGATTGACCTAGAGCACTTTAATCCTGAATCTTTCTTGTCTAGGTTGCTAGGTATGGGAGATTTAGAATCCTTGATGGAAAAGATCCAGTCAGTCACTGACGAACAAAAACTAGCTAAGACAAAGAAGAATATTGAGGAAGGAAAATTAACACTTAGAGATGTACAGGCGCAATTAGAATCTATGGAGTCTTTAGGAAGTATGGATAAGATCTTAGGAATGATCCCTGGAATGGGAAAAGCTAAAGAAAAAATACCTGAGTCTCAATTAGAACAACAACAAGTTAAGTTGAAAAGATGGAAGCACGCGATTAATTCTATGACTCAGGAAGAAATAGAAAATCCTGAAATACTTGAAAAACAGACTTCAAGGATTCAAAGAGTAGCAAAAGGCTCAGGAACTTCAACTTCTGACATCAGGATGCTGATAAAACAATACAAGATGCTAAAAGAGATGATAAAATCTTCTTCAGCCATGGCAGAAGGCAAGATGGACCAGAAGACGATGATAAAATTAGCTAGAAAGTTTGGCAAGAAGAAGTTCAGGATGTAAATTAGTTTTACAATAGCTCATTAATTGAGACTACTCTTATTAAATCCTGCATCTTGAAATGATTATCGTAGCTCCAAATTCCGTCTGCGTTAATGCTGAGCGCTGCTGCAATAAATACAGAGTCTTTGATATCTATATCTTTCATTATTTTTTCTGCCTGGGGCATGAAATCCTTCAGTTCAATGTAGGGCAGGATTATAATATTAGACAATAGTTCTTCTAAAATTTGATAAATCTCTGGACTTGACAAACCAGATTTAGCAATGATCTCACCCTCATATTTCTTTATCTCTTCTAGACTTTTCTCTGGAATAAATAAATCATGCCCTGATAATATAATGGTCTCTCTTATTATTGAATCCTTCAAAAGAGCTGCTATGATCACATTAGTATCTAGAACTATCTTCACTCTTTATATTTAGAGTAAAGGCCTTTCTTGATCTTATCATTTATCTCTTCCACATCTTTCATAGTAAGCTTGCTTTTAGAGGCAATCTTATCCATCATCTCAAGCTTACTGACTTTCTCGATTATGGCTGCTCTAGCTACCTCGCTCCATCTCATTTCTTTGTATTTCTTCATTTTCCTATACACCTCGTCCGGAACAGACAGCGTTATGTTTGCCATATGTGTATTATGTGATATCACAATATTTAAGCTTTTCTTCTAACCTCCTTAAATGAATATAAAATAGAATTGATAAATAACTCTCTCAGGAATGGGAAAACCCTGGTTTTGCAACTCTGATTAATAACTCTCTAAGGAATATTTTTTCATGTCTTCCAGAAGATTCTATTTTGACACTTCAATATGGCTTGACTTCATTGAGAACAGGAACGAGCCGAATTTCCCTAAAGGAGAATGGGCAAGGAAGCTGGTTGAGAAAATAATTGGTGATGGAAGCAAGATAGTGCTTTCAGATAATAATATCTTCGAACTAGAAAAGATAGGTTATACAAGGTATGAATTCTCGGAAATAATTGCTTCATTCAAAGAGAATATTATCTACACCAGATCAAAGATCAGGCAAATAGGAAGAGCAAGAGACTTGGCTAAAAAAAGAAATGTTCCAAACAGAGATGCATTACACGCGTTGCTTGCTCGGGATAATGACGCTGTCTTAATTGCCTGGGACAATCATTTCAAGAGAATAAAAGACATTTCAAGACCTTTTACACCAAAAGAGATCATTTAGTAAGACCAAATTTTCTCTCAAATTGCTTGAAGACCTTCTCTCCAGCCTTATGGAGCTCTTCATCCGTTGTTCTCCTCTTAGAAGATCCTGCGACTCTTCTGACTGCCCTTATTTTTTCTTCTATCTCAAGCTCTTTTATCTTATCTCTGATAGCTTCTCTGATAAATTCTGTCTTGGTTGAGTAATTGTTTTTCTTCATAGCGGCTTCTATGGCCTTCAGGAAGTTGCTTTCAAGTTTTATGCTTATGTTTTCCATACTACCTAGTAGTATTAAGTAGTATATAAATATTCCTAGAGTTCTTTATGCTTAGTGAAAGACTCGATCTTATCATCTAGGCCGTCCTTCTTTGTCAGTTCTTCAGGGATTCTATATTCAACATATCTTACTCTTTTCTTTTCTATTGTTTCTTTTAGGTTTTTCTCGTGATTTGATAGTTTAGCTTTCCCGCTTTTCACTTCCACAAATATCACTTCATCTATTTTCTTCTCGTCCGACCCTTTGAAGACCAAAAAATCTATCGGCTTGCCTATGAAAGTGCATTCATTCGGCCTGAAAGGAAAATCAGGCAAAAACGGAGCTAAGTTCTCTGTAAAATGTCCTCCTAAAACAGCCCTAGATTTCATTATAGCATCTTTCCTATGGATGGGCAAGTCTTTCAACCATTCATTATGCTTCCGATACGATCCCCATCTATTTCCTAGGTAGAAGCCAATAAAGACAGCTATTAATGAGATTACTAGGATAAGGATAGTTGTTAGTTCCATCTTTACGATAGACTGGAGAGTTATTTATAGTTTAGCAAATGAAGAGCTCTTTCTTTTCTTTATGTCCAAGATTCAAAGTTAGAGGTATTGGAATGTGAATTTGCTTGCCTTCTTTTTCAAATGCCATTGTCAGGAGGACATAGACATTATTATTCCTGTAGGTGACGGACATCTTTGTATGACTGATTGAACTCAAGGATTCTTTAGAAATATCCAAATGTTCGCTCGCATCAATTATTTCTATACCTGAGATATAGTTTGTATGGCTGACATCCAGGATAAAATCTCCTATGTCTATTGATGCCTTGACTTTCTCTCCGTCCGATATATATAATATATCATTTTGCTCATCATAATCTATTAATCTTATTTGTCTAGTCATTTTCTCCTCCTATTCCAAACGCTTATTACTTTTAATAACTTTGTCCTGATCTCGGCGATGACTATCAATGAGTATCTTGAGCTCATCTTATACCATAGTTTATAGCGATAAACACCCTCCTTTCCTAACTCGATCTTTTCAAGCAGATTAGCATTCAATAAGAGCCTCCTTACAAGCCCTTCATTGACCGGCCTAAACCTTATTCTCTTATAAAAATGAGGATCAAAAGATATATTCTCTTGATTTAATGATCCAAGTAATATCTTCATCTCTGCGATATCCATTTTCAGCCCCTAAAGAAAAGGCTATCTTGAGTTAATCAATAAGATTCCCAGATTTGGGGTTATCCCTGGCTCAAAACAAAGATTTAAATATTTAATAGGGTTTAATATTAGATAAATAGATGGAGGGATTCTGACGAAGACGGCCCTCGTGCCGCCAGTAGGTTAGACGAATCCTCGATTCTATTTCTTGTAGTTTCTTAGACATTTGATCAAATCCCCTCTCCCCATAATAAAATAATAAAATTTCTGCCTTAGTTCATTTGAATATCCTCTTGGAACAAAGCAGCTCAGGACTTCCTTTTTCAGCGATCTTATCAACTCGAAAGCTGGAACAAAATCAGAGTCTCCAGATATTAGTATAGCACAGTCTAGATTATCATTTATTGATTCCTTAACCATATCAATAGCTATCCATACATCTATGCCTTTTTCTTTCTGTGAATGGTCTGTGATATCAAGAAAGCTTCCTTCAACTATTGGTCTGCAAACATCACATAAATCCCATGAGTTTAGCAAATCCTGTCTTTTCCTTAATATCTCCTTAGTGGATAGTCTCTGAAGCTTTCTGGTTACTATTTTAATGCCTTTCTTTTCAAGATAGCCTAAGAAAGATCTTTGGTTTCTGTAAACCAAAGGGTTGTCTTTTATGCTCGGCATTGAAACATACCATCTTATCTCCATTATATCTAATTTGTATCTACTAGATATAAGATCTGAGACTTTGATTATATCTATATCTCCCGGCTTGAACCAGTGCTTGATATTATGATACCAATTATTAGCATCCACAAATAAAATAGCTCTCTTAGTCATTAAGAGTGGCCTCCAAAAAAAGTATAAAGCCCGGCATGTTCATAAGAAGATACCGGGGACTTAAATCAATATAATTAAGTGATCTGGAGTTTTTAAGATTATATGTATCTGATAGCAATATTGCAGATAAGACTAATCCGATACTCATACTGACCTAGTGCCACTAGCATTAATCAATAAGATTCCCAGATTTGAGATCATCTCATAAATAAAGTGATGATTAATAGACTGGATGAATATTCTTGTATCATGAGAATAATAGATATTCCAGAAGGAAATAGACCAAGAGAACGTATGGAAAAATATGGGGTTGAAGTATTGAGTGATGCTGAATTATTTGCTATTATATTAAGAACCGGAAGTAAGCAAGAAAATATAATAGATATTTCTAATAGATTGATTAAGACTTACGGATTGAGTAATGTTTTTGATTGTTCATTGAAAGAGCTCCAACAAATTAAAGGAATAGGAAAGGCCAAAGCTATGCAAATTTTAGCTATTTCTGAATTAAAAAGAAGATCTTCCTTGCATAAAAAAGAAATAAAGAAAATAACTAATGCTAAAGACGTGTTTGATTTATTTCACGATAGACTAAAAGACAAAAAACAAGAAGAATTCTGGATATTGCTATTAGATACTAAAAATAACATAATTTTAGAAAAACTAATCACGAAAGGAATACTAGACGCTTCAATAATTCATCCTAGAGAAGTTTTCAAAGAAGCCATAAAAAACTCAGCAAATAGAGTAATAATTTTACATAATCACCCAAGTGGAAATCCAGAGCCTAGCGAACAGGACCTAAAGATTACGCAAAAATTAATCGAATCTGGAGATTTAATAGATATAGAGGTCCTAGATCACATAATCATAGGAAAAGATAATTATTGGAGTTGGATGGGAGATGACAGAATTTAAGGAATATAATTTGGTGTAATGGCCTCTGCTTGTCTTAAAACTAGTTCAGTAGCTTTCTCTCTTCCAGAAGGAGGATAACCATATTTTTTCAAAATCTTTTTAACTTTTAATCTCAAATCAGCCTGAACACTTTCTCTAACGGTCCAGTCAATTTTTACATTATTCCGTATCATATTAACTAGTTCAAGGGCTATTATCCTTAGTTTTTCATCCCCTAATACATCTATTGCTTCCTCACAATCAGCTAAAGCATCATAAAATGCTTTTTCATCATCATTAAGCCCTAAATCATGCCCTTTTTCCTGCTCTTCTCTCATTTTTTTAGCCAAATCAATTAATTCCTCAATAGCTTGAGCAGCTTCGATACTTCTATTAGTGTATCTATTAATTATTCTTTCAAGCATCTCCATAAAAGATTTCTCTTGCACAACATTCTTCTTGAATCTAATCCTGATATCATCATTTAGAAGCTTTTTCAAGGCTTCAAAGGCTAAATTCTTTTGAGGAAGACCCTTAACTTCAGACAAGAATTTATCTGATAAAATAAAAATGTCTGGTTTTTGAATACCTGCAGCCTCAAATATATCTATAATTCTATCTGAGATTACTGCTTTTGATAATATCTGTTTTATTACACTATCAAATTCAATTGAATCTTTAGGAGAGATAGTGATATTTTTTATTATTGATGACTTGATTGCCTGAAAGAATCCTACCTCATCTCTTATCTTAGCCGCCTCTTCACTAGGAACTGATAATGCATAAGCTTTGATTAAAGCAGTAGTTTCCCTAATAAATCTCTCTTTTAATTTATCTCTGCCTTTTAGAATATGTTCAATTGCTCCAGGTATTATTGATAGTCTTTTTTTCGGACTAAGTTCAAAGAATTTCCTATAATTGTAACCATGAAACATTGCTTTAACAATGTCATATTTTTCTAACATCTTTTTAATCGCTTCCTTATTTTTATCCTCAATTAATTTTCCCTTACCTCCGCTTGCTGTGTATTGCATTACAGCATCTTTGAGTTCTTTACCAATTCCAAAATAATCGACAATTAATCCTGCAGTTTTATCCTTATATTTTCTATTAGCTCTGGCTATTGTTTGCATCAAACCATGGCTTTTCATTGGCTTATCAATATACATTGTATGGACAGAAGGAGCATCAAAGCCAGTAAGCCACATGTCTCTAACTATTACAATTTTTAACTCGTCTTGAGGATCCTTGAATTTATCTCCTATTTCATCTCTTCTTTTCTTATTTCTGATGTGCTCTTGCCACTCCTTAGGATCTGATGAAGAACCAGTCATTATTACTTTGATATTGCCTTTTTTATCATCTTCATTATGCCAATCAGGTCTTAGGGCAATAATTTCATTATATAATTCAACACAAATCCTTCTAGACATTCCAACAATCATCGCCTTTCCATCAAGTATTTTTAACCGTTCTTCAAAATGATCAACAATATCTTTAGCTATTCGTTTAATTCTTTCAGGACTTCCAACGACCTTCTCAAGTCTTGCCCATTTACTCTTTAATTTTCTCTTTACTTCATCATCTTCTGTTAATTCTTCAATTAAAGGATCAATCTTTCTTCTTTCTTCTGGTTTGATTCCTAGTTTAGCTAGTCTGCTTTCATACATCAACTTTACTGTAGCATTATCATTAACTGCTTGCTGAATGTCGTATTTATCCACATAATTACCAAAAACTGCAGGAGTGGATTTGTCTTGTTTTTCTATAGGAGTACCTGTAAAACCAATAAAAGAAGCATTAGGCAAGGCATCTCTTAGATATTTAGCAAATCCATATCTAATTAAAGCTGTTTCTTTAACAATATGGGCTGAGAAACCATATTGTGTTCTGTGGGCTTCATCAGCTACTACAATTATATTTTTCCTGTTAGATAATTCAGGGTATTTTTCTTCATTTTCAGGAAAGAATTTTTGGATTGTTGTAAATATTATTCCACCTGAGGATTTTTTCAATAAGGATTGTATATCTTTTCTAGATTCTGCATTTTGAGGTTTTTGTCTTAGTAATCCAGAGCATCTAGAAAAGGTTTTGAAGAGTTGATCATCTAAATCATTTCTATCTGTTAAGACTACAATAGTCGGGTTTTCAAGTTCTTCTGCTAAAGCAAGTTTTCCTGCATAAAAAACCATAGAAAGAGATTTACCAGAACCTTGAGTATGCCAGACGACTCCGGCTTTTTTAGTTTCTTTTGTAGCCTTTATTGTTGATTCCACTGCTTTATTTACAGCATTATATTGATGGTAAGAAGCAATTTTCTTTATATCTTTATCAAAAACTATGAAATTTCTTAATAGATCAATTAAAGTGTTTTTATTAAACATACCTTTTAGAAGAGTTTCAATCCCTAGTTTGTTTTTAGGCATTTTTTCATCTATTGTTTTCCAAGCCATAAACCACTCTCGTGAAGATGAAAGAGTGCCTGCTTCAGCTAAATTTCCATCACTAATTACTAAAATCTCATTGTACCTAAATAATGAAGGAATCTGATCCTTATAGTTTTGTAGCTGAGTAAAGGCATCATTGATAGTTGCTTTTTCTTCCGCTAGATTTTTTAGTTCAATAACTACTAATGGAAGTCCGTTAATGAATAAAATAATATCAGGTCTTCTGTTGTATTTTTCTTCAATAATGGTAAATTGATTTACTGCTAAAAATTCGTTATTTTCTGGTTTTTTGAAGTCAATCAGGTTTACTAAATCATGTTTTATTTGGGATCCTTTTCTGTAAGAAACTGAGACTCCTTCTACTAAGAGTTTATGAAATTGTTCATTGTCTAAAACTTGGTTTGGAGAGGATGTTCTTAACACCTTTCTTATAGCTTCTTCAATAGAACCTTTGGGAATTGAAGGGTTTAACTTTTCAAGGGCTTTCAATAATCTATCTTTTAGAACAACTTCCCTAAAGTCTTTTCTTTCAGGATTTTTCCCTCCTGGAGATATCTCAAATCCATTCAGAATTTTATAGTTTAAAGCTTCTAGAATATCTAAAGCTAGTTCTTCAACTTCGTTTTCCGTTATTTTTGTCATTATTTTCTGATACTCAATAATCGAACAATATTTTTATATGCTTTGCCATTAACAAAATATGCTAGAAGGCAATAAAATCCAAAAAAAGGTAGAAGTTGAGAAGTTCTTGAGCTTTATCAGGGAATATAAGAAGGAACAGATAGAGTGTACTATCCATACATTCTTCAGATTAAGCGAAAAACAGAGAAAAATCTATACCTGTGATGAACTAAGGACCATTTTAACTGAAAAAAGACCATTTTTAGTAGGGCTTCAATACAGCGGGAATTATGCTGTATTTTATAAACATCAGAGCAAAAACCTTAAAATAATAGTCGATTTAACCAACACAAAGGTTAAAATAGTTACTTTCTTTTTCATAGAAAACTGGCAAATCCCGATAATATGAAACCCAGACATTTAGAGGCTAAAGGAGAAATGGATTATGATTATGTAAATGATATCCTATTTTTCAAGATTAAAAATAGAGAATATGCTTTTTCTATAGAATTTCATAATATGGTTGTAGATATTGATGAAGAAATGTTTATAGTAGGGATACAAATCTTTGAGGCTTCTAAATTTTTAAGAATGACTAAACAGAATTTAAGGGAAATACCTAAGTGGAGGTTTAGTTCTAAACTTGAGAATAATACAATAGAGATCAGACTTGACTATCAGATAAAAATAAGGAACAAAATATTAGAAAAAAACCCAATAATAATCCAAGAGAACAAATCTGAAAGCTTAAAACCTCAAATGGTCCAAACTATTTAGTTAATTTTCGTTTTAGTTCCCTATATTCTTTCAAATACAACTCAATGGTTGGCTTTAAATTTTTACTTATCCCATATTCCTTTAATGTGGCATAATATTCTGCCCTATTTTTGAAATCAATATTTAAAGGAGGAAGATTATGCTTGATCAATATATTATTTAGTAAAATTCTTCCAACTCTTCCGTTACCATCTGCAAACGGATGAATATTCTCAAACTGGTTATGGATAACGGCTGCTAAGACTAATGTGGGATATTTTAGTTTATTTTCTTCATACCATTTAACTAATTCTTTTAATAAATGAAGAACTCTTGGTTGAGGGGCTCCTTCATGGACTACTTCGCCTGCTTTATTTGTCACTACGACTTCTTCTCCTTTTTTTCTTAGTTTTCCTGCAAAGGGTTTTGAATTTTTGAATACTATCTTATGTATTTTCTTTATTAATTCTATTGAGAGATGCTCTTTTGTTTTTCTGATAAATTTAATGGCTTCATCTACTCCGTAGGTTTCTGCTATATCTTCTTTTGATTTATCAGGCCATTTATCTTCTTCTAAAAGATCTTTTACCTCTTTTTGGTTTAATTTGCTTCCTTCAATAGCATTAGTATTGTAAGTGAATATTTCAGAAAAAATCTGCCAATCTTTCTCTGACAAATGTTTTACTTTTAGAGGAATACCTTTCTCTAATTCTTTAATCTCTTTAATCTGCTCTTTAGTTAATTCAAATTGTAAAGGATCACTAATAACATCATATTTATGAATTTCTTCAAGAATTAGCTTTTCAGCTATAGTTTTTCTCTCCTCTAGTTTATCCTTAGTTAAGTCTACACCTAAATATTTCCTAAATTTATGGACTTTTCTACCCTCTCTATAAGAATGAGCTAAATAATACTTTATCTTCTTTCCAACCCTTCTTCTCTCAATATGCATACTAATATAATAGGTGACTACATATTTAAACTTTCTGTCGTTAGGTGACTACAACTGCCCCTTTTTGTAGACACCTATTTTTTAGATAAAACCGGGGCTTTTTGCCAAGGGCAAAAAGTGGTGAATCAAGTATATATTTGTTTCTTAAAATATATTATCGGTCAATTTCTTCCAAAATTTTATCTTTTATTATCTTTTTTACTTGGCCTTCAATATCAAAGTTATTTTGAAGTTTATTTTTGATAAATACAAATTTGGGCTTATCTCCGTAATCAGCTAAAGACTTTCCTTTAAGATGATTACAATGAAACTGTGCAACCAAATGCCTTTTTGGAGGATTCTGAAATTCACAATAATATAATGTTTCATCCTTGCCAACCTTTATGCCATGTCTTTGACCATGTCCAAATAAAATGATAGAACTAATATTTTTATTATTAATTATTTTCTTAAGTTGATTAGATGTAACTCTGTCGTAAACTCTATATGGAATTTTCCTTTTTTTTAGATACTTCACAATTCTTTTTACACCATCTATCCCGAAAGAATAAATATTTTCTGGAAAGTAATTATTTGCCAATACTATCGCTACATGATTATCCAACCTTCCTTGTTGAGAGTTCTTACTCAGATATCTTCTATATGTTACAAAAGAAATCAACAATAGAGGAAAGACTAAAAGATATTGATAGCTTTTTTTACCGGAACCCATCAATCTCAAATAAAGTTTTGAGTATAGAGAAGAAAGCTCATAAATAAAATATAATCCGATTGGCATAAAAATAAAAATTGTAATCAAAAATGAGATAATATAAATTAACATAAGTAAAAAAGTCATTTTACTCTAATCTCTCCGTTCATTAGTTTAGGCAAAAGAGAATCTCGGATTTGTGAGAGTCTTTGGTTTTGGAAACAATTAAGAGATATTTGATTAAATATTGGTTTTATTACCTCGTTGAAATTATCTAAAGTTTCTTTATTTGGGATTAATAATTCATAATTATCAACATTGTTTTTGTTAATGTGTTGTTGCGCTCCTCCAGTTTGATGGGATATTATCTCTTTAATTTCATTTTTAATCCAATAATAAATATATTCCGATTTTATTCTTTCGCTTTCAATTATACCGATAACTGACTGATTAGCACAAGAATCTATTTCTAATCTACTTACTTGTCCAAGTGTTGCCCCAGTAATAGCTAAAACTGTAGTTCCCTTAGGTAGGAGTTTAGCTGCTGAATTATTCATGCCGGAAATAGTTATTTTCTCAGAAGGTTCCATTATTCTAAATTCATTTACCTTTCCTGAGTTTATCCAATTAATATTTCCGTTCCAGAAAATGGGATTTGTTCGATCCGGAGTCCCACCTAAAATAGTTTTTAGTTCTTTTCCAATTTTGGACATTTTCCAATCATCCTTTCTTTCATCAATAAACCATTTCTTAAATAAAGCCTGGCCAATTTCCTCAAGAGTTTTGTTCATTTTATTGTTTAATTCTATTTTAGCATCTAAGTCGGAAAGGATTTTTGCTATTGCTTTTTGCTCAGAAAGTGGAGGTAACAGGACAAATATGTTTTTGAAAGTATCAGTTGTAATTGTGTTAAAAACCGCTCCATGGCCAACATTTCTAATCTTATTGATATTAAACTTCAGTAAATAATACAAGAAATCATTTGTAAGTTTCTCCTTAGCATTTAGTCCATAACATGATTGATTAAATGCCATTTCTCTAGATAATTGTCCTATTTCTCCAACAGTCCCTCTAGCAGAAATAATTATTTGATCTTTTTTCAATAATTTAGTTGAACTATTTTTAAGCCCTTCTTGAGTTATATGCTTTTCAGTATCATAAATCCACCTTCTATCACCCACAAAGTCTACAACTGATATCCAGGGAATATCTCCGCCCCAGTATTCTGGAACAGAGGTTTTTGGAGTTCCGCCGCCAATTATATATACGACTCCATATAATGAATGTTCTGTCCAATCTTCAGGAATTTTTCCGATCTTATTTTTATTAAGTTTTACTTTTTTATGCTCCATGTTTATGACTCCCGACCATACTATTACAAATATGAACTATCTTTCCTGTATTCTCTGATACCCTATTGATTTCATCGAAATCATTATTTTGAGGAAAATCTTCTTTATTAAAAGTCAGAAAAATAACCCAAGAATATTCTCTTAAATCTTGACAAGCTATACTTTCCCAAATTAAGGCATCTCTAAAATTTCTATCTCCCTTTTTATTAAATGGTTTCTCATGATTGATTGATTTTTGTAATATTTTATCATAGATTTCCAACTTTTTTTCTTCGGGAATGCTAAATAAAACAAAGTTGCTTGCAGAGTTAACCAGCTTAATTAGGAAATCTGAATAGTTAAATGAATCTTTAAATTTTATATCGAAAGAACCGGCCTCAAGAATCTCCATTTCCTTAAATTGGTTAGCCTTCCTTTTAAGTTCTTCAAAGTCGTCATTAAATTTACTGCTCCTATGAAACAAGTGCTCTTTTAGAGTTATTTCTGACATACCGATATAGACTTTATCTTTGAGATTTTTTTCTTCTAGGAATCCTTCAAGCTCAATAAGAAGACCGCTTGAAGATATTCTAGAATGATTCACATTATTGCTTTTGCCCTCATTAATGCAGTTTGTATCCAATATCAATAAAGTTTTATCCATTTTTTACCAGTCTCATCTACGTTCAATTTTCATTTTTCCTTAAATCCATCTTTAAGAGGATTAAATACAACAACCTCTTTCATTCCCTCAAATTCTGCATCTATTGAAAGAATATTCTTAACAAGGTTGTTCCTCATAATAACTCCGTGGATTACATCTCCCAAACTACCCTTGAATTTAAGTTGCCTCTGTTGTATTTCGTAAAAGAATTTCTCAAATGAATAATCATTCTTTTTTCCTTCAGTATTAATCCATATAAACCTAATACCATCAAGTTCGTTAGTTCTAATTAATTCTTGTATGTAGTTAGCAACTTTAGCAGGAGATTTTTTCTTTTCCCTTATTAAGACTTTAACCGTTTCTGTGAGCGCCCAATCTGAAGAAACAAATTCTGAAGAGTCCTTAACTTCTTCAATAAATTTTTTAATTTTTTTGTACCTTTCCTCTTTCAAAAATTTACTAACAAATATGCAACTATCAAGGTAAATTACCTTCTTCTTTACCATTTTTTATACCTCTTTTTTTTAGCATAGAAATCTACTTTAACAGGTTTCCTCACAATTTTTGTTGCCCTGAATTTAGCAACACTGCCATCAGATCTTTTAAATTTTACAGTGACAGGTTTCTTTATTGGCTTTGTTGCCCAAAAATTCACCCTTCTTCTACGCACCATTTTCTCCTTCTCCATCAGCAAATTCATAGTTTACTTTTAATAACAATTCAACAAATTCAAAACAATTTTGTGCTTCTTCCTTGGTGCGAGTCTCTATCTCATGATTAGCAATGTTTCCTAGACCCCTTACAGAATCTGCTTTGCTTTTACTCTTCTTGGGAACAATATTATTCTCGCATAAATAATCCACGTATTCTGCAAATCCAAGATTTTTCTTGGCTCCCTCATGCACTGCAACATTCATTATAACTTTTCTCATTAACATAATTGCGCCAGTAAAAGATCCAGACTGCATACATTTTCTAACTTCTTCATATACATCATTTATGTTCCTCGGAAGTTTTTTTATCTCCTTACCAGGTAAAGGTGCAAGTACTTCTCTATTAGCATTATCAACTATTACCGGAGCATTGCAATGATGGCAAATATAAATATGGCTATGTCTACGACCTAATCCATCATTAGTGTAATATGCTAGCTGAGAGGCTATCTTTTCACCGCAATTCCAACAAATAAAAGACTTAGAATCTAATATTACAACGCCGTCCCAACTTGCTCCTTTAAAGCTATACATCTTAAACCCTCCACCCCAGTTTCTCTAAATTATTCTTAATATCTCCTTCTAGTTTCTCACTCTCCCTAAACTGTTCACTTAACTCTTTAGTCAATCTAGTCATCTTCTCCTCAAAAGGCTCGCCGTCATCTTCCACTTCAGCAACACCAACATATCTCCCAGGAGTTAAAATAAAACCGTTCTTACTAACATCCTCTAAACTAGCACTCTTACAAAATCCAGCAACATCCTCATACTTTCCCTCTCCTCTCCAAGCATGATAAACATCTGAAATCTTCTTAATATCTTCATCACTTAATTCCCTGTGCCTTCTATCAATCATTCTTCCCATATTTCTAGCATCAATAAACAATATCTCACCCTTCCTCTCCCGTTTACCATGATTACTCTTATCCTTAGTCAAAAACCATAAACAAGCAGGAATCATAGTATTGTAAAATAATTGCGAAGGCAAAGCAACCATACAATCAACTAAATCATCCTCAACAATCTTCCGCCTAATCTCTCCTTCCCCGGAAGTATTACTAGACATTGAACCATTAGCCAAAACAAAACCAGCAATACCACTAGGAGACAAATGATGTACAAAATGCTGAACCCAAGCAAAATTAGCATTACCAGTAGGAGGAACTCCATACTTCCATCTAACATCTTCCTTAAGCAAATGCCCATTCCAATCACTAGAATTAAACGGAGGATTAGCCAAAATATAATCAGCCCTCAAATCCTTATGCTTACTATCATGAAAAGTATCTCCCCACCCAATATTTGACTCAATACCTCTAATAGCCATGTTCATCTTGCAAAGCTTCCAAGTAGTAGAATTAGACTCCTGTCCATAAACATAAATATCTCCCTTCTTACCAGAATGTTCCTCAACAAACTTCTCTGATTGAACAAACATCCCTCCTGAACCACAACAAGGATCGTAAATTCTGCCTCTAAAAGGCTCAATCATCTCAACTAATAACTTAACAATAGACTTAGGAGTGTAAAACTGCCCTCCCTTCTTACCCTCAGCATCTGCAAACTGTCCCAAAAAATACTCATACACTGCTCCAAGCATATCCTTACTCTTACTCTCCTTATCCCCTAAACCAATAGTTCCAATCAAATCTATCAACTCACCTAAACGTGTCTTATCTAATGACTCTCTAGCATAATCCTTAGGTAAAACCCCTCGCAGAGAAACATTCTCCCTTTCAATTGAATCCATAGCAGCATCAATAAGCTTCCCTATAGTTGTCTGTCTAGCATTTTTCTGCAAATATTCCCATCTAGCCTCAGGCGGAACCCAAAAAATATTCCTAGCCTTATACTCATCTATATCCTCTGGATCTCCATCCGGATCTTGCTTAATCTCATTATATGCCTCCTCAAAAGAATCAGAAATATACTTCAAGAAAATGAGACCTAAAACCACGTGTTTGTACTCAGCGGCATCCATATTGCTTCGAAGCTTATCAGCCGCTATCCACATCTTCTGCTCAAATCCCAGTTTCACCCCGTTAGAGTTTTCTCTGCCCATTCAAAATCCGATATCATAGTCCTAAATAAGCTTTTCTCCTATAAATGGGATAAATCTAAATCTCATTATATTTCTTATTAGAACCTTTGAACTTATCTACTGGATATTTCTCCTCGTTCTTCTTTATCTTGTTGAATAAAGACTCAGAAAGATCGATATCATATTTCTGGGAGAACCTTAACAGAAAATAAAGAACATCAGACAATTCATCAGCTATCTGCTCCCTTTTCTTCTCGTCTTTAAAGATAGCATCGGATTCCTCGTGATCCTTCCATCTGAAATGTTCAAGTAATTCTGAAGCCTCAATAGACATAGAAAGTGCTAAATCTTTAGCATTGTGGAACTTCTCCCAGTCCCTCTCCTGACAAAAAGCCTTCACCTTATCCTTCAAATCACGTATTCTAAGCTCGTCATCCATTGAAATGTCCTATAATTTAAACTATTTAAAACTCTTCCGAATCTGGGACTATCCAGGAATTAGGACCCCTTCAAGGGAAATACAAACAGTTAAATATCCAATAAGCTAAGGTATAATGTCTGGGTAAGTCCTAGGGAGGTTGTGTGCCGGATGGTACACCTTGTCTTAATCCCTAGGGTCCGGATGCCTAAATTCTCAAGGAAATTGCTTCTCTGTAGTGATTTTGTCTTTGATTTTATCATAATAATCAAGATTGCCAAACTCATATTTGTTAAAAATAGCTCCTGAAACAAAATCCAATGCTTGCAAGGAGCCATTGGACTTGGAATCTTCATGTTTGATTGATAGATTATTGCATTTGTCAAGCAATTTAAAGCGGATATAATTATCAAAATCGTCCCTTAAAGATCTCTTATTCTTAGATCTATCAACAATGAGCTCAAATGATCCATCTACAGAACATTCAGCAATAATAAGATTGCATAGATAATTATATAATTTATGCTTTTTCTCCTTAAGATAATCATACACCTTTGATTTATCAAGTATTATCGTAAATATCTCAAAGTCGATCTTAGCAAGCTTCTCAAATACCTTGCTCTTTATAATATCACTAGAATTATTCCACTTTATTTCTGTAGATTTCTTTAATTTCTTCTTAAGTATTCTTTGCCTGACTTTTCTTACAATCCTATGAAGCTCCTGTTCTTCAACAGCGCCGCAAACCAACAAAGTTATAGTCAAAAATTTAGAAGATTTTTCTCCAAATCCGAGTTCACCGCTTTCATCCAAAAAAATATATTTCATATTTTCCAAGACAAGGTTTAATTAATAAATTTATCCGAGAGAAAAATATCGTTGTCTGTTAATCACTCTCTTCCCAAAACTGCTTCAACTCTATCAACAAAACTCTAACATAAGGTAGACTAACTCGACTGGGAGCCCTATCAAAAAGGAATCTTACTTCTGCTCCGTAAGGAACTTCCATGCACATCACGTCTATGAAATCCTTGCCATCGACATAATTTTCATCAAGCTTCCCGTCTTTGACCCTTGCCACCCAGACAGAATTATCATAATCCTTGAGTATTCCTGTCAACACACAGCAAGGACCTGCGTGTAGTCCATCTAGTATTCTCACAGACGTTCTTGCCTCATAGAACTCTGCTCGTTCAATTATGTCAACCATCTAAAACCTCTTTCTAAAAACAGAATACAAAGGAAAGATAATATCTGCCTCTCTCATCTGTCTCTTGGATTCACGAACGCTCAACAACTCCGCAGGATGTCTATCATGATCGATAGATCCCATGAATCCATACCTTAAAGATCCTAATAACCTACTCGTATTATCATTTAAGTCATTAGTTAATATATACCCTCCTCGCCCGACAGTTCCGATAACGCTTTCGACAGTGATATAAAAGTTAGACAGCACCAATAAATCAAACTTCTTTTCAGGAGCATATTTCTTAAAATCCATAAATCTGGCATCCATTCCTCTTTCTCTCAACTTGTCAATAGCCTCCTGGTCAGTA
Organism: Candidatus Woesearchaeota archaeon; assembly: GCA_964578845.1. Lineage (GTDB taxonomy): Archaea > Nanobdellota > Nanobdellia > Pacearchaeales > GW2011-AR1 > CAZOEF01. The sequence goes on from CAZOEF010000003.1 coordinate 28,795, forward strand.
TCCATAAATATGATCTCTGAATCAGGGAAAACTATCATTGGAGTGACGTCTAAACCACAACGAGGATAAAAAACTCTTTCTGGAACCATAAATCTTTCCTTGAAGAGAATGCATGCCTTAGCTAAACTCGGTCTAAATTCATAATCATCTGACCTGATAAAAACATCAGAAGGTCTTCCCTTGATCTCAATTATCTCGTTATCCATAGAATAATTCCAAGAATTGGATTTTTAAACTCTTCCGAATCAAATAAGCTGCTAAATATTTGATCACTTATTCAACGCCCTCTCCTCGCCGCGTTTAGGATCATCAAACCATTCAAAATATTTCTTAACACCTTCTCTGCCATTCTCAACTAATTCTTTTATCTGCTCTTCAGTCAAAGAAAAATCAGTAGCTTTCACATTATTGTTCTCGATAAATATTGTCCTATGCCAGTCATTCTTATGCAAGTGCATCCTATTGACTATCTCTGTCAGGCCTTCAACCAGTGCTTTAGCATAATCACCAAAGCCATTCACATCTTTATCAACTGAATCTATTTTACCAAGGTTCTTGGCTATCTCTTCGACTGAATCAACTCTTAATCCAATAGTCTCCTTGTTATAGATCGCCTCAGCAAAAGGCAAATAAGGTGCAGGAGAAAACTTCTTACTATCAAACAAATAATCTTTAGAATCAAAGACATTCAGAGGATAATTATAATATAATCCTCCATCAACATAAACATCTTTGTCTAATCTAACGCTTCTAAAGAACAAAGGAATGCTCATCGATATTCTTACAGCGTCAGCTATTCTCATTTCAGGATGAGTCTCATGACTAAACACTACTGATCTTTTCTCATCTAGATTAGTCCCGATAACAAATAGTTCCTTCTTGCTATTATCAGCTCTCCTCAAATCAGCTAATCCAGAAAAAGTCAGATCAGGATCTACCTTCTTAGATATGTGTTTCCTAAACCATTTCCTAAAAGCCTCCCCTTTATACCATCCATAATTCTTAAAGAACCTAAAAATATCAAACACAATAAAACCAGAATCCTTGAACATATTGAAATCAGTTTCAGCTAATATCTCTTTTATCTCACTAGCAGAAAAGCCCAAAGCAAAAAAAGCAGCAGTGATAGCTCCTGCACTGGTCCCAGCACATCTTTCAATATTATCTAGAACACCCTTCTCTTCTAATACTTCAAGAGCTCCAGTGTAAGCAATGCCCTTGACACCTCCGCCCTCAAAGACTATGTTCCTGAAATGATAACCTCTTTTCATTAAACTAAATAGAGATCTAGTTATATAAAACTAACCAGTTTCTCTATAAATCCCATTTCTATCCTGGTCTCTTGTGTTCATTATCCTGGTTTCAAGCTGCCAAAGCTCCTCTTCAATCTCACTTAGCCTATTATAAACTGCTAAATACCTTCTATCCACATTAGGCCCTTCAAGATACTTCTCTCTGATTCTTCTCATGACTCTACTCACAAACCTTCGATTTGCATAAACATCATCAACATTAAGATTCTCATCCTCATCCTTGACAACTCTATCCATTCTCAAAGAAAAAATTGCTTTTAAGCATAAAACACTCAAGCAAAACTCCTATTTAAACCGTTCGTTGTATTCCCTAAGTGCATCTGTTCCGGTTAAACAATTCCATTAATAGGACTCTCCCAATTTCAATGCCTTGATTAATAACCCTTCAAAATAAACCAGTTCGATGTCAATATCTTTTCAGATAACAGATGTGATGGGCAGGGAGATCCAGCTTGGCCCAAGACAATGGAGCCATATAATGAAAAGCCATCCTTATATGGAGAGATATCTTCAGGAAATAATAAACACTCTGAAAAAGCCGGATAGACTAGACAGAAAACTATACTTGAAAGGATACTACTATAAGCATTTTAAATACTTAAAAAATCCAAACAGATTTATCCTTGTCATAATCAGATATTCAAACGGCAAAGGCTTTGTTATAACTTCTTACTTAACTGACAAGATAAAATGAACATCTACGAAATATATTATGATGAAGAATCTGATTTTCTAGAAATATCCTTCGGTGAGTCTGCAAACGAAGGGACAACTGAGGAAATAGAACCAGGAATATTCCTAACTAAAGACATCCAAACAGATAAAATAACCAACATTGGAATAATGGATTTCAGGAAAGGTGCTAATATACTAAGAAGAATATTAACAGAACTAAATATCTCCTTTCCCCTTAAAATAGATATCTCTGATTAATTGATTACTTCAACCCCTGCATCTTTAGCCAATTGAATAATTTCTTTCCTTGTATCGTTAGCCTGGACATTTAGCCTGTTTATCCTTTTCTCTCCATCAATTATTTCATCCCCTAAATTCTTGATATCTATCTCTGATTTTTCCAAGTCTCTATCCAGTTCATTAACAGGATCTTCACCCAAAACAATATTCTTGATTTTTTTATCCAGTTCAGTAATCTCTTCTAGTATTTCGTTTATTTCCTCTCTGTTATCAAGTGAATTGATCAAAGTTAGCAGCATGCCTTTATTCTCGTTAAATGCTTCTTCAAAATCATCCCTGTATCTCTTCACATAGTCCATCTCCTTCTCGTTTGTATGCCATATTCTTGCCAGCCTCTTAAAATCAATGCTCTCTTTTGCCTTGCCTATCTTTCTTAATAGGTCTTTCTTGGAATCCTCCAGGTTTTGCCGCCTTTCCTCTCTATTAATTGATTCAGGGCTTTTCCTTATTCTCTCAATCTCTTTCTTAAGTGATTCTTTCTCCTTATCCTTTCCGTCAATCTCTAGATTAAGTTCCTTTATCTCGTCTCTAACTCTTGATTCAGATTCATTAAGATCGTTTAACTCTTCAAGCTTGCTCTTCATGTCAGAAAACAATTTATCCTTCCTGATAACTTCCTCATTGTCTTTGTATATTCTATCTAAGTCCCTTAAGAAATTCCTTATTGATTCTTTTGTTGCGGCAAGCTCTTTCCCGATAAGAAAAGTAGACTTTCCATAACTAATTCCTGCCTTCCTGTCAAAATCAGAAAGTATCTTGCCTATTTTTTCAATATCTTTGTTCAGCTCAAGATCATTCCCCAGCTTTCTTATATATCTGATATAGTTTCCAAGATTCTCCTTGACAATCAATTTTACCCTATCCTCTTCTTTTATTTTGTCCCAGTCTAAATTATCTAATTCGTCTGCGCTGCCCCTTAATTCATCAACTAACTTAGATGTCCTTTCATTAACAGAATTATGGAATGCATCTTTTCTTTTTATTAAGCCTTTATGCATCTCTTCTGCATAGTTATAGATCTCGGAAAAAGGAATTCTATTAATTGTTGCTTCTTTCTTTTTCTTAAAAATATCCTTAAATCCCATTAAAAATACTCAGTATTAGCAAATATAAACATTATTAATCTTCGATCTTCTCAAATATTAAGTCAACATCAGAATTGCTGCTTATTTCAATTCCAAGCCTTTCAGATAATTTACCCAATAACTCAGTCAATCCTTCCTCATTCACTGTTCCGTCAGCAGAAGTTATCAGTTCTCCAGAATCCATCACAAATTCCAAGTTCTCATCAACAATTTCATAATGGCCATTTATAGCTGATACTCCATCAAAATCTTCTTTTATTAAACCTGAATATAATCCCAAATACATTTCAGGGGTAAAGCCTTCAATAGGTATAGCCCCTCCTTGTTTGTCAACTGCCCTTTTCCAGATCTCCTGTGCAAAATATTCATTCACTTCCTCATTTGTTTCCTGCACAAATACTTTCCCATCAAGAGTATAGCACTTCTGAGGATAACCCTCGGCTACAGCATATCCAGCATTAACACAATCCTCAAAATTATTTACCTCGACCTTCTTGCTTTCAGAATTATACACTAATACTCCGAATACTAACAATAGTGAGAATAATATTCCAAGTATTACCTTGTTCTCTTTGCTCATGCTTCTTAAAAACATCATAGATACAATAAAATAATCCTGTATTTAAATCATATCAAGAGTTCTAATCTGATTGAACTCTTATGACATCCCCTTGTTCTTATGCCTTCTTCTTCTACACATCCCATTGCTTTTCGTATATTCCCTTCCAAATATCTTAAAAATTAAGTCCTCGGGGGTAACTCTTTCTAAGGTTATTGGGCTGAATTTTCTTGTAAAATTATTAGAACGAAGAGCTGTATAGCCCTCAATAAATGATTTTTCCACTTCATGGTAGTTTCTCACGTTTCCTGCATACTTATCAAATATCTTAAAGAATCTGTCAGTCAGTTCATCTAATTCTCTGGCTTTGCCCAGATGTAAATATACTGTAGCAGCTCCTCGTGCTCTGAGCCTTGCCGTCTCGAGTTCCATAAAAAAGAATAAGTTGATTATTTTTAAATTATGTGCTTCCTTCAATAATTCCAAATATCCCTCCTATCAAGGAAAAAGGGTCGCTTGTGAATATTCCTAATACTAATGCTATCACTCCTCCCATGAGTGAAGTCTTATCATATCTCATTAAGTTAGCTGCGTATATCTTCAAACATCCTATAATGGCAATAAATAAAAATATTATTAATAGCAAAACCCATAATATCTTAACAGGTATTGCAAACTCCCCTAAGAATTCATTATAGATTTCTCCTCCAGCCAGGACAAATACAAATCCTATTAAAATAGCTAAGGACATCAGCAAAGTGAGTATTCCTCCTATTAATGTCAATATATATCCAGGCATTGAGCCATTTTTCATTCTTCTCATAAGTTATTTATATTTATAAAATTAATATAAGATGGCTGTATTAATTAAACTATCTGATTTCAGCATAGAATATCACCTTTCTATCCCCGTTATCTATATACTCCCTTAATCTTGCAGGTATCCTTATTTCATAGTCATATATCCCATAAGTCCCTTGTACATCTTTAGAAATATCTGTCACAAAAACTAAATCCTCTTTATCATCCTGGCTGAACTGCCCGTCGCCTATATCATCTGCTGTGTCCCAGAGTATTCCTGTAAAGAACTCTGTATTGTTTGTGGAATTTGCTGCTGGTATCTCATCTATAGTATTCCCGAAAATTATCAAGTCCAGGTCAGGGTTGCCTGTAAAGGTATTGCTGACTGAATCTACAAAACTTCCCATCCCTAACAAAGTATCTAAATCTGAAAGGTCATTAGCAGCATCCCCTTCAGAAGAAGTCTTGCCTATTGCCTGTAGATTAGTCCAGGAGATTGCAGATTCTGAATCAGCGACAAATAAGTTCCCATCCTCAAAATTGCTGGCATTCCAGATTAACAGTTTTTGGTCATCCTGGTCAGTCAGCCTGAATATGCTCTGTTCTTCTATTTGCCCATACACATATTGCCAAGCGCCAACTGTTGCAGCGCTGCTTATATTGTTATTCAATTCGTTCCACTCCTCTATAGAGCCGTTGCTCAATATTGGAGGATCAACATGGACATGTATATCGCTAGTCCCTAAAGTGGCAGGCCAGTCTATTGAAACAATATCACTAGATAATGGGTCTAATTGGTCTATAACCAAATCAGAATCTATTTGCTCTCCTCCAAGTAAAGGGTCTCCATCAAAGAATCTTACTGTTATGTTCCTGACAGTCACGTTTACTAGATTATATATTGCTGCATCCACTCTCACGGTCTCATTTTCCTTGGGGCTGGTAGAATTGAAGGTTATCGAAGAGGAATTGACCATCAGGTCTGCTAATGTCACATTGAAGACCCAGGTAACAGAGCTCCCCATATTAGGGGCATTATCAAAACAATCAACATCCCAATTATGCTGTCCTAGCTGATACTTTCCTAATGTCTGCACAGAAGAGCTTCCACTAGCCACATTAATATTAGTGGCGTTCAATACCCCATCCACATAAAGATTACAGCTAAGCTCATTGTCTAAGTTATCACTTACTGTGAAATTAAAGTCAACCAGTCTTAATACATTAGATCCGTTCAAAGGCAGAGTCAGATTGACAGTTGGGGGAGTTACATCTATAGTGAAGTTTGTTGTATTGGACTCTCCAGTATTGAAATCTGGGAAGGCATCAACACATTCAACATTCCAGTCATGGTGCCCCTCGCTTATTCCATTAACATCGAAAGTATTGTTCTGGTTAGCATCGACTGAATCATCGCTATTTATGAAGGAATCATCCATGAATAAAGAACAATTGAATATTCCAATCGCGTCCTCAGGCAGATAAACAAATGTTAAGTCAGTGATATTCAATGTAGTGGTATCAGCCGGGAAAAGATTAGTGACTCTCGGAGGGGCTTCCATGACAAAAGAATATTCATCACTTGAGTTGAAATTACCTGCATCATCGAAACATCCTATAGACCATGTATAACTGCCGTCCTGCTGGATGGAAGTTAGATTAGTTAGAGTTCCATTACTGAGTTCAGCGTCATCAATAGCGCTGAATCCATTAATGACAATATCGCAAGTCAATGACTGGTCTATATTATCAAATGCTGTTAATTCAAAAGTAATATTGTTCCAGTCAAGCAGGCTATTATTGGCGGGGCCAAGTATCTCAAAATAAGGTGCATGGGTATCTACAGTGAAATTCCTGGTTTCATTGCTGCTCCCTACTAGGCCAGTTAAGTCAGTCACATCAACGCTCCAGTTATATAATCCATCAGGAAGCTGGAAAGTGAAATTGTTCATGCCTCCATTTATCACTGCTGATTGGTTAGTAACATTTGCTAAACCGTTCAATATCAATGTTGAATTCGCTATGTTATCGTTGTCATCCGTAGTATTATAAAACAGGGTAATGTTCGGTGTACTAAAGAAATGGTTGTTTTGAGGATTGATTAATTCTACAACAGGCGCGAATGCCAGGGTAAAGTTCCTTGTCTCGCTAGTTATAGAGTTGAATGCATCATCCACACAAGTCACGTTCCAATATTTCAATCCTCCTTGTGTGAAGAACACGCTCCTGTTAGTGATCGCGCCATTTGTAGCGTTGAATGAATCAACTATCTGGCTATTTACATTGATATTACACTGCAGAAGATTATCTAAATTATCCGTGGCATTATAGCTGAATTCAACAGTATCTGTGAATAATTCATCTCCGTCAAAAGGATATAACAAGCTTATATTGAGCCCGTCTGTGTCTACTGTGAATGTTCTTGTCTCTGATTGGTTTAACAATCCTATGATGTCTGTACAGTCCACTCTCCATAAATGTACTCCTGAGGATATACCACTAATATTAAAGGCATTCACTCCTCCGTTCACTATCGCTGATTGGTTTGTCTGGCTGGAAGTTCCATCAACATATAGCTCACACATATTAAACGCTGTATTATCGATAGGCTGATATTCCAAAGTAATATTCGGCTCATTGAAGAAGGAATTATTTGCAGTCATTAACTGTATGCTTGGGCTTTCACTAACATTGACAAACCAATTCTCGCTAAATCCTGTAGCATCCGCGCTATTCACGCAGCTTGCATTCCACATCTGCATACCATCAAACAATCCATTAACCACTCTGCTAACAATGCTGTTATTTGTTACAGTAAAGCCTAAATCTTGTTGGTTTCCTGCATACAGGTTACACACAAAGGAAGAATCAAAATTATCCACCGCTGTAAAGTTGAAGGCCACTGTTGAAGAATTAGATAAACTGTTATTTGCAGGGGATATCAATGTTATTGTTGGGGCATTTAAGTCAGTCCTTATTGATAAGCTTCTGCTGATGCTTGAGCTCTTGCCAAGCAAATCTGTTGCATAAGCTGAATAATTATATTCTCCATCAGGTAAACCTGTCAGATTAGCATAGAATTGCCAACTGTCTGGATCATATTTAGAGACGCTTGTAGAATAACTCATGCTCACCTCTTCCGGGCTTAATGCCCTATCATAGATATTTACTTCATCAATCATACCTTGCCAGGATTCCCCATAATTGGCGTTCAATATACCTATATACATATCAGCCACGCTTTCTCTAGAGATAGTTGTAGCAGTAGAATCAGCAGTGCCAACAAGCTCCCCGTTATAATAAAATTTCTTCCTTTCTCCGGATGGTAGCGAACCATCAAAAGTGACCGCTAAATGAGTCCATTCATTTGCTGTGACAGCAACTCCTGAACTGTCTCTTTCTGTTCCAATATCAAAATATATTTCCCTATCTGTGAACAGGAATATGCTCCAGGCCCTATTGTTTGTTGAATCAACTCTCTTAGAGGCAATACCTCTTGCAAGCTCATCATTGGCTGTGTCTAGTATCCATGCTTCAAAGGTGAACTGGTCCATATCATCTAAGCTCGCATCATCAGGTATTTCTATCCAGTCATTAGTTCCATCAAATCCTACAGCTGAATTATACCTTCCATTTTGCACCCAATTAGCATTTCCGTTTAAAACTCCGTTATTGCCATATATAGAAGAGTCAATAATATTAGTACTATTTTCTCCTAAGATTGTCCTATTATCTAGGTCCATCATAAGGACAAGGCTTTCATTGTATAAAGTGTAATTTGTATTATTCCATTGCCAGATAAAATCTGCTAAATTAGCCTCAGTCATTGAAATGTTTATTTCAGTATGATTAGCTGTGACTGTAGTTTCATCAGCAGGGGTAGGTGAGACAAAACTCATTGCAGGGGCAGTTGCATCAACTGAAAACTCTACTTCCTCTGAAGTTCCAGTAAGCCCGAATGTGCTTGTGCAGCTGAAGATTACTGTATGCGTCCCATCTGCTACAGTGGGAAGTGCTGAAAAATAAGTTGAATTGGCCATAGTCATAGATACGTTTGATTCTCCATCAAGGCTATAACTGCAGGAATTGCTAGCCTTATCTACTGAGACTTCAAATGGAACTTGGCTAACTCCGTAAAGGTCTTCTAGAGGAGATATCACAGTAATCACTGGGGGAAGGGTTTCAGTAGTATTGATAATTACATATCTCACTTCAGTCATGTTAGAGTTTCCTGCAAAATTCTCAGCATAGCCATAATAGCTATACACACCATCAGCTAAATTTGTCACATTTGCAAAAAATTGCCATGTTCCGCTATCTTTCTGGAATTCATAACTACTGTGGGCGCTTATCTCATCATCACTCAATGCCCTATCCCATATCCTGAATTCGTCCACATTTCCTTCTAAGCCTCCTGAATCCCTAGATCCAATTTCATAATCAGGAGAGATAGCACTTATTGAAGTCTGTGTATCTGTTCCGTTATAGATATTTTCTCCATTCAGGTATATCCTTGTAGCGCCGTTATCAAAGACAAAAACCCAGTGGTTCCATTCATCAGTAGTAAGGATGTTCTGTACAGTGTGGCTGTTTCTCCAGTCACCTTCCAAATTCCATCTTAACCTTAAGTTTGATGACCCTGGAATATTGAAACTGTCCCCGAATTCTATCAATACATTGCCATCAGCCCAAAGCAAGTACTGGTCCTGTGAGAGGGAGCTTTGGTTCACCCATGTAGATATTGTTGCTTTGCTTTGCCCGTTAAGCTTATCAAAGGAAGGTACAGTCACTCGATCAGTTCCGCCTGAAAAACTAATTCCTCCGTCCTGTTTACCTGCAGAAATTAATGTTGCTCCATTTATTGTTCCATTATTTGTATATTGGCTTAAGTCAGAAACTGTGTTAGCGTCTCCAAAATCACTCTCATTATCAAAATTATACGCTAAAACCAAATTTGGTTCAGGGATTAAATTAAGAGGCCCGCTTCCTAGAATAGGTTGGGTTATGTCTATTAAGTCATTTGTCGATTCATTTCCATAGAATAGACCAAGTTCATTAGGCCCAAAAGTATAATTCTTGCCATTGAAATTAAATATGAATCTCTCTAGGCTACTGTCTTCTATAGTTATGTTAATAGGGATATTATTGATTAACCTCATAGTCCCATTAGTTAAGGTCGGAGGAGTAAAATATATTGAGGGTATTCCTGCTAAATTTATTGTTGTTGAATCACTCTCATCACTGTCATAATCTGATGCTGTAAAGCATCTTAGGTTATTTACAGAATCCTGGTTTCCCTGCAGATTAAAAGTAGTCTGTACAGGGGTCGTCCCTATATTCCCTAAATCATGTGGATTCGTCTCTCCTGCTCCTAAAATAATGTTTCCCGATGAGCTTATGTTCCGCCAATCTTCTGAAGAAGTATTGCTCTGTACATAGACTTCAACATTCCTGCATATTCCGATGGTGCAACTAGCTTCACAAGTAACATTAAATGATTCACCCACTGCAGCTCCAGGATCAACTAAAGGATTGGTTAAGTTGGAGTTTACAAATCCCTCTGTAGTTATATTAATATCCACAAATGAGCTGGTAAATCCTTCCCAACCATGAGTTATTGACCTTGCTTGTGTGCTATGGGTATTAAATCCATTGATAACTAATTGGATCCTATCTTGAGAGCTGAGATAAAAATCAGTTGGAAAGCAGGTTGAGTTTGAGGCAGTTTCTGTCCCGAGATTTGCAGGCTCTCCATTAGGGCCGTCATCTCCAAACTGGCATAGAAGGCTAGTAGAGGTTGAATTCATCAGCAACAATTTCCAGGTCAGCTCAATATTTCCGCTTGTTGTAGTGAAGCTGCTTTGCCAATTAACAGTAGTCCCTGCAGGGATAATAGCTCCATTATTTCCCAGATGGTGTGATGTGGCATTAACCATATGTGCAAATTGCCCTGCAATTATGCTGAAGGCGGCAGTGTTTCCACTTCCGTCCTCACTATCATCAAGATTTATTATAGCTGGATCATTTCCTGTAAAGCTCTGGGTAGAAGTCTCAAAAAGCCTTGTTCCAAAAACGCTTGGAGTTATATCAACATCGACTGTCTTATTGTCTGTTATAAAAGTATTCCCGCCGTCATCCGAGCATTCAACAGCCCATGAATGCTCTCCATTAGGGAGATAATAAAAGAATGATTGGTTAATTGATTCTTCAACAGAATTGACAGTTGTAGAAAATATTCCATCAACATATAATGAACAGCTGCTGATCCCTGATGCTGCATCTGTAGCATTGTAGATGAATTCAAGGTCAAATGGATCATTAATTGTGCTCCCATTTACTGGCGAAACTAAGCTTACAATTGGAGGAGTTAAGTCAACTGTAAATGTCCTATTAGAAACTGCGAAAACACATTCATCATCAGTGCAGCATTCTACATTCCAGATAAATGTCCCGCTTGAACTATAGGAATTAGTAAAGAAATTTTCTGATCCGTTTGTTATTGAGTTATCTGTCTGGTTCAGAACAAAGCTGCCAGTAGAATCATCCCATAAGCTGCAACTAACAATAGGATCGTTAGATACTGGAGTGTAATTGAAAGATACAGGAGAGCTTACAAATCCATCATTTTCTGGGCTGTTTAATGTTACTCCGAAATTTCCGGTGAATGATTCCTCATAATCCACATCAAAATATAGCACATCCCAGTTAGCAGTTGATGGCCCCCCTGCATTAGTGGTCTTTACAGCTTCTGATTTTGCTCTAGCCCTAGTTCCGCTCGCTCCGAAGAAATTTGAACAAGTCCAATCCTCTAAACTAGTTACATCCACGCAGCTCACTCCTGGATTCGGGCTAGTCCCCGGACAGCTGCTAGATACTGCCTGCCAGCTATTGTCACCATCATTATCGACCGAGATATCACAATCCGTTACTGAGCTAGTTCCTGTCCACCATTCATAGCATAGTTCTACAGTTTGTATTGTATTGCAGTTTGTAATGCTTGAATTATAGGATTCAATTCTAATCCCTCCATACCTTGAATTTCCATGGATATTGTGGGCCTCTAAAAAACCATCGTTGCATGAAAGCAGATCCCCTGAGGATCCACAAGCTCCAGGATAACTTCCGTCGCAGGCAGATCCAAAGCTTCCTTGTGATCCTTGGCTTTCAGCTGAACATACTTGCGCCCTTAGGTCAGTAGCTCCCGATGGCGCTGCAGTCGGATCGACAATTAAATCAAATTCCAAGTATGATTCCCCTGTCCCTGACTGGTCAACCACTTTCAGATCAAAAGAATCATGCATTCCAGCCATTCCAGTCAATAATTCCCTATAATAGGCTTCAGCAGTTATCAATGGAAAATCAATTACCTTAATATCTGTCCCTGCTATATATACCTCAACATTGACAGGTTTGCCGCTTGGATTTCTTGCATAAAAGGTAATATCATTAACACTTGTCAAGCTTTTTTCAAAAACAACTCTTGCATATTCTCTATTATTAATTTGCTCACTCCATATTCCATCTAGAGATCTAACTTGTTGATATATATCAGAAATGAACTCTTTATTCTCATCAAGATGCTGTGCAGAGGTTATTAGGATTATGATAAAATTCTGATCACTATCCATTTCAGGAATTATCCACTCAATCCTGTCTATTGATCCATCATTATTCGTATCGACAGGATTGAAATCTATGTACTTGTCTTTTTCTTGCCAATAGACTTTTATTGAATTTGGATCTAAGCCATCTACATCTGAAAAAGCAAGGACATTGTTATATTTTAATCCTGAAGATTTTATCTTAACTTTCTTCTCTTTATTATTGATCAAAGTCTCTTCTTTTTCAGGTCCAGGAGTATAATATGTAAGTTCAGAATTGCCTCTAAAATTTATTGGCTGAATATATTTCTCAGTCTGTATATTTAATCCGACAATCCTCAAAAGACTAGCTATACCTCCATCATCTATTGTGAAATCTATTTCTTCGTTCTCACTGGATAAAGTTATATTGTAAGCCTCTGAAGGAATTCCTATCCTTTCCTGGACACTTACCTCTTTTTTCCATCTAACAGGTTCACCTATCTTAACAAAAGTCTCTTCATTTTGATAGATTGAAGTCTGGACAACTTCATTGTTTAATATCTGTTGATCAATCACCTCAAATTGATAGGATTCAAGATTATCTTCATAGAATAAGACTAATGTGTATTTTCCAGTTTCCTCAGGGTTGAATGCGAATACATCATCGCTCCCTTCCTTAAGGTATGAAGTTGAAGGAGTGTTTATTTTTATCCTATAATTATCAATTCCTTTTAAGTCTATGCTGACCTTCTCTCCCAAATAATAAGTCTCTTTGTTTATGATGGCAGATGACAGATCAGATGAAAAAAGTGTGAATAAGATTGCAAATGTTCCTAGAACAAATAAAAAGATAATTCCTAGTTTTACAATTCCCTTCTGGTTCATCTCTTCCTCCTCACAGAAATGCTCTTTCTCTCTGGATCATAATACAGATCTATAAAGTCCCCTTCCTTTAGATCAAGATTCTCTAAGAGCTCTTTCGGTATTGCAATCCTATTTAGCCCTTGTATTTTTACGCCTCTCTTGAATAATATCTCCTCTTTCATACTTTTAAAATACTATCTTTATACTAAATTAATACTAGTATTTAAACCTGATTATATATTAAAATTGAATACAATATTTAAAAAATTTTAGATGCCTGGAGCTTGTGTTGCTCCAAAAATGATGTTTCCTGAACAGCTTCCAGCTACACCAGTAGGTACATAAATTCTCCAGTAAGTAGCATTTGTGTCGTCTAAATAAGGAGCTGCATCATTTAGTCTATAAGGCAAATTAAATCTTCTAACTACATTAGAACTAGTAAGATTTGAGTACAGGGATTCAAATTCTGCCGGTGTTAAAGCACTGCTATTCGAGATAGTTAGATTATACTTTTCATAATTTACAGATATATTCTTTATTGCTCCAAGAGTGCAATTCATGGCCAAACCATCTCCTTGTGTGACTGCGTATCCTTCAAGGCTTAAATTAAGGAATACATTTCCAAAATTAGTGACGTTAGCTAGTTGTTCTGATGAAACAAATGTGGCATTCACTTCACCATAATCAATTGAATCAGGCAAGCCTACTGCTAAAAGTGTATTAATAGTAATTAAGTCGCTGTCCTGATCAGTAAGGCTGACGTTGTCTGTAGCAACCACTGTAGCGTTCCAGGTAGCATTGTTTGCATAATATTCTACATCAAAAGTGCAGGACGCATTGACTTCATACTGGTCTCCATAAGCTGTATCAATAAAGCAGGAATTATTAGTATAATGATGGTTATTATCATCTGCATCCCCGTAAGAGGAAGTAACAGAATCAAAGAAATGGGCAGTAAAGTTAATTATATCATCTTCGCCATTGAAATCTCTTGCAATTATATTGACAATTACAGGGGTTGTAGCATTTGCAGTAAGATCTACTCCTGAATCATCATTATTGATCGAAACATTAAGAATTTCTGGTGAAACAGTCCCTACTTCAAGCTGTGTGTTGACAGTCACACTCTCTCCAACTATAGCTAAAGCTAGATTAGGGAATAAAGTAAGCACTGCAACAAAGAACAGCACTTCCACAGTTAACAATATAGTTACGAAAAGAGCTTCCTTCTGTCTTAAAGGATTTCTATTTAAAGTATTATTTTTTTTGTTCATTTTTTAAGTGAGTTCTACATAGAGATAATATGGAGTAGCTCCTGTGAAAGTTGCTGCTCCATTCTCTGGGACTATCATCTGGAAATCATAAGTTCCCCCATCAAATCCTGTAGCTCCTTCCTCCATTATAGTTGCATATATTAAATTGCTTCCAGTTGACTCATACAAGGCTATTTCTTCAAATGATAGATCCTGTGAAGCTCCGTTGACATAAGTGTTAAGTGTAGGGCATGAATCTGAGCCTATACTTGATGTCCCTACAAAAAATGCATCGTGAGTGCCGCTCTGTCCGTTATTGAACGTTGCAGTAATATTATCTGAAAATCCTGTATGATTCATCCTGGTGTTCTCAAGTTCTAAAGTGGTCGCATTAGAGCAGTCTATATTAGTCCAGGAAATGCTTGAGCTATTTCGCGTAGCATATATCTCACCGCTTACTGAAGCAAGGCTCCAGTCATAAATAGCAGATCCTGAAGCATCTTCAAGGCTAAATGTACCTGTTACCTCTCCTACAAATGCTTTCCACCTTGTATTTATAGTATCTGCTGTGATATTCAAAGTAGCTATGTATCCTCCTGAAATGTTTAGTTCATAAGCTGAACTTGTCCCTCCAGTCTCATTAGCCAAGACTGTAACACTGCTAGGCCCTTCAGGTGCAGCTAAAACAAAAGTAAACATAAACCCTGTCGCCACAAGCCCTAATATAATGATTAACAATGATTTAATCATTACTTTCCCATTTGAAGTTTTTTTTTAAATTTCATCTTTAGTTACTCTAGCTCTACAAAGAAGAAATACGTTGTAGGTGCTGTATCAGTTCCGTGCCCATTATCTAAGACTAGCATCTGGAAATCATGAGTTGCCTGGTCAAAGCCTCCTAAATCTTCTTCTAGTAATGAAGCGAACACGACACTTGATGAAGTAGGCTCGTATAATAATACTTCCTCAAATTCCTGGTCTACTCCTGATCCTGTATCACCATATACTCTAGTGCTTAGGCACTCATCAGCAGAGAACTGCTGGCTTGCAGTGAAAAATTCATCATGATCTTGCAATGAAAATGTTTCATTTATTCCATCAACATCATCAAAAGCTATTCCAAATGTTTCTTCTAATACTGAAAGGTTAGTTCCTCCTAAGTTTGTTTCTCCAGGAGTCTCAGCTCCTCCAGCACCATTTGCCGTAAAATTAAAGCATTGGATATTTGACCAAGATATAGAGGTGTTAGTAGAGGAATAAACTTCTCCCTGTGGACTTGCTAAGCTCCAATTATAGAATACATCATCATTTGCATTTGCCAACTGAATAACTCCAGTGACATTTCCGTAGAAACCTTGCCAGGTCTGTGTTGTAGTATAACCAAAAATATCTACATTAGTGACATTTCCAGCAGTAGCATTAGCGCTTCCTGCTGTATCAGCTAGTGCACCCTCAGATGTTCCAACAGTGGTTTCTGCTCCAGAAGGTCCAACTGCACTAGTCAAAGGAAAAAATGAAAATGCTAAAGCTAAAACAGCTAAAGCTATTAATGCTTTATTAAAAAATACTATGTTTGTTTCTCTTGTCAATTTATCACCTTTGTAATAACTTTGTCACCAAGTCATTACCTCTTTCTTTATTGATACATAAAAATAGTAATGCTTTATAAATGTTTTCCTCCTTTTCAGTGAAAATACTCTTAAGTTTGTTTCAGTCAAAGATTAATTTATAAAGTTATGGGTATTATTATTTAGTAATGACATATAAGGAACCATTTTTTCATAGATCTTTTTCCTGAATTTCCCAGGCATCCTATTATAGATTGACTGAATATCTGAATAGATCATCATGGCAATATCTGTCCTTCCTTGTCTAAGTGCCTCCAGACATTCATTAATAAGGCCTTGCACTTCTTTTTTATCTACTTTAACTCTTAAAGAGCTTATTCTCTTATACAGGAAAGGCTTTACTCTTCCATCAGCAGATGAATATAATTCTGCCATTCTGACATAATTGTCCTTTGCTCTGGACAATTCTCCAATAGATAAAGCGTTTTCGCTGTCTTTTATTAAGCTTAATGTTGCCAAGACTTCTGGCCTTGATTTATATTGGTTTGTTTTATAGCCCCTGAAAGCATAGAAACCTCCTGCTAAAAAGACTAAAATAAAGACTAGCCATCCTATAAATATCCCTAAACTTCCTGAATTGCCAGCTCCAGGCAATATTGCAAAAGCTGAGATAGGGCTGAACCCTTTCTCAGGAGCATCTTCATGAAATGCGAAAGTGTCTGAAGATCTGACTTCAGCCAGGTCGATTATTTTATCCATATAATAGACTATTTTTCCATCTATTAAGTCAGAGCTCTTTATTTCATAAATATTGTTTTCATCTATCGCATTATTTATATTAAGAAAGCTCACTTCATCTAAGTCTTTAGAGATTTCTTCAGGAATTACTTCCAGGTAAGTATCAGGAATTTCTCCATGGGAATCCAATGTCTTTCTTACTAAGGTGATCTTTTCCTCCCTGCCAGCATATTCTATTTCGACATGCTTGATATTGACTGAGATGCTTAATGAATTCTGAAGCTGGGCATTATAGTCTATCAAATTACTTTCTGCTGCCTTGCTTAGGATTATATTTTTATTATCCAGGAATTTCCTGATTACATCGCGGATATTTGAGTCTATCTTGTTCTTGATGAATTCATCGGTAGCCAGCACCTCCACATTTTCAGGAATGTTTTCAGCTATCTCATCAAGTTCGCTATTTATCTCATCTCTTCTTTCATCTCTTTTATCTTCATCAGTGATATGGTCCAGGTTATGTTGTAAATCAAGCTTTATTTGTGAAAGTTTCTTCTTATAGTATAGCGCATCATCAACTAGTCCTAAGTCATCCATTGCTTCCTGTTCTTCTTTGCCGTAATTTCCTGAATCAATTAGAAACTCGCTTATTCTGTCAAGCATTTCATCTATTTCTTCAGCCCTTTCAAAAGTAGTGTTTAATGCTCTGGAAGATGCTTTCAATGAATAAGTTGAGTTATGGTAATTAAAATCCCTATCTTTAGAATCCCTGTTTCCCTTTGTATCATAACATTCCACTTCCCAGGTATAATCCCCCTCATCAAAATCAACTAATTGGACAATGACTTCTTCATTATTATCTACATCATTATTAAAAGCATCATAGACAAGCTCCCCTATTGAACTGCTATTGAAGTAAAAAAGATTGAATGTGCAATTGCTTATGTTGCTCACATCATGCGCTTCATAGCTGAAGTTTATATTATATTCATCCAAAGTGTCTTCATCAGAAGGATAATTTAGCTCTATTGTTGGTCCATCCTCGTCAGTAGTATTTGCCCCTGTTACAGATATTTCAATTGACTCAGTTAAATTATAATTTCCTGTTTCTCCTAATATCAATCCGCTTAAGCTTGCAGTAAATTCTCCTGAAGAAGAGTATTCATGCGAGAATTCCTGATAAGGATTCCCATTGAGTTGCTCAAATCCCCCATCCCCGAATATTATGATGCCGCTTAGGCTATACTCATCAAGCCCTGTGACATTGACATTGAAAGTGATTTCTTCATCTTGGATTATTTGATTATCACTGGAAGTGAATGCTATTATTGGGGAATAGTCCATCATTATATCAAAATTATTGGACTCTGAATCATTGATTGAAGAATTGATTTCATCCTTGCAAAATATTTTCCAGTTATAGTTCCCATTGTCCAATTCAAGTGTAGAGATATTCAATTCTCCCATGTTAATTCCATCGATCTGTTCCTTCACTGTCTCACCTTTTTTAAGATCGAATGAGCAATCAACATTAGACAGATTAGAATAAGAGACATTAAAATCAAAATCCAGGTCTGCTGCATTAGTTATCTCGCCCTGGGGGTAATCACCCATCTCTATGCTCAAACTGGTCAAATTAGAATTCTCTGTGCCTTGTGTTAGATTGATGATTATATCAAAGTTTTGCACTGAAAGATGCGGCGCAATAAATGATATCCTGTCATTAAGGCCGTTATCATCCTGGTCGTAAAGAGTAAGGTCGAAGGATCTGTCGTCAGTTATATCAATAATGCCATCTTCCTTTATCCAGAGAACTTTTAGTTCTTCATCTGTCTCTATTATATCAGCATATACTGTGACAGGGCTATCAAAATGTTCATCACTGGAGACCGTAACCCTTTTCTTCCATAGATCACTATCTTCATCAACTGATTCGCTCTTGAATATCTCAACTTCTTTTCCTTCTTCCATCTTGGCCTCTATTTCTTTTTTCCCGTTCTTGACAATAACGTAATCTACTAGTTTGCCCGAATCACTATCTTCACTGTTTTCCATTGATTCATCAACAGTAAATGAGGCATCTATGTCTATTTTGTCAGAGATTTTATCTAATTCAACATCTATCTTATCAGAAATTTTGTCTAGTTCTGGTTCAATATTAGTAAGTTTAGCATCAGATGCTCCGGAAGCTTCATCAAGAACTTTTTCTTCATTAAGAGGTAATTCCTTTGCTAAATCCTCTGCATAAGTTGCAAAGCCTGCGATAATGATGAATGCTGATAGGACAATAATTAATAAAACTAATCTTGGCTTGTCCAGACTCACCTTTTTAAGCATTTTTCACCTCTTTTTCAAGTAGAGAGTCCGTCTTTAAAAAACCTTCATTGTATATCCAGAGAGTTATTATTTTGCTAACTACGTCTTGTTCATTGCTTCCTAATACACCTATAAGTTTTTGGATAATTTCCTTCTGCCTTATCGTCACTGTCCCCCTGACAACAGTGGTTTCTGATTTAGAACTTTTTAATATTTTTTTAGGCATTTTTTAGTTATTAAATAGTTATTAATTAAATCTTTATAAATATATCTATAATTATTTAAATAAGGTAACAAATGAAGTGCTATGAAAAGAGGTAATCTCCCGATTTGTTTAGTCGTGACATTTATGTTTTTACTAACTATCTCAATTGTAAATTCTCAGGACGTTCCAACAATATTGGAAGTGCCATTTCAAGAAGGGGCTCCCGAGCTGATCAAAGTAATTCCTGATCAATCCTGGCCAGTGAATACTAACAATACCGAGGCATTTGATCTTGATGAATACTTTAGGGATAATGAGACCTCAAACCTGACTTATACTGCTACATTTGTTTCTAATATTAATATATCAATAGAAGAGTCATTAAATTCAACAAATGGAACTATGCATCTTGTTTCCTTCTATCCAGAAACTGATTTTACTGGAACAAGACTGGTAAGATTTATCGCATCAGATGGAACATTCCAGACTCAAAGCAACATAGTGACTTTGAACGTAGTGAACGACACAGAGCCGCCCCAATGGAGTTTTCCTGCAAAAGATAAGCTGACAATATTACAGAATGACTTTATCAATTTCACTACCCTCTGGACTGATAATGTTCAGCTGAGCAATTATACATTTTCTATAAATCAAGGATCTGGATGGAGCAATTCGTCGCGATCATTTTCTGGAACTATGGCAACTTCAGCTGAAAGGGTGCAGATAAGTGCGCCTGGAGGGACAATAGTGCAATGGATGTTCTTCGCATCAGATACTTCCGGAAATATGAATGCCACAGATATCCAGAGTTTCACTGTCACTGCTACAAACACTCCTCCTACAACAGGCAATGTGGGAAATGAGGACGAGGATGATGATTCACCTAGTCCTGCTCCTGTCGAGGAAACGCCTAGAAATGAAACCCAGGATTTTTCTGTTTCAGCAGACTCATTCAGGGTTGAAGCTAAACAAGGAAGCAGGTCGACAATATCACTAAAAGTCACTAACACAGGTGTTGGGACACTTAATTTCACTATTGGGATAACTGGGCTGGATATGTTTGATATATCTATTAGTGAAGATGAATTCTCCTTGATTGGAGGAGATTCAAAAACATTGATAATTGAAATATCTACTGATCGGTTCACCACTCCTGATTTATATTTTGGAGATATGCTTATCAGTGCCGCTGACAAGAACGTTACCCTTCCGATAATAGTAGAGGTAAAGCCGATAATAACAAGTATTGATCTCAAGACAGAAGTTATTGAAGAGGAAATCCTTCCTGGAGAGGACATAAATGCAAATATTACTTTGACTAATCTCGAAGACATTGAGGAAAAAGAGATCGAATTATATTATGCGATTATTGATTATTCAGGAAATACATTAGACTCAAATCAGGAAACTCTGAATTTTTCAAGCAGGTCACTCGGGATGATCAAAAATTTGACAATTCCTTCAGATGCCACCCAAGGAGAATATATTTTCCTGACAAGAGTGGTCTTTGATGATGAAATTAATATTGACTCTGACACTTTCCTTGTTGGAGCAAGGTTTGATCTTGCTGCATTTCTAAAAGCCAATCTGATTTTAGTTTTGATTGCATTGTTCTTGGTATCTGCTTTAGTATTTATCCTTAGATACAGGCAGAATAAGCAAAGGCTAAAGCTATTGAACTTGTACTTATTGATGAACCAGATGAAATCCTTGCTTGAGGAAAACAAGATAGATGAGGCTATTAATATCTATATAAAGATAAAAGGAGTTTATGGTGAGCCTCTGTCTCAGACAGCTATATATAACAAAGAAGAACTGAAAAAATCAGTTGAGGAGCTTGCAAAAAAACTGGATCTTCTGGCAATAAATCAGCCCCCTCAGCCCCAAGAGAATGCAGAGAAACCTGAGCAGACAGCAGGCTCTAAAAATGAAACTAAGACAGAAAATCCAGAGTCAACTCCTGCAGAAACAGATCAATCACAGGCAGCAGGCTCTGAAGCTAAAATTCAGGCAGCAGAAAATCCAGAGTCAACTCCTGCAGATGAACCTCAGACAGAGAAAACAATAGAGCAAAGTGAGCCCCCTGAAGCTAAATCTACTCAGGCAAATAAGAAAGCTAGACCAAAAAGACCAAAATCCGTCAAGCAAAAAAGAGCAAAAAAAGTAACGAAATCTAAAAAAGTAAAGAAATCTAAAAAAAGAAGATGATAAAAAATAAATTCCTGGTTGCATTAGTATTCTTAGTTATAGTGGTTTCTCCTGCCCTTGCTCAAAGCGCTTACGGTGATCCTATTGATGCTGAATCATATACTATTTCAAGAAGCTTTGTAGACAGGGAGCTTGCTTTAGGGGATATATTCATGGATTCTTTTTCAATAGAGAACAAGCAAGGGTCTCAGATGTCTGTGACTCTTTCAACAACAGGAGAGATATCTGATTTGATAGAATTTGATGTTGCAGGAGTGATAATTGATGCGCAAAATAAGTCAGACATTGATTTTAATATAATTGCTAGAGAACTCGGAACATTCACTGGAACTATAGTTGTCTCAGGAGATATAAATGAAGAGATTCCTGTAAATTTGACTATCCTGGAACAGTCTAATTATCAAAAATTTATTTTGAATATAGAGCCATTGAAAAAAACTTTCACTTTGGATGAAAGGATAGAAGTAAAGATAAACCTTCGCCAAATACTCTCTGAAGCCCTGCAGAATGTTTCATTTGTCTACACTCTTGGAAAATTGAATGCTGAAAATTTCCAGATACAGTTAAGTCCTGAAGAGACAGAGAGCGAAGTATTTGTAAGATTGAGCCCGCAGGAAGAAGTCAGGGATATTGAGGGTTCTTTCCAGATAACTAAAAAATTTCAAATACCTGAAGAGGTGACTGAAGGGGATTATGTACTGAATGTTGTAGCCAATTACAAGAATGAATCTGTCCTGGCAAGCACAACATTCACATTGACAATTCCCTTCCTTCAAATAAGATTATTTGGGCTGATACCTGTCTGGCTAATAATCACAATCGTCTCTGTCCTTGCTTTTGGGACTATTGCTTTCTTGATAATACGCAGAGAGATAAAGAAAAGGAAAAAATACAAAATGCAGCTTGTCACTAACACGTTGCCAAAAAAGGGAGAGAGAAATCTATGGTTCGGGAAAGTTGCCGAGAAGAACATCCCTGCTTATTATGAGATGGATAAATTGACAACACACGCTGTTGTGGCAGGAGCTACCGGAGGGGGAAAGAGCATTGCTGCGCAGGTCATAATAGAAGAGGCTTTATTGAAGAACATTGCTGTAATAGTCTTCGATCCAACAGCTCAGTGGTCAGGAATGCTTAGAAAAGGGGACGATAAGAAAATGTTTTCTTTCTATCCAAAATTCGGCCTTAAGCCATCTGACGCCAGGGCTTTCCCTGGGAATGTTCGGCAGGTTATGAATGAAAGGCAGGTCATAGACATAGAAAAATACACTCAGCCAGGGCATATCCAGATATTCACATTGAATAAATTAGATCCATCAAAAATGGATGTGTTCGTCGCAAGTGTTATTGCATCTATCTTCAGGTCAGATCCTAAGGAGCACCCTGGACTAAAGACCTTATTAGTATTTGATGAAGTCCATAGATTGCTTCCTAAATTCGGGGGTTCAGGCGAAGGATTCCTTCAGATTGAAAGAGCTTGCAGGGAATTTAGAAAATGGGGATTGGGAGTGATGTTGGTATCTCAGGTATTATCAGACTTCGTCGGAGAGATCAAGGCTAACATCAACACAGAAGTCCAGATGAGGACAAGGGATGAAGCTGATCTCAACAGGTTAAAAACTAAATACGGAGAAGAGGTCTTGCAATCCCTGATCAAAGCATCTGTAGGGGTTGGAATGTTTGTAAATCCATCTTATAACAGAGGTAAGCCTTATTTCATAAATTTCAGGCCCATATTGCACAATACTAGAAGATTAAGTGATGAAGTCCTGGAGAAATATAATCAATATGGGGAAGTAATAGATGACCTGGAATACCAGATAGAACAATTAGAAGCTGAAAAAATAGATACATTTGACCTTAAGATGGAATTGAAATTAGTCAAGGATAAGCTGATGACTGGCAATTTTACTGTTGTTGATATTTATCTTGAAGGTTTGACTCCTAGATTTGAGAAGCAGTGGCAATCATTAGGAAAGAAGCCTAAGAAGAAAGAGATAGAACTGATAGATGCTAAGGAAGTTGAAGCTTCCATAAACCAGGCCAAGAGCGAAAGAGCTAAAATAGAATCTGGTTCAAAAGACAAGAAAGAGGGAAGTGACGAAGCTGATAAGCCTGTGAAAGAAAAGAAAAAATCTCCTAAAAAGGAAAAGATCAAAAAGCCAAAAGCAAAAAAACATAAATGAAAAAGACAAGGAAAAATCATGCTAAGAAAAAGACTAAGCCAGCTAAGAAAATTGTAGAGAAAGCTGAAGAGACTTATGTCCCTTACAAGTCAGCCATAGCTAAAAAAGAAGAGAAGCCTGTTGCAAAAAAATACAAGACTTTTCTCTCAGAAAAGAAATTGAACCATTTGCTTAAGATTGGAGATGTAGAGGAATTCTATTATTTGGCTAATATTCTGAAAGAGAATGAGATTGAAGCGTTTATTGAGCACTATAAACTAAAAAAGCCGAACCCTAAAGAGAATAGAATTTCTGCGATGATCCATAGGGCAAAAACTCCTTCTGAGCTGCTTGACATTGTAAAATCAGAAAGTGCAAATCATTTGAAAGAAAGATACGATGATCTGAAGAAATTGATCAGTGAAAAAAGGAAAAAAGGCAAGGACGTTTATGTTCCAGACATAAAGCTGATGTCAGTGCCTTTAAAGATAAAGATTTATTTGGCAACCATGGAGAAAAAAGACTTTTACAAAGTAAAGAAAATGCTTGATGATATTCAGGCAGAGCTTGAAAAAATTATTCCTTAAAATATTGTATCTTGTTCTTGAAATGTATTCCTATAGCGGTCAGTACTAGTACTCCGAATGTTACTGCCATTATCATTCCCCAATCTGTTAGATTTAATGGGACAGTGCCAAAGAATGTGCTTAGTGGTGTATATATTACTGATAACTGCAATGCCATTGAAGCTGCCACAGCAAGAACCAGGTATTTATTGCTAAATGGGCCTAGTTTATATTCTGATCTTATAGCCTGCAATCTTACTAATTCCATGACTATGATTGCAGTAAACGCTAAGGTCTGGATTTTCATGATCATTTCATTGTGTTCTAGAATGGAATAATGGACCATTCCCCAATAGAATAATCCCAGGACTGCTAAAGTTATCAAGCTGGAAACATACAGGATATTGAACATCATTGACCTGTTCATTATTCCCTCCTTTGCCTTTCTAGGAGGTTTCTTCATTAGGTCCTTAGAATTATTATCAACTCCTAATGCTAATGCAGGCAGTCCATCAGTGACTAAATTCAGCCATAGAAGCATTACTGCTGTCATGGGCAATGGCCATCCTAATATGACTGCAAGGAATATTATCAATACTTCTGCAAGATTTGATGATAATAGATAATTGACAAACTTTGTTATGTTCTCATAAACTCCTCTTCCTTCCTCGACAGAATTGACAATGCTTGCAAAATTATCATCTTGCAGCACCATATCGCTTGCTTCTTTCGCTACATCAGTCCCCTTAATCCCCATTGCTATTCCGATATCTGCTTTCTTCAATGCAGGGGCATCATTCACTCCGTCTCCAGTCATTGCGACAATTACATTCCCCTTGTCTTGTAACAGGTTGACTATCAGCATCTTATGGCTAGGGTCTACTCTTGAGAAAATAGATATTGTTTCCAGGGATTTTCTTTGTTCATCTTCAGGCATGCTTGCAAAATCAGTCCCATTTATCGATGTGCCTTCAATGCCTATTTCTTTGGCTATTGCTTCAGCTGTATGCTGGTTATCCCCTGTTATCATTATTACTCTTATGCCTGCTTCCTTGCATCTTTGCAAAGCTTCCTTTACTTCTGGCCTTGGAGGATCTATCATTCCCTGCAAGCCGACAAAGATCAGGTCTTCCTCTATTTTTCCCTTTGAATACTGTTTATAAGCAAATCCTAACACCCTTAAGGCTTGGCTGGAAAATATCTCATTTTTTTCAAGTATCTCTTTCTTCAAACTTGGAGTTAATCTTATGACTCTATTATTTATTAGAACCTTATTGCACCTTTCCAGAACTTGCTCAGGGGCGCCTTTAGTGAAGACAAGTTCCTTGTTCGTCTTAGGGTCCTTGTTTATTGTGCTCATCATCTTTCTCTCAGAATCAAAAGGCTCTTCTTTCGTTCTTGCCCAGGATTTCCTTAATTCATTATAATCTATTCCTGCTTTCTCAGCACTTATTATCAAAGCTGTTTCTGTTGGGTCTCCAGTGCCAATGATCTTATGGCCCTCAACATTAAGAGTTGAATTATTGCAAAGCGCCCCTATCTTGAATAAAAATAAGTCCTTTTCATTTAAGTCTAATCCGTCGCACTTTATTTCCCCATTTAATTCATGGCATTCCCCTCCGATTTCTATTTCCTTCCCATTTACAAACGCTTTCCTGACTGTCATCTCGTTCATTGTCAATGTTCCTGTCTTATCAGAACATATTACAGTTGTTTCTCCAAGAGTTTCGACAGATGGAAGTTTCCTTATCAGGGCATTGCGTTTTATCATTCTTCTCACCCCTAATGCAAGCGAGATCGTGACTATTGCAGGTAGCCCTTCAGGAACAGCTGCAACAGCTAACGCTACAGCAGTCAATAGCCACTCCTTTGCATCCAGAAGAAAGTCAATATAATTGCCTGCCAATAAAAAGTTTATACTGCCGTCCTTTAAGATTCCTGATATGAATATAATTATGCAGATCCCTATAGTAGCCATGCCAATCCAATGCCCTAACCGCTCAAGTTTTTTCTGCAAAGGGGTCGCTTCATCCTCTACTTTTGTGATCATCCCTGCAATCTTGCCTATCTCAGTTTTCATCCCGATGGATGTTACAACTGCTTTTCCTCTTCCTCTAGTTATTGCTGTTCCTGAAAATACCATGTTTTTCCTTTCAGCAAGAGGAACTATTCCATTAAGCGCTCCATCTGTTTTCGAGATAGGGTTTGATTCCCCTGTTAAGGAAGACTCTAAGGTCTGCAGGTTTATGTTCTCAATTATCCTTGCATCAGCAGAGATCTTATCGCCTTCTTCTAGCACAAGTATATCTCCTGGAACAAGGTCCTTAGAGTCGATCATGACTATCTTGCCTCCTCGAAGAACTCGGGATTTAGGCGAGGATAATTTCTTTAATGCCTCGATTGATTTCTCTGCGCGGTATTCTTGTATGAACCCAAAAAAAGCATTAAATAATAATATGGCCAGGATGACTGCTGAATCAATGTATTCTTTTGCTAAAATCGATACTACAACTGCAAAAAGAAGGATATAAATTATAAAGCTTTTAAATTGGTTTAGAAAAAGGATTATAGGATTAAGTCTTTTTTTGCTCTCAAGCTCATTAAGTCCGAAAAGCTGCCTTCTATTAGTAACCTTATGCCCGTCTAACCCTTCCTCTTTATTTACCTTAAAATGTTCCAGTACATCCTTGGAATCTAGATTGTAAAAATTATTCATATCACCCTCTTAATAGAATAAAAATCTATGAAATATAAATCTATAGGTAAGTTATGTTGACAATGGATACTTCATTTTCGCGTTGCCCGTAAATCCATTCAGGAAGACAGTTATGCTGCTGATAATGGGTATTCCATTACATTTTCTTCTCTCAGGGCGTTGCCGCAAATCCATTCAGGAAGACAGTTTAACCTAGTGCTTTCTAATGAGTATGGAGGTAAATGCCACTGCCCATTATTGTAATGCAATAATCTCATCCCGGAACGGTCATCACTTGAGTAACTTAGGCTGTTTAACCGTTCAATAGCTTCATCCCCGTCTGTTATTTTCCAGGGATTTTCTAAATAAGGTGTTATTTTTCCATTTGCTACATATCCCAATGCTCCGAATGGCACTATTAGAGGTGTACTAAGCCTGAAAAATTCTGCCTGGGTTTTTAATCTATCAGCTATTTCCCTGTTAGGATAACGTGTATCAAATATCACTGCCCCATAAATTCCTTCATGCTCCTTAGAAATTAGGCCTCTATTGTTCAATTCATCCATTTCATTAAAAGTTGGAAGCCTTAATCCATAAGACCTTAGTTCATTATCCTGGACAAGATTAGAAAGAAACGTGGAAGATCCACTAGGCGGGACTAATTTATCAAGCCATCCAGCACGTGGTTTTAAAGCATAATGGAACTCATGGCTAGATATACCTAAAAGTACAATTTCATTCACATCCCTCAGTATATTGGGCCTTTCCCACACTGCCATGGCCATAATAAACCTAATGATTTGTTCTTATTAATTTCTTGTAGTATAAACGCCACAACTATACAAGGAGTTCTATTCTTTGCCTGTATAATTCCACAACTTCATCACACTTATTCTCAACTAGTTTAGCATAAGCCTCTAATAGCTCTCTTTTTGTTGCCTTCCCGCAAGCCCAGTCAAATGTGCTGAATGGATCTGTCAAGATCCTCCATCCTACATCTGTTCCATTAAATCCTGCAAGCCTGTAAAGTCCTGATGAAAGGGTTATTCCTGAAAGGCGCATTGCCTCTTCTCCATCAAAGATTTCAGTAGGATGCTCTTTTAAGGATATTTCATCTGATTGATAGGCTAAATCTCTTAAGGGAATTATTAAGGGAGGTCTAAAACCGAGAGCTTGTGCCTGCTTGATAAGCTTTACAGAGATCTGGTTATTTTGACAATGGCCTTCTGCTATGCCTAATCCATATTCCCTGCATAATTGATGGTTAGAATAAGATTCTTTCATCACCACTCCCATCTCAAACATTCCAGGAGTCCATAATCCTCTCGGCCTTAAGACATTAATATCGAAATTTAATGCTGTGAAGAAATTGAATCCTTCTAAAATCCCTGTGTTTTCGTTGATTTGTATCTCCTTGTGTCTATTTCCTGAAAATTCCCTGCTCTGTTCATAAAAATCCATGATCCTCTCTTTTCCAAGCAAGGCAACATAAGAAAAACTACCCATTCCAAGATCCTCAAGAACAAATATGTCTCTGGCGTCATCCAGCACGTTAGAATCTCTATGGGCCATTTTAAAAAAAAGATAATTTATATTTTAATGATGTGTTGTACTAATTAGGACAAGTCAAGATGGTGCTTATACATCAGGGCAACATCTTTATCTTCAAGATTATTGATTATTTGGTCACGTATTTCGTCAGAAGTGACGAATGATTTTCCCTTTATCCATGAAGTCACTTTTCGGGTGACCTTGCTAGCTATTTCTTCTGCCTTCTTTTCGCTATAATGGCAGTTTAAAGCAGCTGCATAGCACGAAGCATAAACTTTTTTCTCATCGTAATGTTCATTAAACCCTCTTCTCTTGACCACGTGTTTTTCCATCTTTTAATTACTTCTCCTTAGTTTAAATTTATTGTCCCGTTTGCTATTAATATTAGCAATAACCCTAGTCCTAGTAATATCAATCCAGTTACTAGTCTCATGTACGCTTTGTTCATCTGTTTCCATTTCTGTATATTCTGCACCTTTGCTCCAAAGAACACTAAAAGTAATATTACTACTAAAGGCATTACAAAGATGATATTATAAAAAATAAGTAGTATGAATGCTGTGAGGTTAAAGTTTTGGGACAACAGCAATGTGATTGCTAAATATGGCCCTCCAGTGCATGGAAGTTCAACAGATGCAACAAAAATGCCTAGGAATACGCACGTCCCTATCGAAACCTTTTTCATTTTCTCTTTTATTTTTTCCGCATACTTTGGGGAGATTGCTAAAGAGATCCCTTGCCCATACCAGAAATAATCTTTTATCTCCAAAACACCTGCAAAAACAACAAGCATCCCTACCGCTATAGATATATACTCAGCCCAGACTATAGGTATAGCAGAAAGGAAAGTGACTAATCCAAGCCCAAAGGCAAAATATGTCAGGAAGACAGCAAATATATACATAAATCCTATCTTTATCATCTCATTTTTTCTTTTGGCTACGACCAGTGTCGATATCAATAATATAAGGACACCTATAGCGCAAGGATTAATCGAATCTACTATTGCTGTGGCAATAACTGTTGCCAACGTCGGTAAAGCTATTTCTACTGCCATTGTCTGTCTCCTATTTTAATATCATCCCTCTTATCTTTATAATTTTCATAGTTCCATCCTTTAACTTCCCAGCTTTCGCATAAAATATCAATTGTCTCTGATTCAGATGGGTCAAATGAGATTATTATGCAGTCTCCTGGAGGAACTAATGGATCAGGATAATAAAGATAATCAGCATAATCCTCTATTCTCTCACCATTGACATATACTTTTAATGAAGAAGGCGTTCCATTGCATTCATCCCCATCCTTATATTCCTTAATGCCTTGGACAGTATTATAGATTAAATGTCCTTCCTCGAGCTTTCCCCCTATAACCTCAAAATATTTGCCAAGGCTGATATCTTCCAGATTATTCACAGTCCCTTCTATATGTATCCTGTCATCATTATGCTCATGCAGGAGTGGACTGCCAATCTTGTTTTTTGGAAAAGTAGGGTTTACTAAGTCAAGTTTATTCCCGCATGTTAGCACCTGATAATCTGCATGCCAATGGACAGGGCCATTTGTTTCTGAAGTTATATTTTCATAGATTGTGTATCCTGAAAGATATAATGCGGACAATACAACAGGAAGCACCATGATCCAGAAAATATATTTTTTATTATTATCTTTAATCTTATCCTTGAAGATTATGCTTCCTACAGAGATTAAAACTAGCCATATGCTTGAATATACAACATATTGCACTGGACTATAAGGATTGCTGTTAGAAGTCTCTTGGGCTAATGCTCCTGAGATAGTCACAACTAATAAAAACAAGACAAAAAAAGTCCTATAAAATAAGCTTAATTTCATCTCCATCTTCTGCTTAGCAGAATTCACAGACATTCTTCTTTGAAGCCTTCTTTGCAACAGGTTTCTTCTTGCTGCTAGTTGCCTTCTTTTTTGTCCCCTTTTTTACTGGCATACTATTCAATAGAATTTATGATTTTTAAAGATTGTTATTTGATAGTTTTTTAATTTTACAGAATTTAAGGGTTTGCGCGTTTTTGTAGTTCATAACTAGCTCTGCATTTACGTAGTTCATAACTAGCTCTGCATTTACGTAGTTCGTAAAAACTAAAGTTCGTAAAGACTCAGCATTTGCGTAGTTCGCAAATGCTAACGTAAACGCTCGTGTGTTTACGCATTTCGTAAACACTCTACCAATTGTCCTCATTCCTTCTTCTCAAGAAAAACACTACAATCAGGGCTATGATCAATAATATTATTATCGCGATTATCAGGACTGTCAACATAGATATGCTCTGGATGCCAAACTCAAATCTGCCTTGGAATACTTTAACTAAGCTATCTTCCTTCTCGCCATAATAGACTATCAAATCTACAAAAGAGTTGTCTTCTAGGTCTTCATCAGTCAATTCCTGTTCTATGAATATATTTCTTTTCTTTCCTGAAGGTATCTGTATACTTCCTTCTGAACCTATTGTTGTCGGCTCACCATCTATCAATAGCTCATTCATCTCTACATCTGCCCAGCAGTCAACATCTGCAGTGTTCTTGATATTTACAACAAATCCTCCCTTTGGTTTGCTATAAGTGACTTTCTTGACATCTATCTCGCAACTATCCAAAACATTTATTATGCTTATGTCTACATTGCCTTCAAACACCCTGTCCATTGAACTAGGGGTATCTCCATAAAGGGTAAAGATATCAACAGATAAGTCATCACCTGACAAGTCTACATCTGAGTAAAGCACTGTCTTATAATCATTTGGAGCAATAAAAATAGCATCAGTATCCCCGAATCTGGCCCCTACCCCATTTTCATCCCTCGGAGTAAGAGTTCCTTTGAAATATACTGGCACGCTGGACTCGCTCCTATAAGTTATCTCTAAATTAGATGTTGCCCGATTATATTTAGCAGAATAGACTGAAAGATCAAGTACTGGGACAGGCAAGTAGAACAGATCAAGTCCCTCGACAGAGGCAATTGGCCCAGTCGGATTCCTGGCCCCCCTAGCAAATTTGACTATCACGCTTAATCCAGTGCTTCTTCTTATATTTGTAGCGGCGCCAACCAAGTCTGATCCCACTAAGACTCCGACAGTGAACTCAGAGCTTTTCAAATATTCACTTATCTGCTCAGGAACATTTTCCTTTCCAGTGAAGAGTATAGGGTCAAAGCCGGTCATCAGCCCCTTTTCTATGAATTCCCCATTTGATAATGCTACCTGCTGAGTCGGATTTATCTCAAGATATTTTTCAACAATATCAATATTGTCCTGGAATCTGTCACCGTTATCTATTATCTCAGGATCATATTGTTCTAATGCTTCAGTGACTTCCCTGTCCACATGTCCGTAAATAATGATCTCATTGACATCTCTTCCTTCTAGAATAGATTCTATATCAGCTATATTAGTCCTGTCTGCAAAAAATACCCATGCATCATCGTGGACTGCATAAGGTGCGACAGCTATTGCATTATACCCGTAAGTATTCCCGACAATTATGAAATTATTTATTTCTGGAAGGTCATTTATAAGTTCGAGATTTGCATTCTCAAGAGTCACCTCATCAACATCAGAGAATCCCTGGCTCTCAAGATAGTTAGGATAATTCAGTGTGAATTGCTTGTTTCTTACGCTGATGATCCTTAAGTTAAGGTCGTGGTTCAATCCTGATGCTAAAATAGGCCCGTGTCTTGTGCTAACCAGAAAATCACTCTGGACTCCTGCAAGATTGCCAAAGTGCACAACTGAATAAACATCCCTCCAATCTTCTGAATTTGAGATGAGGTAATCAAAATCCCTCTCCTGTGCAAATGCACTATGCAGGTTAATGGCTATTAATATAAACAGCAGAAAAAAGTAAACACTCCTCTTAATCCTCATAATTGTTTTATTCCCTGGCTATTTATAAAAGTTGCTAGATTTCCAAAAAAATATAAAGCATGATGAAGTTAACCGGTTATGTTCAGGTTATCCCACCTTCTGCTAAATCCCAAAAAAGCGTCAAGGCACCCCTTAGAGATGCTGCTAGTTGGATTTTTCTATGCCTCATTATCATTGCTGCTAAGCCTTTGGATATTTCCAGGTCATGCCTCATTGACAATGGTATTCCTGACAATTATCTCCTGTTTATATGTTGTTCAGGGGGCAATAATTAAGGAAGCGGAAAAAGAGAGAAAATTGGATTCTGAGAAGATGCTGATAAAACATCATGCTAGAACCCTAATGTTCCTGCTTTTCTTGTTTATTGGGTTCTTATTGGCATTTATGTTCTGGACAATTGTTCTGCCAGGCTCAATAGTATCAGCAGTATTTAATATGCAGATGTCAGAAATAAATAATATAAGGGCAGTTACAGGAAATGCTATAAGCAATAATGGATTCAATTTGATTCTTGAGAATAATATGAAGGTTTTATGTATATCCCTGCTGTTCGCAATATTCTACGGTGCTGGTGCGATTTTCATCCTTGCATGGAACGCCAGTGTCATGGGGTTTGTTATGGGGGAGCTTGTGAGAAACACTCTGGGCTTTGCATCGCTGCCACTGGTCTTTGCAAGATATTTTCTGCACGGCATTCCTGAGATGATTGCATATTTCATTGCAGCTTTATCAGGAGGGATAATATTCATCACTATACTAAGGTCAGATTTCAGCAAAGAAAAACTGAAAAGGACAGCGATAGACATATTTTCATTAATAACTCTCTCTTTGCTTATATTAATAATTGCAGCTTTCCTGGAAGCATATGTTTCCCCATTGATTTAAGCTTGAGTCCAGTTTACATCCTGTGCAACTGATACTTCGTATCCCTTTTCTATAATGATTGGGAAATTATTTCCTATGAATCCTGGTCCGAAAGGATTTGGTATTAATCCCTGGGATGTTTGCATCTGCGCATTCCAATTAGTAATCGCATCAGCACCTGTTATATTTTCTATTAGAGAAGTTGCATTAACTAGTTTTGTTCCTGCATATAATGATATCCAGTTCTTGCCAAAATCTGTTGAATTTTTTATCAGTATTATATCCATCGGACGATTAGTTATTCCTGTCAAGCTCCAATTATAAGGGCTATCAGTATCACTGTCAACATTTAGCTCGTAACCTTTCCCGCTTTCTAGGTTAAAGTTGCAATTGGTGTCTGTACATGATGGGAAAGAAGGACAGGAGAACTCATTGCAAGTTACTCTTTCCTGGCGCGTGGCATTCCAGGTAGTCAATGCAGTTATGTTGATTATTTCATTCAGGGACTGGCTTGCAGTTGTCATGTATGAGGGTCTTGTCGGGAATCCAATCCAGTTCCTTGTGTTGCCATTATGCATAAAAGTATATACATGCGCCCCGAAATAATCTTCACTCGCATTCTGGCCAGTAGGATTTACTGAATCAACCCTGTAGAATCTTCTGGTATGTCCTGCAAAATTTGTATCAGTATAATTTAGCATAGAGGTTTCATTTAACAAAATAAATTCTCCAGGGATTCTATCTGCGTAATATATTTTGTAGGATAATGCGTTGCTTACCTCATCCCACGAAAGGGTGATATTCCCCGTCCCATCGTTGCTGCTCTGGGTTATATTTGACAAAATTGTTTGGTTAGGAAAAAAGAACGAAGCAAAAGTGAAATTAGTGCTATTCGTCCCGATATTTCCAGCTCCGTCTGTGCATTCTATATTCCAGATATAAAATCCTTCCTCTTCAACATCAACTCCGGAGAAATTTCCAGTGTCAATTGGATTGCTTGAACTTTGGTTAAGGTGCCATCCATTGCTCCAATTTCCATAGAGCGAGCAATTGCTTATATATAATAAATCACTAACACTATAATTGAATTCTGGAATTGAAAGATTTGAAAAATTAGTATGGTCTATGGGATAAAGCAGGTTGACTTGTGGAGGAGTGTAATCAGTTGTAAATGTATTTTCCAGGACTGAATCTCCACAGTTTCCAGCATTATCACATGCAAGGCAGTTCCATATGAAATTACCTTCTCCGGGTGCTGCGCTAAAAGAATAATTCACATTATTTATTCCGCTTGTATTAGTCTGGTTGATATGTTCTCCCTGTGAACTCCAGTTCCCGAACAAGCTTACGTTTGAAATAGAGTTATCATCCTCTACGAAACAGCTGAAATCCACATTAGTGAGTGAAGTGTTTATAAAACTAGCAGGTGAATTTAATGTGACTATCGGTGCTATTATGTCAGTCCTTACTTCTGCCTCTATTTGGTCAGTAGCTATATCTACAAATCTATTAGAAGGATTTCCACTTGATGGCGCAGCAGAAAACGATCTTGCAAGTATAATTATCCAGCCTGAGCTGTTTACAATATCCGAAAAGCTATTTGTATAGGCCAGGTTTCTTGTCTGTTCTGCATTATCGGTATTGTAACTTGCAAATTGGCTATAACCTCCTGCGCTGTTGTTGAATACTGAGAGGATAAATCCATCTGTTCCAGACCCCGTATTCCCAAATCCTCTCCAGGTAAGATTTATCATAGTCACCTCATTTAATGGCTCGTCTATCTTGATCTCAAATCTTGAAAATGCGAATGATCCTTCTCCAGCCTGAAAATCCTGGAAAATATCATCATCATCAACTAAGTCATTATAAGGATCATTTATCTCTGTAATGGTTGTCTCGCTAGTGCCTTCAAATGCTGTATTGAAAGTTAAGTTGTTATAATTATAAATTCTGCTTCCGAACCCTACACCTAATGAAGCGCTTCCCTGGTTATCGCTGGAGGAATCATAGAATATTTCAGGATAATCCGTAATGTTGCAAGAATAAGAGAATGAACCTGCAAAAAACGTCCTTATAGGTATTGAAGCTAGTCCATTGCTGTCAGTCAAGTTGCTTCCTATTAATCCAGTGCTATTATAAAATGAGACATTATAATCAGCTAGAGGTTCTGATGTGGCGCTATCAGTCACTTCACAATAGAAGGTCGCGTTTGCCATTAAGTCTACTCCTGAAGGATCCATGAATGAATTGCTTATTTCTGATAATCCCCATAGCTCGAAATTTCTTGCAGCAGTCGCATTTTCATTGCCTGAAGTATCATTTGCATAGATTTTCCATGAGATAACACTACCAGGGATAATAGTCGTATTCGACCAATTGAAGCTGCTGATTGAATCTGTCCCGCTCAGGCCTTGAGGTGAATTATATAACCCGCTCCAATTTATCCAGGTTCCTGTCTGATTTGTGGAAAGCCATGCGCTTTCCATTCCTGTAACGTCTAGCCATCTTGCTGATAAATTTACTTCCTGCCCTCTATATACCTTGTTAATTTTTGAGTTATTGATAGTCTGGTTAAGCTCAGTATAAGACGGAGGGACTATATCAATGAGAGTTATATTTCTTGTCGGAGTAGATCCAAAATTCCCTAAAATATCATAAACACTGACATTGTAATAATACAATTTATTATTATTTTGCAGCCCTTGCCAGGTTATTGTACTGACAGGGTTTGTATATGTTGTCCTATTTTCTAAACCAGTGCTGTTGTAAAGCTCATAAGTGATATTGGCGAAATTGCTTTCAGTTATAGAAACATTCACAAAAATAGAGTTTGCAGCCATACTTGCTCCGTCGGGTTCTGTGCCTGTGATGAATGATACTATAGGATTTGTATTATCTAATAAGATAGATCTCGTCTCACTTGAATTTGAGTTGCTAGAATAGTCAAATGCTGTTGCATTAAAAAAATACTCTCCGTCCTGGAGATTTGAAAAATTAAAGAAAGCAGGGGAATTAAAAGATGCTGATGTATTGATCAGGCTGGTCGAATTATAGAGATTTACTGTGATATTCATCAGGTTTATATCGTTTGCAGTCACATTTAATAAAATATAATCTTGAGAGGCATTAGCTCCTGAGTCTAATGTTGGCTGGACAAATTGTATTCCATATGGGGCAGCAGTGTCCAAAACCAAGGTTCTTGTTTGAGTGAGATTTGTATTGTTAGCTATGTCCATGACACTTACATTAAAGCTATATTGCCCGTCCGGAAGGCTTGTCCAGTTTATTGTCCTTCTTGAATCTGTGTAAATAGTTTCATTTACTAAAGAGGTTGAGTTGAATAGCCTGAAGATTAGACTGGCGAAATTTGCTTCATCCACTGAAGCATTGGCAAAAATATTGCTCTTTGATAAGTTTGCCCCACTTATTTCTGTCCCTTGTCCATATTCTATAAGTGGAAATATTGTATCTATTGTGAATCCTCTTGTTTTGTTCCCCACATTTCCTGTAGAGTCATTCGCATAGAAATTAACTAAATACTCTCCGTCTACTATTGAAGAGTTTGTTGCGTTCCAGTTTATATTGTCTGTACTGGACATTGAGATATTATTGATCCCGTTATCTAGTGTATACCATGCACTGCTGCCATTTTCATCAAGAGTTATGTCAAAGGATAAAAAGCTTTCATTTATTCCTGCTCCTTCAAACTCAGGATTATTGATTGTTATAACAGGAGGCTGCAAGTCAAGAACTGTCAAGGTCAAAGTGCGCGTCTCTGTTGAATTTGAATTTCCCAAGATGTCTGTGACGCTGACATTATATGAATAATCTATATTTGACTGGCTTAATCCTGTCCAGTTAAATTCTGTGACTGGCGTGTTGAAAATTGTCCTGTTTTCTAAACCAGTGCTGTTGTAAAGCTCATAAGTGATATTGGCGAAATTTGCCTCGCTTATTGTTACTTTGACAGGAATATAATTCTCTCCAAAAAAGCTCCCATTAGGTCTTGTTGGAGGAGTAACGAAACTTAATGAAGGAGCTATACTGTCTACAAAAAAAGTCACTTTTTCAGAATCGTTTAAATTTCCTGCAGAGTCATTCGCATAAACATTGAGAGTGGTCACGCCTTGCAGAGCAGAATATATTATGTCCTGACAACTATTAAGAGTATTATTGGTAATTCCCCCATCATCAGAATACCAGCATGATTCTAAGCCCGAATCTACAGCTGAAAAATTAAGCAGCAAGGAGTTTGTCGTGTAATTGATAGGCTGAGGGCTAAATATGATCACACTGGGGTTGATTGTATCGATTCCAAATACTCTGGAGGAAGTTCCAGTATTTCCTGCAGAGTCATTCGCATAGAAATTAACTAAATACTCTCCGTCTGCTATTGAAGAGTTTGTTGCGTTCCAGTTTATATTGTCTGTACTGGACATTGAGATATTATTGATCCCGTTATCTAGTGTATACCATGCTAAATCTGCAGGCTCGCTCAGGGAAATATTGAAATTGATCAGGGAAGATGAAAAATTATCAGCATTAGGTGAGTTAATATTTATGACTGGATCTGTTGAATCAATAGTTATTGTCCTGTTTTCAGAAACATTGCAATTATTAGAGATATCGCAAGCCTGGATTGCCCAGACAAAAGTCCCGTCTGGAAGTTCTTGGTTAAACTCATATACACTATCCAAGCCAGAGCTGTTTGTAAGATTTCTTGAGAATGATCCTGTCCAGTTTCCAAATAAAGAGACGTTTGCAATACCGGAATTATCTGAGATGCTTGCATTAAATATTACATTTTGATCGTTTGTTATGAAGTCATTAGCTGGTGAATCCAGTGTTATGGAAGGCGGCTCAAAATCCGATGAGGCAAATGCAAATATCACATCAATATAAGGAGGAATATGGCTGACATTATCAAAACTGACTGTCAATAGGTGTGTATGCTGGTCATCTCCTGCGTTTGCGCCTGCACCAGTCCTTCTGGATTCTGTACTGGATGGTGGGCCTGTATTGAATTGTGCATTAGGATGGGAATGAGTATTTGCCCCTCCTGTTCCACCATATGAATCATCTCCCTGCAAAAACCTCTGGAAAAATGGCTGGCCTGATGAAGAGACCACATCCCACCCTTGAGGAGGTGTTGAATTGAACATCGCTATTAAGCCTGTTCCTGCCCATGATGAATACGGCAATGAAATATCAGAAAGTGCGACTGCAAAAGTAACATTTATGAAAGGAGGCCTGTTGTCAACACTTGCTGTGCTTCCTGTTCCTGCAGGGTGTGTGTGCCCATCACTCGCTACTAAAGTTGTACTTCCCCCGTTTCTAGTTACTGATGTTCCGCTGGATGAATCTAATCCTGCTGAAATAATATGGCTGTGAGTATTGCTGCCTCCATTTGTATTTGAAGTTGCATTAGCTAAAGCAAACCTGCCATCTAGAGCTGAATATCTCTGCCAATTCTCAGGCAAATCAGTTGTATTGAATATAGCTATTGCTCCCTGAGGAATAATCGAAGGGATATCTGTTCCATTATATCTAATGACTTTCAAAGTGCTGAAAGCTGGATAATTTGATTCTGTGCTAACGCTTGGCGAGGTTAATGTAGAGTGTGTGTGGAATTCAGCAGAAGATACC
The DNA here is from genome assembly GCA_964578845.1 of Candidatus Woesearchaeota archaeon. Classification (GTDB taxonomy): domain Archaea; phylum Nanobdellota; class Nanobdellia; order Pacearchaeales; family GW2011-AR1; genus CAZOEF01. The sequence goes on from CAZOEF010000003.1 coordinate 67,649, forward strand.
TGATTTTGAGAATCAACTGCTTGCCCTGCTCCTGATCCTATTAACACTAATGACATTGAATGTGTATGAGTAGTTGTCCCGCCTGTTCCTCCATAAGTCCCTGCCCCTCTTACAAACCTTCCAAAGAAATCATCTCCTGTATTGCAGGAAACACACTCCCACCCGTTAGGAGCATCATCTGTTCCGTTATAAAATAAATAAAGTTCGCCATTATATACTGCATCGTTTGCCATCTGCCATTGCCTTCTTTCCTCAAAATGGCCTATTCTTAAGGGTCCTAAAAAGAATAAATCAGGGCTCTGATCAGGAGCGTCAAATTCATACAAGAATTGATAAGTTTCTCCTGCTGTGAATTCAGCTTTCCAGGTCAAGATTTTTGTGTCCCCTTCAATCCTTGTCTGGGCCCCCTCGATATCAAATAAAGCCGGCACTTTTTCCTCAACAATCCCTGAATAATCCTCATTTGCTTTTATAGTAATATTCATTTCATACGGCTGGGCTGGATAAAGCCTTGTCGGCCCGGTTCTTTTAATATCGAAAGGCAAGTTATTCCTGACCTCAAAACTATCCAAAATATTTCTCATTCCATTATTTGTGTATGCAGTCAGGTTCATCAAATATATCCCTGTTTGTCCTGTTTCATATTCAGTATAATAATCAGGCAAATTAGTTACTCCGCTGATTCTGCAGCTATCAGAAATAGTTATACTCCCCTCTTCAGTGGACAATACTGTTTTCCTGCCATTTGGAGAAGTTATCTCAAGAATGACATCTGCATTGCATACCATTCTTCCAAGATCATCAAGTATAGCCATTCCAATAAAAGCTTCTTCATTCTCTAAGTAAATAGATTTGTCTGTATTTATCGCTAATACGCCCCATAAAAAATCATTCTCTATCGTAGTAGTATCTCCATTTCCATCCAAGAATATCGTCTTCAGAAAGTATTTGCCAGGTTTTAATGATTTCACCCTATTTATCTTCAAGGAATTATTTTCATATATTGTTTCTAAAGGCATGACTTCTCCATTTGAATTCCTTATCTCTGAACTCACATAGGTCAATTCTGGCAAAGACTCATTAGAATTAGAAAATAATTCTTTAATCCTGTCAACAAGGCTAGATTCTGTTTCAATATCTTTCCTCGCCAGGTTAAATGTAGGATCTTCACTCAATGAGAAGCTTGGCTTTCCAGGCTTTAATATTAGATCAATATTTATTAAATCTGAGTCATTAAGAATCTCCATAGCTGTACTATTCAATGTAATATTATTTGGTTGAATGTTTTGTTCAATAGCTTGGCCAACAAAAAAGGAATACTCTTTCCTTCCCTTGCTGTTCTCAACAATTAAATTATATTTCCCATTCTCCTCTGGCTTAAAGATAAAAATGTCATTGCTTCCCCTCTTGATATATTTTGTTGAGGGTGTCCTTATCTGGATAGTGTAATCATCAATTCCCCTTAGATCTATACTGACTTTCTCTCCCAAGATATAGTTATCTTTATCCAGAACAGCTAAAGATTTATCTGAAATAAAAACAAAAGCAGTTAATATGAATAAGGCAAATGCAAATATTCCCACTATACTGAATTTAACTATTCCTTTCTTGCTAAAATCATTCATTATCAATCCTCTTTATTGCAAAAAATCCTATATTATCATTATAAGCTTCATAATATCTATAATTCTCATCTTCTTCGTAAACTACACCATCTAATAATTTCCATTCACCATCGTAATAGAATAATCCATTATGTTCATCCAGTTTCTCTCTATACCTTATCATTACTGTATCTATTTCAGAACTAGGTATGCTGCTCTCAATGGCAAAATTCATCTCAGCGCCTTTGAAAGTTATTTCTGGTCCATCTAAGACATTTGCATTAGCTTCTTCTAATATCTTATTGGGAAATATAGCTATTTGTGTTAAGTATTTCTTGTTTAGATCAATAACTAAAGGATTTCCAGGAGAAGTATAGGTGTATTTCTCATTTCCTAAAAGCTCAATTGTTTCATTAGACAAATCTCCTGGAGGGGTGCTCAATATATTTGTGGCAATAAATCTATACACCTTCAGAATGTCAGGGTCATCACTGAAATCTTCAAATGCTGACCTAAAGATATTCCTTCTTGGAATAGGAAATATTATATAAGGTGAAATAAGCGTATATGATCGGGAGATATTATTTCCGCTAACTTCCCATTCTACCTTGTTATGTGTCTTGCTAAAAGACATTCTTGAGACGTTTTCCCTAGGAAAGGAATCCACAAGTCTCCATCCGGAAGGATAAAGGTCTATAAGTTTTCCGTTTACAGGATGTGAAGTCTCAAGAGTTATAGTTATATTCACCTCGCTATCATAAGGAATTAGCTCATCAAGGCATTTTTCACAGCTTACTGTCCTATTGAGCTTGATGTATTCCAGGTTTACTAAATTTAATTTTTCATAAAGCTCTTCATCACCATTGCTGGCTATTATCTTTATTTCGTAATTCCCTAAATCGACTGGAAGATTAAACACAGCCTCATTGCAATTACTGCAGATTTCCGCCTCAGTAATTGCACCTGAATGGTTCAGTTCATATCTCAATGAATTAAAATAAGGGTCGATTGAAAGATTGAATTCGATTGCTGTTTGGTTCAAGAAAACATTTCTCTGTGGAGAATAGATGGCTATCGCTTTTCTTAATTCTATATTCCTAAACAGATCATATCCTTCGCCAGTTATTTCTGTACTGACAGGATAGCTAAAATATCCTGAATTCTTATCAAATATTCTTGCTTCTAGATCTTTCCCTATTTGCCAATTGACCTGCTTAATTTCCCTCGGATCGCAGCAATATTTATTTCCATCTGGGCTTACTTGGCAGCTGGTCTTAAAGTGTGGATTCTCTGTATAATACAATTCTACTTTCATCCAGGAAGGTGAGAAGCTTTCGCTGTCATTCACTATGCCGCACGCAAAATTTGCGCTAATTAATGGGAGGCAAAATGGGATAAATAAAACAAAAAATAGGATAATTCTCTTTAGCATAGCCTTAATATCTGGATAAGATATAAAAAGATTTCTTAATTTTTCAATTCCTTGGATAATGCATCGTCAAACCTGGTTTTAGAGATATAAATCACCCCGAAAAATAAGAATATTATCCCAATGATTGTGCTGCTGACTGCAAGGCTCATAGGCAGGCCTAGGTCAAGAAAGTCCTTATATGAAGCTAGAAGATTAAATCCAAAGATCAATATGGAAAGTTCCCTGGTGATATGCCCTCCTAGAAAGAAAAGTATTATAGCTAATATTATCGGCAGGACCGGCCCTGCTAACAAGGCATTTGTTCTTATTGAATCGTTTTGGCAGAATATCTGTGTATAAGGATAACTATCTCCTTCGTATATGACTACACTATAATTGCATCCTTGTGCCTGAGAGTATAGCACATGCCCGAATTCATGTATTCCTACAGTAGCTATTAAAGTGAAACTAGTCAGGATGATTACAAAAGAAAAATATCTAAAAAAGAAAACTAAATAATTTTCACTCTTGTGGTTTTTAGTTATTTTTTGGTCTGAACTATTCAAGTCCTTAATCAATAAATAAATATAAGCAGCAAAAATAATGTTTGAGATCAAGATTAACAAGTCTAATCGTTCGATGTTAAATAAAGGAGTCAAAGCAAATAATAAAGAGATCAACGAATAAATAACTCCTGCCTTGCTTGAAGTGGAAAAGCCATCCAGGCTGTATAGTGTTCTAAGGCATAAAATAAATATTACTAGGAAAGATATTATTATCGTGGAAATAAAGAATAGCTTCACTGAAACAGTCAGGGAGAACAAGCTTACTAAATAAGTGAAAAGCACTAAATATATTTCAGAAGGCTTGAAGAACAATGCAAAAAAATAATATATTGAGGCTGCCTGCGCAAATATTACTATAGCGTAAAGGTATACCAGGTCTGAATAGTTATATTCAAAAAAATTGACGCTCCAAAGGATCATCATTATCATCCATAAAAGATACCCAAATGATATGAACACTAATCTCTGGATATGCTGGCTGCCTTTTCTCCTGAAGTAATGCTCGAATGATCTGAAGGATATTATCAGGAATATAGATGCAGAGACTATCGCATGTAAAATGAATAAGATGTTCATGGCTATTTTTTAATTTATCATTCTTAAACTATAAAAATCTATCATATTCCAGGGGCTTGCGTCGCTCCGAAAATAATATTTCCTTCACAACTTCCTGCTGCTCCAGGAGGCACATATATTCTCCAGTATGTTGAATTAATTGTCCCTTCTAAATCTAAATCATCTGTTCTTGAAGGCAGGTTAAAAGTCCTTACAGTGGCAGAGCTTGACAGGTTTGAATATAATGACTCGAATTCCTCCAGGTTAAGGATGCTGTCATTCGAGCTTGTTAGATTATATTTTTCATAATAGACAGGAATATTTTGTGTAGATCCTAAAGTGCAGTTCATCGCTAGCCCGTCTCCCTGGGTAATAGCATAGCCTTCCAGGCTCAAATTCAAATAGACATTCCCGAAATTTGTCACATTAGCAATCCTCTCCAGTGATACGAATGTTGAGTTGATAAGCCCATAATCAATCGAGTCAGGCAAGCCCACTGCTAACAAGGTATTGACTACTTTAGTGCTGCTGGAAAAAAAAGAAAGGCTTGAATTGTCAAAAAGCAGCATGCTGGCATTCCAAGTAGCATTATTTGCATAATATTCCAGAGCAAATGTGCAGGTGACATTTGCCTCATTTGAATCCCCGTACGCAGTGTCAATTAGACAACTGGTATTAGTATAATGATTATTATTATCATCTGTATCTCCATAGAATGAATCTGAAGCATCAAAAAATTCAGATGTCAGGTTTGCAAGATCATCTTCGCCATTATAATCTCTAATGACTGCATAAACATTGACCAATGTGGTAGAATTGGCTGTAAGATCAATATCATTTCCATCGTTTATTGTTATATTTATTATCTCTGGTCCTGAATTTCCTATAGAGACTCCTGATTGTACAATGGCATTCTCTCCAACTGCAGCCATTACTCTTGAGAAACTTAAAGGGAATAGCAGAATAGATAATAATATGCATTCTATTGCCAGAAATAAACAAATGTAAAATAATCCTTTAGTCATTTTTTCTCCTGTAGATTACAATGCTTTCTTTAGGGATCTCTTTCTTTGGAGTCATTGAACAATTAATTGCGCCTGAAAAAGAATCTAAAATTGTCTTTACTTTCTTATTGTTGCTAATAACCACTAATTTAGGGGATGGAAATTCCTGGAAGAAGATTGATTCTATTGAGTCAAGCTCATTATGTAATGCCCAGTACAATGCTGATATTGGCTCATGGGTTTTAATGTCAGGAATCATCCATATTTTGAGCATTGATTTATGATAATCCTGCATATGAAGGAGTTTCTTTGCTGACCATTCATTTGACAATACAGTAAGATACAGCAATTCATTGCTTAATGAATACAGGCTTCTGGGCTGCCCCTTGTCTATTGTTCCAGTCTTCTTTTTATGCACTAGATTCGCAGCCTCTAATAACTTTAGTTGCTGGCTTATATACGATACTGAAGTGTTCATTTCAGATGCGATTTCTGAAGGGGATGAAGCTCGTTTGGCAAGTATTTGTAAAATGTCCCATCTTGAAGTGCTCAAAAAACTATCTAAATCCATCAAGCCATTTAGCCAAAGAGTGTATTTAAGTCTTTTGTTTAATTTATTTAATAAAAAGATAAGTTTATTAAATAAATTTAATTATTTAACTAAATACTAAATTATATAAACAAAAAATTTATTCAAGTTCCACGTAGAAATAATAGGGGGTGGAACCAGTATCTCCGGCATGGCCGTCTTCTAGTACTAGCATCTGAAAATCATAGGGTGCTCCGTTAAATCCTGCTAAATTGTTTTCCAATAATGATGTGAAAATAACACTGCTGGTATCTGGCTCATATAACAGGACTTCCTCAAACTCCCCATCAGCTCCAGCGCCGCTATCCCCGTATATTCTTGTGCTTATGCATTCATTTTCTGAGAATTCAAGATTGGCTGTAAAAAACTCATCGTGATCAGTTAAAGTGAAAGTCTCATCGACGCCATCAACATCATCTGAATCTATACTAAATTGTGCTTCAAGCTGTGAGATATTTATTCCTGCTAAATTTGTTCCTCCAGGTGTTTCCCCACCTGATATTCCTGTGCCGTTAGCAGTAAAATTAAGGCATTGCACTTTCCCCCAGGATATCGTGCTATTCAGTGAGGCATAAACTTCTCCCTGTGGGCTTGCTAAGCTCCAGTTATAGAGCACATCGTCATTTGCATCTGCCAGTTGAATAACTCCTGTGACATTTCCGTAGAAACCCTGCCACGATTGGGTTGTTGAATACCCGAATATATTTAATTCAGTGACGTTTCCTGCTTGTGCTGCGACACTATCTGCAGGATCTGCTGCTGCGCTGCTTGATTCTCCGATAGTTAAAGTAGATCCAGAAGGCTCCACAGAAATTGCCGGTTTAACTATAAAAAGTGTTATCACGATTAAGGCAATAATAGCAGATATTTCCCTAAAGTTCATTTTTTACTCCTCTCAAGATCTTTTGTTATCAATTCTTCTATATAAACAGAAATATCCTGCTCTGCATCTATGCACCTCTTTTTCACTCTTTTCCAAAGATCGCTGTCTATCTTCAGGCTGGTGGTCTTTCTTGTCATTAGTAGTATAGTATTAATATATTATATAAATCTAACTATGAATAATACTATACTACTATAATACCGATCTATATAAAAGAGATTTACTTCAGGCTTTCAAGAATATTTTTCAATTGGCCGATATCCTTTGTCAATGAAGAGCTCTTGTTTATAGTCTTTAAAGACTCTATATATTTCTCGACTTTATTAGTCAGTCTCTCGACCTCAGATTTGTCAGCAAGATTTGAAAGCCTTGTGTTTATGGATTCTATTTCTTTTGAGTTCTGCTCTAGGTTGACCTTGAATTCCTGAAGATTATCATTAAACATGTCTACATCTTTGTGTTTTTTTCGTAATTCAGAATATATTGTCTCAACTTTATCAGCATCTATATGAATTGCCGCCTGGGTTTTCTTTATCTCTACAAGCTCGCTCTTTACTTCTTCGCTCAGCTTAACCACTTCCTCAACGCCCCTGAAGAATTCCAGTTTTTTTCGTAATTCCCTTAATTCCTCCATTACCCTGTCCATTATTGCTTCGTTTCCTTCCATATTTGCCTTAAGTGCCTCGAATTTAGCGTCTTCCCTTTGTATTTCAATCATCAGCTTTTCTGGTTGGACTGTCTCAACTAAATCAGCAGCTTTTACAGCTTTGAGCTCAAGCTCCTGGATCGTCCTGTCTCTATCCATTATCATTGCCCTAAGTTCCCCTACTTGTTCCCTGACTCCAGATATATTTTCACTAAGCGATTTTCTGACTTCTCCAAAAGATTCAACACTTGCTTTTATTCTGTCAATCTCTGTGCTTAATTTAATTACTGCAGAACTTGAAGTAGGATCTATTGGTTCTTTTTTCTCAGGCTTTTTCTCTTCTGTTGCTTCTCCTTCGGCGCTTTCTTGGGAATCAGCTGGAGGAGTCTCCTCTTCCTCTTTTTTCTTCTTTTTGAACAATTTAAGCATCTAACTCTCTCCTAATGCATTTTATCAGCGCATTTACTTTATTATACTCTTCCATTGTAAAATTATGCTGTAAATGCATTATTTTGCTGGGAAACAAGATCAGTTTATTCTTGACAAAAAATACGTCAATATTGTCCTCTTCCATGTTTTTAGCTTTTGCAGTCAATTCTGAATGGATTTTTTCCAGATTAGAGATAACTGAATATTGTGCTGCACGAGGAATATCATCTTTCCCTAATTTCTTAAGCCTTGTATACTTGGCCTTATCTAAATTTTTCCTTGCGATCTTCAGAATTTGTTTATGATCAGGATTCATTATTAGTTGAAGCGAATTTCATTTTAATAGTTTTTGTCAGTCCCAAAATTTAACCAGGAATGCCAATCCTACTAAGCTTATCAGGAAGAACATTCCTCCTAGCCATATTGATTGCCCCTCGTTAATCTCTGCAATTGCAAATCCTGTAAAATTATACGAAAAAAAAGCAATTGAGAGAATAAAGCTCGCGAAAATCATCAGTGAACAGGCTTTCTTAGGAAAAGGATTATATTTCCTCATTTGGCTTTTGACATCATTGATTCTTGAATTGATCTTATGCAGGTTAAGGCTATCATCTTTTTTCTTGAACATATCATAAGCTATCCTATATGAATCCAGGGCATTCCTCAGATAGGTCCACGCTGTGAATTTGCTATGCTTATGGTTTATGAGTTTTAACCATGAACCTTCCCAGGCTGATGCAGCCTCCACAAAAATGTGCGGTTTGCTCACTCCTTTTTCGATGAAGAGGTCGCCTAATAGATCATAGATTTTTGCCCTGATTTCTTGGCCAGTACTTGGGTAAAAAGATAAATATTTTTCAAGAAAAAGTATTTTTGATTCAGCATTTTCTATTTCATCTACTGCCTTTCTCAATTCCCTGAAAGAGAATAATTCTTCCATTTTTACCTGTTCCTAAGTATGAAGAATAGCCCTGCGAGTCCTGAAAGAAAGAATATGAGGGCGACAAAATTTACTGGCAATATTTTTTGGCCGCTATCCAAAATAGCATTTCCAGTTATCCCGCTTATTGAAAAAGATAATGATATCAGGAATACTACTGCAACTATTATAGCGACTGCCTTAACTCTCTTTTTATCTTCCATTAATTACTAAATATTGGCTATTATTTATATACTTATTTCTTTGGGCTTTCTGCAGGCTCTTTCTTTTTTTCCTCTCCTTTAGAATATTCATCCACAAGCTTGATAATGTCTTCCTTTGTCTTGACTTTCTTCATTTTTCCTCCCAAAGCAGGGTCTATTTGCTTTTCTACCCAATCAGCAATCTCATTTTTTTCATCATTGACGTGCATAGCAAACACAGAGTCGTCTAGGCTTGGAAGAACATCCTTCAATTCTTTCAGGCTCGATATCATCATCCCATTATCAAATGTGATCGCTGCAACAATCTTTGCAGCCTTGTCATCTTTCTTTTCCTCACTCGGCGCTTCCTCCTTTTTTGCTCCGCCTTTCCATTTGTCCCTTTCCTTCTGTGCTGATGCTAAAGATGCCTCTACAGCAGACTCGTCGATCAATTCTATCTCTTTCTTCTTAGGCTTCTTTCCAAGTGATTGCCATTGTTTTTCCATTCTAGGCTTTAATCCCTCCAGATAGATATCAACAACAGTAAAATTACCAGTCATCAATTTATCCTTGACTAATTTCAATTCCATCTTAAGGTCAAATGTATCTATTTTTTCAGCTTCTAATTGTTCTATCTGGTATTCCAGGTCATCTATTACTTCCCCATATTGATTATATTTCTCCAGGACTTCATCACTTAATCTTCTTGTACTGTGAAGAATAGGCCTGAAATTGACAAAATAAGGAAGACCTCTATTATACTCGGCGTTCTGCACCATTCCAACTCCTACATCTGCTCTTACTAATGATTTCAAAGCCTCTAATCCGTATCGTTCCTTTATCCTGTTCAAGTCAGATTCTTCTGCTACTCTCATCTGTGCTTCTGTATTGATGTTGGCCTTGATCTCTCCGACGAAGTCTGATAATACCTGAGATACTAACATTACTCCTAAGCCCCATTTTCTGAACTCTCTGCAGGCTCTTTCAATCTGCAGGAATCCTCTTCCTTTCCCTCCGAATTTAGGAAGCAGTCTGTGAACTTCATCAAATACTAGTAGAGTCTTCAGCCCTGGATGTTCCTTAGGATCAGAATGGAAAATCTCTGAGATGACTCCGCTGACAAATAGATCAATCTGTCCAGGGTCAAGCTTATTCATGGTGAATATCTGTATCTGGCCTGGATTCATGTATTTGTTAATATTTATTTTTTGTCGGGGGTTAGTTATCTGCCGTACATTTCCTGGAAAGGCCTGCGCATCTGATGGCTTAAGGCCGAATTTAGAATAGAACGACAACATTTTCTTGTCCTCGCATTTTCTAAGCATTCCTGACCATTGGGCTGTAGGATCAAAAACAATTATCGCAATGTTTTTCTTCAGGGCTTCCTCTATGAACACTTGTGCAGCAATACTCTTTCCTCCTCCTGTAGCCCCTGCAATAATTGCGTGGGTAGTAAGCATATCAAGGTCATAAAATGCAGGGCTATTGCTTTCTGCAATCTTTCCAAGCTTTATTGATCTTGGACCATCTTTTGGCAGCAGCCCTGTGTTCACAGAAAGATGATATCTTTTTTTCCTTTGCGCATAACTTCTGTATAAAAATAAATTAAAGAGAATAAAGCTTAAAGCGCTAATCAGGACTAATATCAGCCAGACAGGTATTCCAAAAAATGAATATAGGTAGAATGGATTGGCTATTGTCAAAGGCTCTTGCGCTGTAAGGAACAAATTAAAGAATCTGGCATTTACTGTTAAGAGATAATCCCCTTCAGGAATGTCTTCAGGCAATATCATTTCCCTTAATAAAGTCAAAGAGTTCATTATCTCAACCTCTTCATCAGGATCCTCGACAAAGGTCTCTCCTTCCTCATTTACCAAGCTTTTGCTCAATATTATCTTATATCCTTGTTCAACAAGAAGATTTTGCAGATGCAGCCTATATTTTATAGTGGATCCCGGAGAGATCACTTGCCTGAGCAGGTCAATGTTTACAAATAATGATTCTATAGGCATCCTCCTGTCAACAACCTGCACTGTTACAGGAGTATCCTGTGCTAAATCCCCTGAAATAGTGAAAGTTCCTTGATAAATCCCTAGTGGCTGAGTTCCATAAATAGTAAGTATGACCTTGCCAACAGAATCAGGCTGGACAGTCAATGAGGTCTTGTCCATTTCTATGAAATCTTCTAGTTCATCTGTCAGGTCAAAAACTACATTGATAGGAGATGATTTGAAATTATATATTGCGATCTCTTCCTCAATAAAGGTGTTCCTTCTTACCTGAACATCTATATTGTCAGTGGATATCCAGTAGTCCTGCCCTGCTTCTTCTGCAACTACCCTTACTTCATCAACTTCCCCGTCGTCATCTCCCTCTTCGTCAACTCCTGGCCCAGTCGGAAACAGATTTATGCTGCTAAGTTCCATCGTAATGTTATGGCTGATTATTGAGACACTTGAATTTAATTCAAGGAATGCATAATAATTGTTATATCCTGGTTTGACTGATAATATAGGGTTCTGCCCAGGTATAACTGTAGCGATTAAAGAGTAGCTTCCGGTTGATCCAGTAACGACAGTTTCGTTGCCTAACGAAACATTTGCCTCTGAAATAGCATTTCCGGATTCATCCTTAACAAATCCATTGACCTGGACAGTTATGATCTGTTGGTTGTCTGATTCCTGCGTCAAAGTAAAATTCTTCTCAATATTAGAGTTAGAAAAGTCCACTGTTACATTAGCTATTCCTGTTCTGTAGCCGTCTTTGCTGGCGAATACATTATAAGTGCCGGGCAATACAAGGAAAGACAGGTTATAGAAGCCATTAGTGTCTGTCAAAGCAGCTATTCCTGCAACATTTACACTTGCGTTTTCAATTGCATTATTGAGTGAATCCTTAACATATCCTGATAAGCTGGCGTTAACAGAAGAGCCGATTCCTCCGCCAGGGCACTGATCATTAGGATCATTGAAGAAATAGTATCTTTGTGTAGTATTAGCTGGAGTAGGCAGCAGCATCTGGAAATTTGCAGTTGTGCCCGGACTGAATCCTTGTTGTATTACTCCCACACTTGCGACAAAAGCTAATTTTCCTGATATATTCAATGCTCCGACTCTAAAAACATCATTGCTTCCATCAAATTTATAAGTATAAGTAAAAGGTACGTCCTCTACTTCAGTAGATCCGATAAATATGCTTGTAGTGTTTGTAAAAGTATTGTTCGCGCAATAAGTGGAGCCGCTGCATCCGATAAAATCATCTATGGCGCTTACATCTGCAGGCTTAACATCATTAAAATCTAATGTTTGGCTGGTAGAAGCAAACACTTCGGCGCCCCCCTGGGCATCTTGTTGGATGCAGTCAAAAAACATGTCTGCCCTTCTCAGGTTTCCGCTCTCTAAATCCTCAAAAAACTGTTCAGTAACTCCGTCGACAGTCAAAGCAAAGCCATATAATCCTCCCCACACTTCTACAGGAAGGCTTGCCCTTAGATTTATTTCAGTAAGTTCTCCGCCATGGCCATCAACTGAGCTCGCCCATCCGGTAATGCCTATAAATTTTGCAGCGAATAAAAAAATCAGCAGCATAAAAGCAATTACTGCAAGAAGGAGGAAGAAATGCCTGTAGAAAAAAGATTTTTTAGCCTTTTTGACCTCTGAATGATAAATCTGTTTTGCAGTCAACACCCTCTCTTTTTTCATATATACTTATCCATTATCGAATTAATAAAGTTTGAGGGTTAACAAAATATAGCAAGATTTATAAATAAAAATGCCTAATAAACTCTATAATGGGTCTCTTTAAAGTTATCAAAAAAAATAAGGTGCCTGATGAGTTGCCAAGCTTGTCAATAAACAGTTCTGCTCCACAGTCTAATTCACTAAATATGCCTAAAACAATGGTTTCTCAGCCTGTACAGGCTCAGCCAGCTCAACAAGTGAAAATAGAAGAGTCTAGATACAAGCCCCTTCCAGTCCATAAACTAACCATTCCTGAACAAGCTAAAAAAATGGAAGCAGAAGAAGGATTTTTCAAGAACTTGATGCGTGAGCTCACAGAAGAGATCGATACATCAAAAATAGATAATTTCTACAAGAGCAATATTCTTTCAGAAGACATCGTTACTCAGATGAGAAATTACTGGGAAAATCAAAAGCCTGAAATGCTTCTAAAGAGCATTGGGAATGAGCTCAAGCAGAAGCTGATAGAAAAAACCAACAGGCTGCACGAGCTTGAAAAAGAATGGCAGGAAGCTTACTTCGACCTATTAGCCAAGGAAGGAAGAATAAGGGATGAAGAGAAAGAGCTTAAGAAGGAGCTTTCAGAACTTCTTGAATTATATGAAAGATCCTTAAGAGAGACAAGATCAAAGAAGAGAAAATAAGGAACTTTTATATACTGATTTAATTTTTGTCCTCAATGAAGAGAGGAAAGAGTTCTAAATTACATAAAAGGATTACATATAACTTCTTGCTTATCGCTATTTTTTCTATATTGATTTTGATGGCATTAGCCTTGCTTGTACAGACAGGAGCAATGCAAAATCCTTGGGTAGAATTGAACAAAAATATTGAGATGATAAATTCAACTGATGCGTGCTCGATTATTGCCGGAAAGCTGATCCATACAATAGAGGATGAAGGAAGTTGTGAGAACATCTGCCATTCTGAGTGCGAAACAAGGCAAAAAGTCTTCCAAAATTCTGAATTCGTTCAAAATACTGATTCTTGCAATAATTGCAATTGCTACTGCAAATAAAATATGGAAATAGAGGATATAGAAGAGAATTATAAGCAGAAAAAAGAAAGCTTGGAAAAAGAGTTTATAGATAATGTTAAAGCTGGTAAAGGGAATCTTAAGGAGCTTGATGCTAATTATAGAAAAAAAATACAAAAGGTAAGGGAGACTTATTACAAACAGCAAAAAAGTTTCATTAAACAAAGCAAGCCTATTAAGAAAAAGAAGAGAAAGAAGAAAGAAGAAAAGAAAGTTTTTTCAGTTAAGCATATAGAAGTCAGGCTGACAAAGATGGAGAGGGCCAGGCTTAGATTGATAGTCTTTGGATTCAGATTTAAGGTATTTATCAGAAATGCATTTAGCTATATTTATTATCCTGGTCCTGCTTATATTTTCAAGAAGTTGAAATACATTTTCATAAAATATTTCAGGAAAGGAGTTGCTATAATTGTTTTATTGATGAGGAAGTTCATCATAATGATGAGATCTTTAGGAAAATGGTTTATATCAGGGCTGAAGAAAATGTTTTCCAAGGCAAGCGCTATTATGGCAAAAATGTTCAAGAAAAAAGAAAAGCCTGAAAAAACAGATAAGCCTAGTTAAGATCAAAATAAAAATAGATATTTTCTGTGTCAGTTGTTTGATATTGCCTTAATCTTGCAGGTATTTTTATTTCATAGTCGTAAGTCCCGTAAGCTCCCTGCTTTTGCTTGTTTATCTGTGAGACAAATACTAAATCTTCTCTGTCATCCTGGCTATATTGGCCGTCAGTATCATCAGAAGAGTCCCAAAGTATTCCTGTGACAAAATTGGAGTTATTTATTGAATTTACTATAGGTATATTTAGGACATCATTGTCGTAGATATTGAAATCAAATAAATTGATCGGAGTTGAGCCGTCTGAAGTGAAAACATTGCTGACTGAGTCTTCTAGGTCATCCATATTTAATAATAAGTCTATTTCTGAAAAATCATCTAGAGAGTCATCTAAATTACTGTCCTTTCCTATTGCGATCAAAGAGCTCCAGGAGATATCGCTTTCTGAGTCTGTCACAAATATATTGCCGGATGAAAGTGAATCATTGAACCAGACACTTACATTTGAAAGCCCGAAATTCGATAATAGCAAATCAACATTGACGTTGCCGTAAAATTCCTGCCACGCACCCACATTTATTTCCTTATTCAGTTTATTATCTGTTTCGTTTTCCTCAACAATTAAATTCTCTATATCTGCCAGGATAAATATATTAGATGTGCCTATCTGGGCATTCCATGTGAAATTTAAATTTCCATTTTCTAATCCTTGCAAGTCAAGGGTTTGATTGCTAAGCTGTGTTCCTCCTAAAGAAGGATCGCCTAAATAAATGCCAGTTATGAAATCTCCGCTTTGCGAGCAGCCATTATTATTGACTATTGCAGATATTGACAGTTGCTGATTTTCTATAGGCTGATTGCTGCTAAATTCTAAATCCTCTATTTGGATATCAGCATTTTCAGGATATACATTTAATATTTCAGTCTGGCTATTAATATTATTGGAGAAGTCCTCGGCATAGCAGCTGAATTCCCATTCCCCTAGACTATTTAGGGAGATATCTGCAAAATAAGTATCTCCAATGTTTTGAGCAGTTATGTTTGCTGAAGTTCCATTTGGAGCAATATAATTCACAAGAACATTTTGCACTCCGGTAAATGCATCACTGGCTGTGCAATTGATCCGGGCAATATTTTCTAGGCCGCAGACTTGGCTGGTCAAGTTTATTGCTAGGTCTATAGCAGGAAGGGTATTGTCTACATTTAATGTAAAGTTCTGTGATATCTTTGTTATTGAAAGTTCATCCATGGCTAAACAGGCCCATTCATAAGTGCCTTCAGTTGCTGTTTGAGTGAAATTTGATTCTGAATGGTTTCCGCTTGCCTGATTAACAGAAACAATAGACCAGGAACCATTCCAATCTGCATAAAGGGTAACATTTGCAAGATTGGCATCAGGATCTTCCGCAATGCAGCTAAGCTGGAAAGGACTAGAAACATTTGCAAAATCTGGAAAATTCAGGGTTATGCTCGGAGGCGAATTCAATGTCAGGTTAGGCATCACATTATTGCTGCCGTTGACAATAAGGCTGGCCTCACTTGTGACATATCCATCTCCTGAATCAATCACTTTAGCTCTTAATTGATCCCCTATAGAACAGCCATTGTTCAGCAAAGAACAATCTATTAAGTAAGTATTACTAATCAAAGAGTTGCCAAGTCCGATTATATCAGTAACATTATCATTTGTTCCAAAAGCAGGATTCCATAAGACAATTATTTTTCCGTCTGCACTCTGTCCATCCAATGCATCATTTACTAAACCGGTTATATTAAGCGCAGAAGCTTCGTGGACAAAAATTATTATGATAAGTATTAAAAGAATTCTTTTCATTATGGAACTAATAGAGTCAAATTCCTGCTGGCATATATCTCATATTCTCTGCCAGGAATTATCAGGAAATTGCTCCCGACCCCTCCCATTGCTTTCACGAATCCGATTGTTTCCTGCCTTTGCTCATCAAAATAACTGATAGTGGTTATATCTGGATTTAACAATATAAGGTCACTCACATACAATGTAGCATTTATCTGCAATAAGTTCTTGCCTTCAGATAAATTAGCTACTTCTCTGCCGTATGCCTTTGTTAAATTAGGGATCATGATTAATGAAGCCAGCACAATTATTGCTATCGCAATGAGTATCTTATTTGCCGTCATTTACCCTCCTGGATAGCTTGCTGTGTTTAGCCTTGAATTTTTCTTTGATTTTTTGTGAGGAAGTTTCAAGCACCTTGTCAATTTCAAAAAATATTTCCTTAGCCTCCTCTATGCTGGCTTCATTGGCATTATTGAATTTACTCCTTAAATGAGCTTCATGGAGGTCATCATTAAGCTCAATTAATAAGGAATATACTTTCTTTTTATATTTCTTTTCCAGTGAGGAATACTCGTCTGACAATGATTGGTATATTTTTTTTGCACTATCTATATCCCCTTCCCTAATACTAGACCTTGCACCAGAGATATCATCTAATATCTCGCTTAAGGATCCATTATTTATATCTGAAAATCCCTTTCTGATAAAATAAAAATATATTCCAAATCCAAATAATATCATAATTGCCAAAATCAATCCGAAGTATCCTCCTTTGCCAGAATCGACAAATGAGAAATATCCTGTAATAGGGAAGTTCTGCTCTTGGGGGATGTCTTTGTACAAGAGCAATGTCCTGATATTATCTATATTATTAAGGTCAAAATGCCCATCAACTATGTAAGTTATTTCTTCGGTATCTAAGCTGAAAGAGATTATCGGATCGTCTTTAATTACTGAATAGCCCGGGTTTTTTATATCCATCTCCCCGATACTGTTAACTATTTCTTTTGGGACAAAATGCACTATCGAGAGGTTATTATCTTCCCTTGAATTTAGCTTATTGAATGCCTTAATTAATGATTTTTCCCTCCTGCTTCCATCTAAATATATTATGTCTAAATTATATGCATTTACGCTGCTTTCCAGCTCCAGGTTTTCCATGGACTCGATGGATTTCTTTATTCTTTTTTCTGAATCAGTGGTGTCCGGGTTTATCTGCAGGAATACCTTTTCTAGTTCTTCAGGGTTTGTCGGTAATGAAGCCTCTTTTTCTGAAACAATCGATATGCTTTCAGGGACTTTCTTCTTTATTGTATTTAATCTAAGCTCTACAGATTGCAGCTTGCTGTCAAGTTCAGCCCTCGTTAGGCTTTGTTGTTTATATTTTTCAACATCTTTCCTTAGTGAGCTCAATTCTGATTTGACACCGGCCAATTCTTTTCCAAATTCCAGCGATTCAATTATGTCTGCCTCAGCACCATCTTTTGAATTGAATGAATTTTCAATGCTCTTCACGTCATCCATGACTAAATCCACTCCTGACAATGAATTATCGACTAGGCCTTGAAGATTTATTGATAGTCCTGTTGGCGAAGTAATGCTATTCTCAAACAATGCAGTGGCATATGCTTCGACAGAGAGCTCCCCTTCATTGCCCGCCTCATCAACAGCAGAGATTCTATAATAATATGTTTTTCCTTTCTCTACTGAAGTGTCCGAATATGAATCATCCTCCCTGCTTACCTCCTTATAGAAATCAGAATATTCCACGTTAGGCGATTCTGATTTATATATCCTATAAAAGTCAATCTCATCATCATCTTCATGCCATTCTAGTTCAGTCCTTCCATTAAAGCCTGTAGCATCAAAGTCCAGTATAGTTCTTGGTTTTATAGTATCTACTATAAATATTGAGCCTGAAGTTATCTCTGTGCCAGTATTCCCATTGATGTCTTTAGCGCTGAATTTGAATGAGCTAGCAGTTTCACCTGCAGAGTCATCTATGATTAAATATCCATTCCAGTCTGTTCCAGATCCTGAGAGGGGAATAGGGTCATAACTGATGCCATTGAATGAATACGTTAAACTAGGGGATTGCTGGACAGGCTTTGATGTGATCAGGCTGATCTCGAACAAGCCAGCGCCTATTGGAGAATCATCTGAAAGGCTTATCTGGGCAGTTACTGGAGTAATTATATTGAAGGTGATTTCTAGTTTGCTAGAGCTAGTATCTGTCGAGTTCCTGCAAGCTATGAAATATTTATATGATCCATCATTAAGGTCCGTAAAGCTTTTCTTATGTAATGTCCCAAAATTAAAGTCAAATGTTCCTTCCATGCTTTCATATGATGCTCCTGAATTACTGCTATATTTGCAATTAACAATTCTGTCAGTTCTTATCTCCATTGAAACAGATTTATCTAATATTATATCTGGGTAGATATAACTTGCCCCTGAACTGGTATCAAAATTATATGAGACTATTGATACAGCCATAACACTCTGGATGCTAAATATCAATAAAGCAATCAGTATTATTTTCTTCATCTTATTCCTCTAAGTTTATCCATGAACTTCCTCCTTTCTTTTCTCACCTTGAAATACATCAGCAGGATCAAAGCAGCCACTATCAAATAAGCAAGGATTATCAGGATAGTTCTTAGGCTAATCCCTGTTCCTCTGACATTGATGACTTTGCTGGATTCAAATGTTCTCTTTTTATCATAGAATATTCTTCCGCTTACAACATATCTTCCGGGTTTTTGTGGTGTGAAGAAAAAGCTGAAGTTAGTGGAACTGTCTATTGGGACACTTATTGTCTCGCTTTCTAATACTTGTACTATCTTATCACCAAGTTTGATTTCCCCCCTGAATTGGGCATCGACTTCTTTTTCCCCAGTGTTATCGAATAAAGCCAGGATCTGGGAAGTATCTCCTTCATCCATCCAAACTGGAGCCATAATCTCTCTCAAAACTCCCTGTGCTCTTAGTGCCCCTGGCTCATAGACATCAAGTGTCAAAGTAGATGAGTCAAAACAATCAACTGCTGATATCTCTGCCCAATACTGATCTACTTCTAAATCATCAGTAGGGACTTCAAAGCTGATTCTCTCCTGCCTTGTTGGAAGTATTTCCTTCCCTAAAAACTCAGTGCTTTTTACTATGCTAATCTGCTCTTGGTCCCATAAGTCTACAAGCATCCTCGGCCTTAGCCTTACATTCCCTTCGTTCAATATATCTGCACCAAAAACAATATCATCTCCCTGCTCAACTGAGGTGGCCCCAAAATTTGTTGCATGGCATTGTATTATTTCATTGTCTACAATATTCACTTCAATTGCCACATCAAGGACTGCAAGGATATTCCCTGTCGCGTGCCCTTGCTGGCCATCATCTCCTATTGAAGTTGTCCTGATCCTAAAGAATCCTGTGTAGTTCCCATTAGGAATATCAGAAGGGGGTTCTACAGCCACTACAGGTCTCCAAGGATCATCTCTTGAGATGATAGATGAATTGTCTTCAAATGTGATCCATTCAGCAATATTCCCTAAGGGCTCGATACTGGCTTCCACAGGATCATCGCCGCTATAGCTTATGGTGAAAACTCTCTCAGCATATCCCCCGCGCAGTACTTGGTCATATTTGTAATTACTTGGGCTGACTCCTACAATGCCTTGCGCCGTGGCAGCTGACGCTAAAATTATCGCTGCAATCACTAAAATAAATAATTTACTCATTTTTTCTCCTTGTCCAAGATCCAGTTTATGACGATATTCCTTATTATCTCTGCTTTTGTGTTTCCCAGAATTCCTGTATACTTCTCGATTAAGGATAATTGGTCCTCATTGAAAGTTACAGGAATTTTTTCTTTTCTCTTTTTAGTTACTTTTTGGTTACCTTTAGGCATTTTTCTATATATTTTTAATCTCTTTTTTAGATACTTATTAGATACTTTTAAGGTATTTAAGCCTTTTTAGAATCAGTTTTCAGGACCTATGGCTGCCCCAAATATTATATTCCCTTCGCATGAGCCAGCCACTCCGCTAGGAACATAGATTCTCCAATAGGTTTTGCCAGTATCATCAAGGAAAGCTGCTAAGTCATTTGACCTATGGCCAAGGTTAAAGCTCCTGATAGTTGATATGCTGCTTAAGTTCCTGTAACTTGACTCGAACATTTGAAGGTCCATAAATCCAGGATTACTGGCAGTCAGGTTATATCTCTGATAATTTATAGGAATATTCTTGGTCAATCCTTCTGTGCAATTCATGGCAAGGTTATCTCCTGGCGTAACAGCATATCCGCTCAGGCTAAGGTTTATTTCTACATTTCCCATATTGGTGACATTTATGATAGATTCTTCAGATACTTCAAGGGCATTAACTTGTCCAAAATCCACTGTATCCTCAAGTTGTATTGCAAGAAGAGGGTTGACCATGCTGATATTCGAGCCTTGATTTGAGATATTTAGATGATCATTAACGAGCATTGTGCAATTCCAGATATTTGAATCTGCATAATACTCCAGGTCAAAGCTGCAAGTAGCATAAGATTCTAGCGGGCCTCCGAATCCTGCATCTAAGAAGCAACTGGAGTTTGAGTAATGATTATTATTGTCGTCGGGGTCGCTGTAACTAAACCCTGCGTCAAATACTCTCGCGCTTGAGCTTGTGATGTCATCTTCTCCATCATAGTCAAAGATTACCCCCTCACAAGTCACTTGTGTAGTGGTTGCAGGAGTCAGGTCTATTTCTCCGGCAGGGTTTATCAGTCCGTCATCTAACAATATCAAATTGAACACAGGAGGGGAGTTAAGTGTTAAATTAGGCGCTACATCAAAACCAGTGCCGCTAACTGTTACATTTACTTCGCTAGTGATGTATCTATCACCTTCATCTAAAACTTTTATGCTTAATTTATTCCCGACAAAGCATCCGTTATTTAGCTCCTCGCAATCAACAAGGTAAATATTATCAGTTTCTGAATTTCCGTTAGGGCCGATTATACCAGTAACATTATCATCTTCCCCAAAGGAAGGGTTCCACAGTACTATACTCCTGTCATTAGCAATTGTTCCATCCATTGCATCATTCACCCTTCCAACTATAAAATGGGCTGCACTGGCGACAGGAATAAAGCTGGAAAATATTAATGCAATGAATAATATCAAGAAAAATTTGTAGATCATTACGATATTCATAAGAAAAAATATAAAAACTTATTCCCTGCCTCAAAATAATGGAAAGTAAAGTTCTTGCCCGTGGAGCTGAAGCAGTTATAATAAAGGACAAGATCGCTAGAGTCATTAAAAAAAGAATCCCGAAATCTTACAGGCACCCTCTTCTTGATGAGAAGCTGCGCAAGCAAAGGACAAGGAGGGAAGCTAAGCTCATAAATAAAGCAAACAGCTTAATACCTTCTGCTAAACTAATCAAATCCGACGAAAAATCAAAGGAGATTGAAATGGAATTAATATCCGGAAAGAAATTGTCTGAAAGCCTTGATAAATTAAAAGATTATAATGGAGTATGTGAGCAGATTGGAATAAATATAGCTAAGCTCCATGATTCTGGGATTATCCATGGAGATTTGACTACGTCTAATATGATATTAAAAGATAAGAAAGTGTATTTCATAGATTTTGGGCTGGGATTCCATTCTGAAAGGATTGAAGATAAAGCAGTGGACCTACATTTGATAAAGCAAGCTCTTGAGGCTAAGCATCCCAAAATATTTGTTGAAGCATTTAAGAGTGTTCTTAAAGGATATAAAAAATCTAAGAGTTATGAGCAGGCTCTTCAAAGGCTTGAAAGAGTGGAGAAAAGAGGAAGGTACAAAGAGCAATATTGATAGCCCTACCCGGATTCGAACCGGGGCTTCGGGCTCCAAAAGCCCGCGTCCTTGACCACTAGACTATAGGGCTAAATTCCATTTTCTAACCTTGTCAAGGTGCTTACGGTTAGAAAATCCGACGAGTTTTAAAAACCTTTGTAACTCGCTTCTTTTAGTTAAATATATCTTCCTATTGTCAACTAGTTTAGAAACCTTAATATCAAACCCTAAGAGAAAATTCCTTACATCCTTAAGAAGTACAGGATTATGGCTGGTAAAACAAATTTGATAAGTATTTTGATTGGTTAGTTTATAGATACTTCCATCAGTATCATAAAGTCCACGCAAACATTTTCTTAAAAAATCATTATCCTTTTTAATCCAGCTTGGAATAGTAAGTTGATTTTTTATTTTATCTCCGGGTTTAAAACCCTTTTCTTCTAAAAAATTGGAGAGCTCCCTGCTAGTACAATACAACGAAATTGCATTTTGATTCTTATGTTTCATAACGCCAACTCGTATATTAAATAGTTCTTCAATTAACGGTTTAACATAATAAACCAAGTAATTTTTATCGTGTCTAGAATCTCCGACTATCCTAATTTGATACGTTCCAACTTTATAAGATTTCAGCTTTGTTAAATTTCCATCTCCTAACATGATACCAAAAAATTCCGCCAACTTAACAGACTCTTTTGGAAAAAATACTTCCTTGGTTTTTCCTCTTGATATTATTCCTCCTTTAGATTGACCCCATGAGTCTTTGAAGGTTTCTACAATAAAGGCACTGAAATTCTTCCCAGTTAAAGAACATAGTTCCCTATAACTATTTTCAGATAAGATTCTATATTCATATCTAAGTTCATTTCTTATATATCCTTCAGCCAAATTCAAAATCTGAGACAATTCTTTCCAAGTCTTGCTGTTCTTGGCTAATTCAATTAACTCCCTCTGTTTTCCAGCAGCTAATTTTATTCTCACGAGGAATAGGCGTTGATAAAATATATAAAATTATTGTTTGACCGCTAAACTACACATTATTGCTTTTCTCAAGAATTTTCCACGCTGCCTTGAAAGTCGGCATGCATTGCTCTGTCTTAACAAGCTTCTTCGCTTGCTCAAAATTTATCCATCTCCATTCCTTCACATCTTCTGGATTAGGATTTACATCATCTTTAACATTAACAGCAAAAACTGACATGAATCTTTTCACGCCATCAAAATCATAGTATTTTTCCCCCAGATTATTTGCTCTTGATTTGACCCCTAATTCCCTCAATAAAGTCCTCTGCGCAGCATCCTGCGGCTTCTCCCCATCCCTAATAAGTCCAGCGCATGAGCCTCCCCAAAGGTCCTTTTTCCATACACTATCTTTTGCCCTTATAATCAAAACAAGATCATCAAATAAGACAAGAATATCAACAACCTTCAGGATATCTTTCTTCTTATTAACTTTGGACCTTGCTTTTACCTCCGTCTTCTCGCCCTTCTCATTAAAAACAGCTATCTTCGCCTCTTTTTCCTGCATAGTCATTCCAAAATCTTTAAGAATATAAATCTAACCACAACCCTTTTAAACCCATATTTACAACCTTAGTCTATGGCAGCAGAAGCAAAGACAGGTTGGGTCAAGATGAAGCCTGCAGAAATTGAGAATAAGGTAGTAGAGTTAGCTAAAGCAGGAAATTCCCCTGAGAAAATAGGCTTGATCCTAAGGGACGAATATGGGATACCAAAAGTAAAAGTCATTGGAAAAAAGCTTACTAAAATACTGAAGGAAAATGGAATAGACAAGAATTCTGAGATAGACAATACAAGTAAGAAGATAGACAAGTTAGTCAAGCACGCTGAAAAGCACAAGCATGATTATTATGCTAAAAGGGCTATAGTTAAAATGAACGCTCGCCTTAAAAAGATGAAGGCTGCTTAAAGCCAAGGATTTTTAAAAATCAGAACAATTATTCTGAAAGATGATAGAAAAAATAAAAGAGATGGTGAAGACACTGAATAAGTTGTCAGTTAGCAAGAGTATCAAAGTGATAAGCCATCATGATACTGATGGGATAACTTCTGCCGCCATATTCTCAAAGGCCTTGCAAAGATGGAATAAGAGATTCTCTCTTGAGATAGTAAAGAACCTTGAGGATGATTTTATAGAAGATCTTCCGGAAGATAGGATATTGATATTCCTGGATCTTGCTTCGGGCAGTCTTCCGCAAATATCAAAAAAGAAAACAGAGGTATTCATCCTTGATCATCACGAGATAGCTCATGACATTCCGGATAATGTCACAATTATCAACCCTCGCTCCTTAGATCAGGAAAATGTTGCCGCGTCAGCAATTTGTTATCTTTTTGCCAAAACAGTCTCAGAAGCAAATAAGGATTTAGCTAACCTTGCAGTCATAGGAATGGTTGGCGACATGATGGAAAAAAATATTGGAAAAGTCTATGACGAGATAATTAAGGATGCAGAGGCACAGGTAAGGAGGGGAATAATGCTATATCCGGCAACGCGTCCCCTCGACAGGGTAATATCTACATCATTCGGCTTGTACATCCCTGGAGTTACCGGATCATATAAGGCTTCAGTGGAGTTATTGAGGGATGCTGGAATAGCAAAGACTCCCAGAGGTTACAAGAGTCTTGCCGAGCTTACAGATGAAGAGATGTCCAGGTTAGGAACTTCAATAATGCTTAAAAAAATAGGTGAAGCAGGAAATCCTGACGTTGTAGGTAATATATATTTAGTAAAATTCTTCAATCATGTTGAGGATGCACGGGAGATTTCTGCAATTATCAACGCCTGCAGCAGGATGGGCCATTCAGACGTGGCCCTCGGATTATGCTTAGGAAATAAGGAAATAAAAAAAGAGGCGGAAAAAGTGCATGCTAAGTACAAGAAGACTATCTCTTCAGCCCTTGAACAGGTATCAGAGATGGAAAAAATATCAGGAAAAAACTATACTATAGTCAACGCACAGGACAAGTTAAGGGACACCATAGTCGGCACAGTTGCTTCAATAATGTCATTTTCTCCGCTTTATCCTGAGGGCACTGTGATAATAGCGATGGCCTATAATGAGAATAAGATTAAGGTCTCAGCAAGGCTTGCCGGAAGAAAGGGAAGAAATGTTAGGGAGATACTCCATAAGGCGACTGTTCCATTGACAACAGAAGTAGGGGGGCATCCTAATGCTGCCGGCTGCCTAGTCCCAAGAGAAAAAGAGAAAGAATTGATTGAGAACCTGAAGAATACTCTTGAAATAGAGCTAGTAAAAATCTAAGATTTGCTTAGTAAATCTTAAACTGAAGTTTTAATTCCTAAATAAAAGTAGATAATTGAATAAAACAAAGGTCTAAGATTACGTAGTAATCTTTAAAAGATACCCTAAATACCCTTTTCTATGGATAACCACATAGATTCTCAAGTAAACAATCTTATTGAGAAGGACATAAAGCTAGATACTGGTAAGTTCATCAAGATCAAATGCACCAGGTGCGGCAAGAATCACGTGACTTATGGCAAGGCATCCACTAGAGTCAAATGTAAAGGATGTAATAAGCTATTGATTAAACCAAAGGGAGGGAAGGCTAAAATAAGGGCCTTGATTGAGAAAGTACTATGATAAAAGAAGAAGATGTTGTCCTATGCACAGTAAAAAGAATTGAAGGGACTACAGTTTTTGTGGAGATTGAAGGCAATGGAGAAGGGACTATAATTTTCTCAGAGGTATCTCCCGGTAGGATAAGGAACATCAGGGAATTCGTTGTTCCTAACAAGAAAATAGTATGTAAAGTGTTAAGGATGAAAGATGGCCATCCGCAGCTTAGCCTTAGAAGAGTGACTGCAGGAGAAAGAGATGAGGTAATGGATCGCTACAAGAAAGAAAAAGTCCTTGAGAATATGATCAAGCCTGTCCTTAAGGAAAAAACTGCTCAGGCTTTAGAGAAAATAAAAGAAAAATATGAGCTGGCTGATTTTCTTGACGAGGCAAGGGAGGATCCTCAGCTGATTAAAAAGTTCTTTTCAAATAGTGATAGCGAAGAGCTTATGAAAATATTCACAGAGAAAAAGGAGAAAGAGAAAGAAGTCAAAAAAGAGATAACTCTTAAGACGAATGCAGAATCAGGAGTTGAAGATATAAAGCATGTGCTTGACGTTGAGGCTAATATATATTATAACGGCTCATCCAAATTCTCAATCATAACAAAAGCTAAAGACTACAAGAAAGCTAATTCATTGATGGAGCGAGTCATTGAAGAGATCAGGCAAAGAGCAAAACAGCATAAGGTAACTTTAGAGATAAAGGAAAAATGAAACTCCGCTACTACTTAGATAAAAAAGGAAATAAAATTTACACGTTAAAAGAAGGCAAGGATACTAAAGAAGCGCATTACAAATTCATAAAATTGAAGAACGCTCCTAAGTCAAAATAATTTCTTCTGCTTCTCAGGCAATTGCACTTGTCCATAAATCCCATCATATCCTGGCTTGACTTTAAGGTTTCCATTTCTATTATATATGATTAGCTCGCTAAGTTTTTCATCAACTTCTTTTTTCAAGAGTTCTTCTTTTGATATTTTCAATAAGATATTGAATTCATTATCGAAATCTTCTATTAATTTATCATAAATAGCCCAGACACGTTTTGAAGTCATGCTGTTTCCAATATGCAAAGAGATCAGTTCATGCAGCGGCAGTATCTTAAAGAATTCTACTCCGTTGTCAGCCCTGAATCCTTCTGGTTTTTCAGCAATTTCTTCAATTCTGTATTCGACGCCAATAGTGAGTTTCTTCTTGCACACAGGACACATTCCTTCAAGTTTCTTTGTCTTAGCTGGAGAGCATGAAAAATTACAATTCCTATGCCCGTCCCAGTGGTACTTGCCATAATCTGGCGGAGTCTCTATTGTTGACTTAAGTCCTTGTCCAGTCCTTACTGCTTTCTTGAAATTTTCATAACTTAGTTCATTAAAGTCAAATATAGTTGCTTCCCTTCCAAGTCTCCATGGCCAGAATGAATGTGCATCAGAGAAACTTACGACTCTTGCTTTTCCTTCTGCTACTTCCTTAAATCTCCATAACATTGATGGATCAGCACTCATTCCAGACTCGATTGCATGGATTTTATCACTCATATCTTCAAAACATTCTTCTAAAGAATTAAAACCGCTGTCGCTGCCAAATAATCCAAACCAAGGCGTCATGCAATGCGCGGGAATTATCTCTATGTCATCGCTTATTTCTTTTAAATCATGGGCTAGATTCCTGCAAGTCATTCCAAAAATAGGCCGCCCGTCATAATCCAGCCTCCCTTTGCTTCCCAAATAATCGATAATCTTGTCAGCGGTTTTCCCATTAGGTGCGAATATCAAAAGATGGACTGCCCTCCTTCCATTTTTGGAAAACATCAGGCTAACTTCAGTCTGCCAGATAAAAGCCATTCCCGATTCATGCCATAAAATTCCTCTATCATCTTCTTTTAACTTTTCTTTTATTTCTTTATTCCATTCAGGATGCTGGAAATCTCCTGTGCCCATCAGGTTTAATCCCTTTATCTTTCCCCATTTGGCAAGATTATCAATATCTATATTCTTGGAGGTCGCTCGCGCAAAACGCGAATGTATCTGTAAATCTGCTACATATTCCATCATTCTTTCAAAACAAACCTGTTTTAATAATTTTACAATTATCAGCACAACAATATTTAAAAAACAATCATTCCAGAAATTAGAATGGTCAAAGAAAGAACACTTATTCTTATCAAGCACGATGGCGTTGCACGAGGTCTGATTGGAAGGATATTGACAAGGATTGAGGATATTGGACTTAAGGTAACTGCTATGAAGATGATTTGGGCTGATGAGCATTTAGCAGGCAATCATTATTTTTTGGATGAAGAATGGGCGAGGAATGTCTATGAAAAAACAAAGAAGACACGCGAAGCAGCAGGAGAGGAGTTTCCTTTTAGTAATCATATGGAATATGGGGGGATGATCCAATCCTGGAACAAAAAATTCCTGCAGGAAGGCCCTGTTGTAGCGATTATAGCTGAAGGTCCTCATGCAATAGAGATAGTCAGAAAGATTGTCGGCTCAACCGAGCCAAGGCAAGCCTCTCCTGGGACGATTCGGGGTGATTTCGCAATGACAGAGTCTTATGCGTTAGCAAATGACAAAGAGCGTGTACTGAGGAATTTAGTACATGCTTCAGACTCTGTCAATAGCGCGGAAAGAGAAATATCTCTATGGTTCAAGCCGGAAGAGATCCATTCATATTCAAAAGAGCTTGATAAGCATTTATAAGATGTCATCACCTAGTATGAGAAAGGCCTATAGGGCATCAAGGAGAATTACAAGAGAGCACGGGCTGACTGACAGAGTTGTTAAAAGGTTCTATCCAACTTACAACTCGAGAAGTCCATTAGAAAATATGCCTGATGAAGTATTATTGAAATCTCTCTTAGAGGAGCAGGATATTCTCTCGCAATATCTTAGTGTTGCTCAACACGATGCTCAATCTACCAAAAGAGAACTAGATGAGATGAGATCCGCTTATGGACCTCTTCCAGGATCTTATAGACCTAACGATTAAATCTAAAAACTAATTCGTCCCACTAAATTTGTCCCCGTAGTTTAGTGGATAGAATATAACCTTGCGGAGGTTAGGACCGGAGTTCAATTCTCCGCGGGGACGTTAAGCAATAGAATGGACAAGAGACGGAGATTCCTGAGTATGTCTCGCCACTATTTGTCTTGTAGTTTCAACAGATTCTTCCATCTGATGGAATGTTATCTCCATGCGTTGAATACTAGGATCCTGCCCTAACGGTAATGGTTCTCTTTCATGGGGCCAGTAAGAAACGCTTCCCTGATACTCGAGCATTGCAGTCCCTCCTTGGGTCCTGAACAATTGCCACCCATAATTGCCATGGGGACCCCATTGATCACGGTAGACCAGATGATTATTTCCCTGGTTCTCTTGAATAGGTTCTCCTAGAAAGACATTTTCTCTTAATTCTCTATAAATAGAAGGCAACTTAGACCTATCTGGACTAACAATCCCACTTTCAGGACTATTACTATATTTATCCCAAGTAGCAATTACTTTCAATGAATCCATAATAATCAGGTTATCATAAGCCTAATATTTATACATTGTTATTATGTCTTATAATAATCTCAACCTTAAAAAATTCCTTGCCTTCAGAAAAATGATTGACATATTTCACAAAACTAAAAGTATCTTCATCTGCTTTGACTAGGCATAGAATATTTCCATCAACCCCGAATATCAACGGCTCTCCGTCTCCTTTTGTATAAATAGTGCTTCCTCCAAAATCACTGTTCCATCCATCAGAGAAAATAAAGAAAGCTTCAGTCCTTTTTCCAGGATTTATCTCATCGTGAATGATTGAAAAATCCCTGTGCTTGAATTTCAATATTCTAAAATCAATCTTATTTATTTTCTTTCCAATTATCTCGCTTAGGAAATTAATCAATGCTCCAGATTGTAAAAATTCTTTTAATTTTTCAGGAGCCTCAATAACAGAATGTGAATATCTGTCAGGAATATATTCTTCTTTTGCATTCGCTTGCTTCAGTTCATTTAAAGACTCTGAATAAAATTCTTTTGACAAGAAATCCTTCAGTAAAATGTTTCCATTTCTGGAAAAGTGCTCTGCCATTTGTGACGCGATACTACTATAACTATATAATGAATTGATTGGTTTATCCATTAGTGCAGCCATCCTCCTATTGCTACTCTATCTTTTTCAGAAATATTTTCTCCAACACTATGGAATGAAATCGGTGATACCTCGAACATCATAAGCCCATTGAACTTAGGAGGATAATTCTTCACACTTTTAGTGGGCCTTCCATTCTCATTCTCAAATAAATTAAATTCTGCCCCTTCTTCTTCAGTAAAATCTTCACTTAAATACAGAATATAAGCTATCTTCCGTTCCTCAATCTGGTCATCATGGCAAAGAAGATAATCTCCTGATTGATACAAGCTTCCTGCCAGATTAATAGCTCCGGGTTTTACAGAAATTCCTGTGATTTTCATAGCAAATTCCGAGAATTCCTTAGAATTAACTAATAAATAAAAGCTCTTCAACAATTCATTTCCTGATTCAGAAAGGTCATTGGTCTGCTTCAAAGAAAAAAGATCACTGTCTTTTACATAGAATTCTTCTGTAGATAATGCCTCATTTAGTTGCAATGCCTTCTCTTCACTCAGGAAAAAATGCTTGTATAGCTCAGCCGAATCAAATTCCTTCCTCAACTCATTAATCTTATCTTCATCCAAATATTTAGGATTTATCCATTGCTTTAACATAGATGTGAAGGATTAATACGGTTTAAAAAACTAATTACCCATAACCTCAGCGACCATCTTAAAGTAATCTAATTCGTCATTATTAAGATAACCTTTCTTTTCATCTTCTGCCAAGACTCTGGGAAGGCAATCAACACCCAAGTTCATTCCCGCATACCTTACAAGTTTCGCCGGATCAGTAATAGGCTCTCTGCATTCAAGGCATTTAACAGGCTTTCCATGATGCCCCATATAAGCCTGGCTTTCTCTTGTTAGAATATCTCTAAGCTCTTCGGAAGATAATCTCTTGAGAGCTGGCACATTTAACGTTCCTAAACCTCTAGGATTTAACGAATCTACTATTACAAAATCACTCAAAGTTCTACTCATCCTTCACTCCGCCTTCAGTAACAAAGAACTGCGCCTCATTATCAGGTAGATTAGGAGAATCTATTAGTTTAGCAACTCTGCTTCCTGCTTTTCCCCTTCTTAAGTACATTCTGTAAGTGGATGCGTGACCTACAATGTTTCCTCCGATTGCTGTGGTAGGATCTCCAAACATCATCGCAGGATTGCTCATTACCTGGTTTGTGACATAAATAGCCAAGTTATGCTGCTCAGCTAATTTCATCAGATTATGCAAATACCTGTTAAGTCTCTGCTGTCTGTCTGCTAACTGTCCTCTTCCTGAAAATTCTGCCCTGAAATGCGCAGTAAGAGAATCTATCACCACGAGTTTGATTGGTTCACCACCCTTTATCATCTCAGTTATCTTATCTAGCAATAAAATCTGGTGGTCTGAATTAAATGCCCTTGCGACTAATATATTTTTCAACACTTTTTCAGAATTTGCTCCGATAGATTCAGAGATCTGCCTTATCCTATCAGGCCTGAATGTTCCCTCTGTGTCAATATAGACAGATTTTCCATTAGCTCCGCCTTGTTCAACAGGTAATTGTGCATTGACCGCTAAAGTCAAGCCTAACTGAGTCTTACCTGAGCCAAAAGCCCCATAAGCCTCAGTTATAGCTTTCGTTTCAACACCTTTTCCACCCAGAAGACCATTTAAACCAGCACTTCCTGTAGTAATATAACCTATATCTTTTCTCTTCCTGTCATATTCAGCTCCATCAGTGAAGCCTAAATTCATCATCCCTCTTGCTGCCTGAATTGCTTTTCTTGCAACTGCAGCTCCAACTCCTGCAAGCTCAGACAAGTCTGTAGGAGACATTACAGCTAAGCCCATCAGATCATAAACTCCTGCAGCCTCAAGTTTTGTGGCTATTCCAGGACCTATTCCAGGAATATCTGTCAATCCATATTCCTTCTCTTCCTCTTCAACTTGAACCATTTCTTCTTTACTTTTTGCCATTTTTACTAAATGAAGGAAGCACTTTATAAACTTTTTAGCGCTTCATCATACACATTCAGATAAAAATCAATATTATAAATATGACGTCCAGAATTGAGAACGTTACAAAAATGGTTTCCTCTACAATTCCGCTTACTTTAACTTTTCCTTTTAGCTCAACTTTATGCGGCCAGAAAGGCCTTATGCCTTCGACAGTCCATGAATCAGCTAACAGGTGTAAAGCATATCCAAGAAAAAATGGCAAAGCCAAAATAGGGATGTAAAAAGCTAATAGAAAAGAGATTATTACGCAAATAGTAAAGCTATGTAAAATTCCTCTATGCTTGATAAACCATTGCAATGGCTTGAACATCCATTTTTTCCCCATCAAAGAAAATCCAGTGTCTATATCAGGCAGGACACTCGCAAGCAATACAACTGGAACAAATATCAATTTGTTATTGACATGCGGCAGGAAGAAAACAATTGCGAACACACCTATTGCCAAATGAGTCTTTGATAACATTGAGTAACAAAAAGACCTAAAGATTTAAACTTTCGCTTCTAATTCTTTAACCAATTTCTCAGGATCAACTTCCTCTATTGCATCAATAGACATCTCTAGATTATTGAAATAAGTATTTGTCCTGAAATTTCCGCTGAAGAATTTCTCTTCACCTAGGATTGAATCTTTTTTCCCCTGGAACTTTTCTAATGAAGATAACTCCTCATCTGTCAGGCCCAATTTCTTAATATTCTCTCCAAACATCACTGCTCTTATAGTCTCAGTTCCGTCATCCAAAACCAAGTTCAGTAAAACTCCTTTCTTGCCGTCATTCTTAGATTCAAAATGTCTTGGTTCAAAAACTTGAACAACAACAGCTCGTATCTTCATGTTCAGTCCTGGACGAGCGTCAACAAGGATCCCTTCAACCAGCTCCCTGTCCTTCTTCACGTTAGAAACCTTCTCAGAACTCTTCTTTATGTCTGAAAAACTAGACAAGTGTACTTCACCATTACGAACAGCGCCATTAGCTAATTCTATAGTATCTCCTTCTTTTAGTTCGCCTTTCTCAATTAATGAGATATGGTTTACATCCCATAATACAACTCGAACATTAGAGGTCTCATCACCTAAAAGAAAACTTCCTATTTTTCCTTCTTTGCCGTTTTTATTATATTCCCTAATAGGAAATATTCTTGTTATCTGTCCGACAACATTGGCTCTTTTCATTCCCTGCATTAATTCGGAAATCTTTAATTTCTCATTCTCAAAACTGATACCTAACTCGGCAGCGATAATCTGTGCAGCTCCTTCCTTAGAGATCAAGCCAGATAACTTAGCTCGTTTTGCCTCAACTCTCCTATCGATCTCATCCCTTTCAACCTCAGCAGATCTGCATATCCTATCAACAAGCTTGTCATAATTATCCATTCAAACTTGAAAACATAATCGTTTAAAAGGATTGTTATGTTAAAAGACTAATCTAATACGATATTTTCCAAGGACTTTAAGATAAATTGTCTTGATTGAATAGAGCCTGGAGTATCTTCACCCGGAAGAGTGATTGGAATCTCTTCATAGTCATGCTGCGCCATTAACCCCTTAATAGCTTCTGGAACTGCCCTGCCATTTGGAGACTGAATACTTATTAGGGTCCTGTATCCTCTTATTGACTCCTCAGTATGGATATCCTCTTGTGAAAAAACAGGATAAAAAGTTATATGATGTAAAAATGTATCTCTATCTTGATAAAATCCAGAAGTTATCTGTATTCCTTCGCGGAAATCTACTGACCTGCCTAATAAGCCTGTATTGATTTGAAACAAAGATACAAGGCAAAGATCCTCGTCTTCTGAGCCCAGTTTATATGGTGAACCTAAGAATTCATATTCCATTTCGTTACTTCCCGAACTGTTTACTTTTCGAACATGAGCATTCTTTATAGGTGAAGCAAAATATCTGGTCTGTGATAACCTTGTCTCCACGGATGGTAAATCTCCTTCGCCCATAAAAATAGCTATTTAGCAGATATTTAAACATTATACCAATACAAAACAATCATTACACTAACTTTTATAAACCCTTGATCTAAAAACTAGTATGGGTTCAGTAGTAGCGGTAATAGTGAAGATAATGCCTGATTCACCAGATGTTGACTTAGAAAAAATAAAGTCTGCTGCACAGGAAGCAATGGAGTCAGAAGGCGGGCAGAATTTCTCTTTTGAAGAAAAACCGATAGCATTCGGCCTTAAAGCAGTATTCCTCAAGATGGCATGGCCTGAAGAGAAATCTACTGACTTAATCGAAGAAAAGCTCCAACAAATAGAGAATGTTTCTTCAGTCAATATAGAAGATTACAGAAGAGCGTTTGGCTAAGTCTCAATTGTAGTCCTTTGGACTCTTAATGATAATTACAGAAAGGCTTTAGGTTAAAATATAAATAATCTTTTTTCTAAGAAATTTCATGGCATTAACTCCAGATCAAACAAAAGAGCTAAAATCTCAATTATCTCAGCAGATACAACACTTGCCTCCTGAACAAAAAGCAGCTGCTCAGCAGCAGATAGATTCTATGTCAAATGAAGCTATTGAAGAGATGCTAAAGCAACAACAGTCAGAGACAAAAGTCTTCAGGATGATAATCTCCGGGGAGATTCCCTCAACAAAATTAGATGAAAATGATGAAGCTATAGCAGTTCTTGACAATAAGCCTATTTCAGAAGGGCATGTTGTCATCATCCCAAAAAATCCTATAACTGAGCACAATAATGTTCCTAAAGCATGTTTTGACCTTGGGCAGAAAATAGTCGCAAAGATAATTTCAAAATTAAAAGCAAAAGATGTAAGGATCGAAACTGAATCAAAGTTTGGTGAAGTGATAATAAATTTAATACCTATCTACGACAAGCCCCTTGACCTTAAGTCGCCAAGAAAGGAAGCTTCCCAAAAGGATTTGGAGTTCATAAAAGAAAAGCTAAATAAGCCAGAAGAAAAGAAAGAAGTCATAAAGCCAAAAAAGAGATCTGCTGAAGTGATAAAGCTAAATCGTAGGGTCCCTTAACCCTTCACTAAATAGATCAATACAATGATAAAAGCAAATAAAAATGCAGGAGTGAAAGGCACTCCGTCTTTTATCCAGACTTTCTTCTTGTATTTTCTAAGTAATTTTATATCCTTAATGCTCAGCCCATGAACGCTTTTCTTGATTAGTTTGTTTCCTACTTTAACATCTTTTTCAAGCCATTCCCCTTCACTTAATTCCTTAGCGTCTTTCAATATAATCATGCAGCTTTTCTCTAATGCCTTAGTATAAAAGAACAGCAAAGGCATCAGGAATATTATTATCCCAAACCACCAAAAAGCATTGAGTGAGCCTAAAAATAATAATATCAATTCAAATAATATAGCTAAAACAATAACAGAATAAAATATCCCCTTTCGTTTATTGAATTCGCTCTTGAAGTCTTTTATGAATTTCTTCTTGTTTCTTGGAATAAGCATCAGGCTATAGAACAATGTGTAAATAGCCCCTGCGCTGAATAATAGCAGAATAAACCCGAATCCCAAATATAAATAATCTCCCAGCATTTCATAAGGCAATACTCCTCCTAGGCCCATTAGTAACTTAGCATCTCCTCCTGCAAACACCCTTCCATAATAGAACATGTAAGCAAGCCCCACAAATAATAATATCCCTCCTGCCCCGTAAACAAAGAACATCAAGTCTTTTGTATAAACAGAATAAAAAGCCCTGTAAGCTAGTACTATAGCTATCAGGGAAAAATTAAGCCAGTTTGAGACTTCGCGTGTCCTTAAGTCCTGGGCAACAGCGAAGATTATCCATATAAAAGCCAAAGTGAACAGGAAATAGTACTCTTGCATTCCTTGAAAAAAAGACTAATCTTTATTAATGTTTACGCCTTTCTTGGGCAATGGAAAAAGAGCGCCTTAAAAAATATCTTCCTGTGACTATCACTTTAGTCTTGGTCGCTTTATCTCTCTATATAATTAAAGATTTTATTGTCGCATTGATCTCAGCTTTTGTATTGGCTTTCTTAATAAGGCCTGTTTATAGCAGGATAAATAAAAGACTGCCTTCATGGCTTTCTGCAATAATCTCTATTTTAATAATCATAATAATAATTATGATACCGGTGGGAATTGTTTTCGGGGCTGGAATTGCCCAGTTATCCCAGGCAGTAAGTTCAGGAACAATAACTGAATTGATAGGCAAACTGAATAACCTTCCTATATTGGATAAATTTAATATTCCTGCAGCTGAGTTGACTCAGAGAGCTATCAGCCTGTTTGTTGCATTTTTGACAGAAGCTTCAGCAAGAATACCTTTGTTGATTATAGCACTATTTATAATAGTCTTCGGAACTTATTACTTCCTGGTTGATTGGGACAAATTAGTAAAAAGTATCCAGCAATATCTTCCTGTAAAAGATAAGAAAAGGTTCTCTAAGGATATCTCAGAGACAACAAAGAATATTGTTTATGGGTCGTTTTTAGTTGCAGTGATAGAGTTATTAGTTGCTGCGATAGGGTTCTGGGTTTTAGGAATACCTAATACATTAGTCTATTCAACTCTTATAGCGATATTTGCTTTTGTCCCTGGCTTAGGCCCCATGCTTGTTTGGATACCTTTGGCAATATGGCTGTTTATCCAGGCATCTTATTTCAAGCTCATAGGAGTGATAGTCATAGGCTTGATCTTATCGTTCTATGTTGACCAGATACTTCGCGCTCAGATAACTGCTTCTAAATCTAAAATACATCCATTCATTATGCTAATAGGCATAATTGGTGGAGTCGCTGTTTTCGGCATATTCGGCTTCATCATAGGCCCGATCATCTTGGCCTACACAATAAAACTAGTGGAAGAAATACTTCAGTCTAGTAACTAATCCTTGTTCTTACTATCTTGAACATTTGAAGACCTGTATTTTCCGCCCTTTTTATAGACATTTTGTTTTCTTTTCTTCCTTTTGTCATTCTTGCTCTTTCGCTTTCCGCCTGTTGCATAGTCATTAGACATAATATTTCTAAGAACTTAAAGTTTAAAAATCTAATACTCGCCGCAGGTTTTACTTCCTGTGCTGGTTATTATCTCTGTATCTGCATTCTTATCCTCGCAGAATCTTACTGCCTCGGCTTCTACTGTCTGGGCATTGCAGCTAATACTTGAAGTATCTACATCATATTGCTCACTTAAGACAGTCTTAATAGTTGAATACTCGCAATTCACAAAAGTATCTTCATCAAGTTCCCTGAATTGATAGCAATAACTGGTTATCAAAGATTGTTCTGCAGCAGCCTTGCAGACTTGTACAGCAGATTCTAATTCAGTCGGAAGCTGATCAGTCTGGTCAAAGAAATAACTAAAGGCTCTGGTAAACCCTAATATCAGAGCGATTAATACGACAACTCCTAAAACAATCAGTATAATAGTCCCAACACTTAAGTCAATAGCTCCTCTTTTCATGATGTAACAAAGATACTAGAGTTTAAATTAACTCCTGAAAGCATCTTCTCCAGCTGCTCCATTATCCTGATTAGTTGTACCATCAGAAACCTCAGGACATGAATAAGTACTATCTGCAATGATTCTTACCTTAGCTCGGTCATCTTCATCAATAGTGTTGCAGAACCGTGTTATTTCATTATTTAACGATTCACAGCTGATTTGAGGGATATTCACATCTTCATTTCTTAGAGCTTCCTGAACTCTTGAATCCTGGCAGTTAATATATTGATCATTACCTATTTCCCTGAATTGATAGCAATAACTAGTTGTTAAACTTCCCTGGGCAGCGACCCTGCATCCCTGCACAGCAGACTCTAGTGCCTGAGGCAATTGATCAGTCTGCCTGAAAATAAAATCAAATGCTCCTGTGAATCCTAACACCAGTACAACTAAGACTACAACTCCTAATATGATCATTAATAATGTGCCTAGACTTAGTCCTTCCTGTCCCTCTTTATTCATATTCTTAAACAGATAATTTTCTTTATAAATCTTCTGAAATTATTCCAGATTCGTTGAACTTCGCTGTTAAGTCAAAATCCTGCCTTGCTTTATGCCATCCATTCTCATAGCTCACAAAGACTCCTTCAATCTTGATCTGATAGGACTCCCCTTCATTACTCAAGGTGAAATCTCCATTCCTAATTTTGCCAAAGAAATTCCCTGCCTGGCTTAAGTTTAAATTTCTCTCATTTGCTGTCTGGATGAAGTTCTGCCTGAAATCAGCATCCAAGTCATTGGATTCATTCACTGCTAGATTTATTGAATCAAAAAAGACTTGCTCAACATATGTCTGGCTTAATTGAATGCCCGTTATGACTTCATTTATCTCCCGCCCTTCATCAGTTAGATTTCCATCGAAATTAAGATATGTGAACCATGCTACTAATGCTAAGATCAATGCCACGAAAAACAGCATTATTGTGGGAAGGTGCCCTTGTTTATTCATGTTTAATCTCCATACATTCACCTTTATAATACTCCAGATAAAGGGTTTTCCCGCTTTGAGCATCGAAAAATGAAGTTTTTGTCATCAAGCCAGAATACTCAGGAAACAATTCATAATTATAAGAAGAAATATCTCCTTCAACAACTGTCCCGCCAATATACTTTAAGAAGGTAATCTCTGAGTTTTGAATAAGGATCAAACAGTTATCTTGAGGGTTAAGGATTTCAGTAAATGCCTCTCGGATAGCCTCATACTGAATGTCTCCCCTATATTCAATTATAATTGCCTCAAAGACAAACATTTCCTTGCTAATTCCATTAATATCTACATTTATTTTATTGAAAAGTAAATCACTATTTTGAGAAAACATATCATTATCTCTTATGTTCTTCGCGTTTCCTATATTTCCTGAAATAACTACGAATACACTCATCAGAATGAACACTGCTACAAATACTACTATGCTCGTTATCGTCTGGTCTACCTGTCCTTTTTTATTCATTTAATTTCTCCTTGAATCCTGGCTGCTGCCTATTAATATTGTAAA
The DNA here is from genome assembly GCA_964578845.1 of Candidatus Woesearchaeota archaeon. Classification (GTDB taxonomy): domain Archaea; phylum Nanobdellota; class Nanobdellia; order Pacearchaeales; family GW2011-AR1; genus CAZOEF01. The sequence continues at coordinate 106,150 of CAZOEF010000003.1, forward strand.
TTCTTTGCCGTTTTTCTCAATAACTCTTTCTGAGCATTTAGGAAAATCATTATTTCCTTCTGCTGCCTCAAAATAGCACTGGTTGACAAAATCATTAACTCCCCAGAATAACATTCTATCCTTATCCTTAACAGATATAAGGTGGTTCTCTTCTATTACATTCTTATTTAAATTGCATTCTTGATAAATATCAAACCCGTCCATAAAGAAGTCATTCTCATTAAAGCATTTCTCAACCCTGTCTGCAAGCAGATTAGCTTCTGTCTGCCTCATGTCATAACCTTTTCCATAAAAAGAATTAACCCCTAAAACTATTCCTCCTAGGATCATTGTTAATATCAGCATGAATGCAAAAAACATTATTGCTGTTTCAGCCCCTCTCCTATTCATTCTCGCCCCTAGCTGTTTTTACAATTTTGAAGTTTAATGTTTCAATCCCTTCTCCAACCGGTTCAAGCTTTATTATATCCTCATCAACAATTATATCCACATCATTAAAAAATGGATAACTTGTTCCCTGGCCTTGCCTTAAGCTGACTGTAACTAAATTATTCACATTATCAAAGGTAAAAATATCGCTTCTTTTCTTCTTGTTTGAGTTGGCTAATTTGACAGCTTCGCTAACATCTAAAGTTATTGTTGTTTCTTCATATGGATCAGCTGAATTTATCAGTTTAGCTAGTTGCTTCGCATAAAAGTCTTCCTTGGTAGCTGCCCCGTCCTGGAACATTGTCACCCAAGCCAGCATCCCTGCAAAAAAAACAACTACTATTATCAAATAAATTAGATAGTTAATACCTAGGTTGCTCATCAGGCTGCCTCTTTTTTCCATTCACTAAATCAGTCTAAGAGAAATATAAAGGTAACTAATTCAGAGGAATGCCCTGATCGTGCAAACCAAGGAGGGGATCATTGTAAGGTTCAGGTTCATTTAATCTTGGATTGCATGTCTTAAAATTAAGGTCGAAATCTTCAGGGGAGTTAGTAAATGTTATAGATGAGTTACCTTGTTGGGACGATATCTTAATTTCTTGCAATTTTGATCTTAAAGGTATACAATCCCTCGCCAAAATAGAGTGGAATAAGGAAGAACCTTCTCGTGTATTAGGGTTCTCCAAAGAAGGTTTAAAGTCTTCAGTATAGACCTCTATATCATTATCAACATTCTGGCAAAAGCTTTTTTTTGATTGGCATTCATCTATTCCTCCCCCTCCCTTACAGATGCATATGCAATTATTCAAATAACACCTTTCAAGCCCTTCATCAGTATTCCATCCAGTCAAATACCAGTTGTCCAGTCCTTGTATAGCAAAACTTCCTGTTTCCCCGCCTTCAAGATTTTCCATCTTTCCTATAACATTATTAAGAATATTCTTTGCTTTCTCACTTTCTTCGTTTATACTTAGATCTGCGAATTTTACTACAACTAATAACAATAATCCTATGCCAATTACTGCCAAGACTATTCCCCCTAAATTATCAATAAGCCAATTTCCTTTTTTCATGGTGTGCTCTGTATGCTTCCAGTGCATAATGAATTAATATTCTGTACAGTATAAGGAACTCCTTGTACTAATGAGCAGCCATCCCTTAAGTCTTTTTCCTCAGCTGTGGTAAATTCTCCGCAATATCCTGCCGCAGCCAATTGGTTTTGATATGTATTTAATGCAGCTCCCCCTACACCAATGGCTGTTAACGGAACTGTAACAAATGCCTGTGGCCCCAAATATAATGCTGAGGCAATTTTGGCTGATCCTGGTACTGCAAATGTGGCTCCAACTGCTGCAATTCCTAGATTCGCAAGTACATCAGTTACTTTAGCAGTTTTCACTTGCGCAAAGACAAAAGCAACCTGCCTTCCGTCTCCAGAGTTTAATTTGATTTCTACATTGGCATCTTTAGTTGATTTGTTCAGGTCTTCATTTATCTGTCTCGCAGATCCAAAACTATTAGCTCCCCTATTAGTAAACGCTTCGACATATGTCAGGCTGGACCCTTGCAGAGGGATATAATTATTTTCTAAATAAGTATCAAGATCAATTAATTTAAGCGTCTCGTTGCTTATTTGATCATCTAAAGCTACTCTTGAGCAGATAATGCAAGTGGAATCAGCATCTCCAAAACCAACTAGGTTTGTAGCTTTCCCGAAAAGATCCAGTTTTCCCTGTCCAGTCATGCTCCAGCAAGTATACATATTCTCAGCCATTATCTTTTCTATTTGTTTTGCCTTATCTATATCATCACCATTGACCTTGACAGTGACTACATTATCCTCCCCTGCAAACTGCTCGCATTCTCCCCCAAATAGCTTGTCCGTCACGCATATTTTCTGGGTTGAGCATTTCAATGGCACATTTGCTTGTGCAATAGTAGGAGCAGTAGCCCTTGTGAGTATAGAAAGCCTGCATGCCTCCATATCAGCACTGCTATCATATCCATTAAAAATTATTCCTAAAAAGACTACAATTATAACTAGGCCAATTATAGAGATTACTATTCCTATAATCTGTGTCGATGTTATCTCTCCCCTTTTCTGCATTGGAAATATAATTTCCAGGAGTTTATAACATTAACCTGTGAATCTTCTGAATACAAAATAAACAACCCCTAAAGCTAATGAGAAGAATATTATCCAGAATATTATCGCTCCTAAATTCTCCCCCATTAATTCGCCCTTTTTCATAATAATTCTGCTCCTTCAATATCATTCACATTTTTACCGTTAAGGAAATTAAGATATTCTAAAGTACCTAAAGGGACTTCCTGACTATATCCCTCAACATGGCTAACAATAAACACTCCGTTCACTATTTCACTATCTAAAGGAATGCCTAGATTATAATTCCCTTGATCATTATATCTCAGGAAATATTGATTAGTTCCGCTGTCAAAATCATACCTATGTTTGATAAATATTTTTGTATCTTCACCGTTATAATAGATAAGATGTATATCCTGGTCATATTCTGTTATTTCATAATTATCAAGAATTAGCTCCTTTGGTATTTCAGGCATTGTTTCGTTAAATGGAAGTGGCTCGCTAATTTTTTTATCTACTTCCTGATCAAGGAACATCACTAGCTTTCCGTCCCTCTTCTCAACATCAACAGTGACAGTTCTTGGCTGGTCGCTTCTCTTGTCTTTATAGGGCACATCTAAAGTAGTATGGTCTGCTCCTCCTTTTAAGATTGAATCTCTAACGCTTGATATATAATTAATGACCTCAGTATATATCATTTCAGTTTTATCAATTTTTTTTGATGCTCCGGAGTCCATACAATGATATAAGACATTATCTGCAGTCAACAATAATCCTCCTTCCTTGTATAGTTTTTTTTGGGATGTTATTGCCCCATTATCGTGATAGATAACCTCGTCAAATGAAAATGACCCTCCGCTCCAATAATTCTCATTAACCGCCATGAAATAGACAATTGCTGCCCCTTTTTTTTCACCATCTCTTCCGCATCTTATGGAGTCTGCCTCGAAATCATCCCCTATAAAGCCAAATATAATTGGCCTCAATATATGTTCAACTCCGTTAATCTCAATGTAGCTGTCTTCTAAGAAAAGAGGAACTATAGGAAGGCCTATTTCGTAAAAATGCTCTTCATTAAGATCCCCAATTCCTTTATAGCTCCACCTTATAGTGTCAAAATACCACTCATTTATTGCGTTCTTTACCTCTTCTCCATTCAAAACCTTGTCATTAAGTATTACATCTTCTTCAGTAGGAAAAGTCACAAATTCTTGCCCATCATAGAATTCCAAAGTATCACTGATGACATCATACCTCAATAGTTCAGGGCCATCAACACTAGTTCGAGTATCAGTAAAACCCGGAATATTGTCAATTAAATTTCTGACAAAACTTTCACCTCCTAAGGCATTATCTGCGACGCCCAATATTAGAATTAACACTGCTATTGCTATTACAGCTTTAGTCATATTGCTAACTCCTTCATTCCCCTTTCGATTCATCTAAACCTCATCAAATTCTTGAAGAATTCTATCGCCCCGCTTCCTTTATCGCTCAATACTGCATATAATATGATTACAAAGACCAATAAGACTATTGCTATTATCCAGGGTATCAAAGTCTCCCACATCTGGCCTCTTTTCTTCATATTAAACATAAAATTCCATAAATTATAAACCTTTATAACTTTCTTCTTCCTTTTTAAAATAAACAAGAGGTGAATAATGCCAACAACAGATGAAATAATAGCTAAGTACGGTCAGAAAATAGACAAGCAACTTAATTCTTACTCTCCGCAGTCTTCTGGATCATATTCTAGGGAATATATACAGTTCAAGCAGGATATGCTTCCAGAGATGTCTAGATACAAGCGCTGGACGCAGACATTAGGTAATCTAGTCAAGGTAAAAGTCTCTCCAAAAGAGAGCACAAAAATACAAAGGCAGTTAGACATAGCTCATTTAGACATAACTCCTAGCCAGGTAGTAACTTTAGCATTGTTCTCCATGTTAGGGGTTTTCTTCCTTACAATAATGTCAGCAGTTGCGATATTCTTGATAAATGGCTCTGTCCAGATCTTGTTCTCTTTCCTTGGGCTGATGGCAAGTATGTTTGTTTTCTATTATGCTTACTCAGCTCCAAAACGTTTAGCTAATATCTGGAGATTAAAGGCATCCTCCCAAATGGTTCCTGCAATACTGTATGTAGTCGTCTATATGAAACATACTTCGAACTTAGAAAGGGCTATTCAGTTCGCTTCACAGCATCTTGATTCTCCTTTAGCACTGGATTTCAGGAAAGTTTTCTACGATGTTGAGGTGGGAAAATTCTCCACGATAAAACAGTCGCTTGATTCATATTTGCAGACATGGAGAGATTATGCTCCTGAATTTATCGAAGCGTTCCACTTAATAGAATCCAGTTTATTTGAACCTTCAGAAGCGCAAAGAGTAGCAATTCTGGAAAAATCCCTTCAGGTGATTCTAGACGGAGTTTATGAAAAAATGTTGAAATACTCCAGGGAGATAAGAAGCCCTCTTACTAATATCTACATGTTAGGAATAATTCTTCCTACATTGGGCTTGGCTCTTTTGCCATTAGCATCCACCCTACTAGGTGGGGCAATACAATGGCAGCACGTCTTCATCTTCTTCAATATAATAATACCTTTCTTTGTTTATTATATGACTTCAGAAGTCCTGTTAAAAAGGCCTGGAGGATACGGAGAGACTTCTGTGCTAGAGTTAAATCCTGATTATCCTAAATTCATCTCTAAAAAACCATGGATGATTTCACTAATGATAGCATTGCCATTATTGATAATTGGGCTCCTTCCATTTTTATTGCAGGTAGATTTCCTTACTTCAGCCCTGAATCTTAAGAGTGATTACACATTCGCAGAACTGAATATTCCATTCTTCGAAGATTTGTTGATTTTCGATTTCAAGACCCTAGATAGCGGGTCTCAAGTAGGGCCGTTCGGCCCTGTAGGAGTATTACTAAGCTTATTCATTCCACTATCTATAGGAATGTTCTTCGCTATATCTTACAAGATGAAAACAAAAGAATTGATCAGGTCACGTTCACAGACAAAAGAGCTTGAGAATGAATTCACTACCTCGCTTTTCCAGTTAGGAAATCGTTTAGGCGATGGGACTCCAGCAGAAATTGCGTTTGCAAAGGTCTCAGAATCCACTCAAGGACAAAGAACACAGAATTTCTTTGCATTAGTCAATCAAAACATCCAGCAGTTCGGCATGTCTGTGGAAAATGCTATATTTAATCCGCAAAGAGGGGCTATCGTCTATTATCCTTCTGCATTGATCTCAACTAGTATGAGAATACTTGTTGAATCTGTAAAGAAAGGCCTTCAGGTTGCTGCTCGCTCACTTATGTCAATATCAGAATATGTCAAGAACATCAGGAAAATAAATGAGCGCCTTCGTGATCTCTTGGCGGAAATAGTTTCTGACATGAAGTCAAATATGACTTTCCTCGCCCCATTATTAGCAGGAATCGTTGTAGGCTTGGCATCAATGATCACTACAATACTGAACAAATTAGAATCTTTGACTGCTGCAGGGATAGGCTCTGCGGATCTGGCAGGTTTTGGGAATATTGGTTCTATAACCAATATCTTCCAGGTCACTACCATGATCCCGCCATTCTTCATACAGGCCTCAATCGGTCTATATATAGTTGAAATAATATTCATTCTCACAACAGCCTTAGTAACAGTTGATGCAGGAAAAGATACCTTGCAGGAAAAACACGAGCTTGCAAAAAACCTTAAGAAGGGAATGTTCCTATATCTATTAACAGCATTATTTGCGACATTGTCTCTGTCAATACTCGCTAATGTTGCAATAGGAGGACTAGGTTGATGCTAAAATTATTCCCGAAAATAAAGCCTTATAACGAAGGATATCTGAAAGTATCACCTCTTCACACATTGCATTATGAAGAAGTGGGCAACCCAAAAGGCAGGCCAGTTATATTCCTGCACGGAGGCCCTGGTGTTGGAATAATCCCTGGATATAGAAGATTTTTTGATCCAAAATTCTACCGAGTTATATTACTAGACCAAAGAGGATCAGGCAAATCAACCCCGTTCTCAGAATTAAAGGATAATAATACAAAAAACCTTGTAGATGATCTTGAAAAGCTAAAAAATCATTTAGGCATAAAAGAAAAATGGATAGTCACAGGCGGAAGCTGGGGAAGCACATTAGCTCTGATGTATGCAATAAAATATCCCGAAAGCGTTAAAGGAATAATAATCCGCGGGGTATTCTTAGGAAGGAGAAAAGAAATCTACTGGTTGACTAAGCCAGGAGGAGCTTCAGAGATCTGGCCAGACGAATGGGAAAAATTCATTTCAATTGTTCCTAAAAAAGAATTAAGTAATATTCCTAAAGCGTATTATAAGATGCTTAATTCCAATGACAAAAAAACCGTGGAAAAAGCCGTCAGGCATTGGGGCGCATGGGAAGGGACAATAATGAATCTTGTTCCTGAAAAAGAATCTTTATTCGACATGCATAAGGAAGAATCATTCGCGAAAATAGAATCATATTACACAATAAACAATTTCTTCATCAATCCTGAGAACTACATCCTGAATAATATAAAGAAAATAAAAGATATTCCATTGACAATTGTCCAGGGAAGATATGACACTATCTGCCCTGCTGCTTCAGCTTATGATCTGCATAAAGCGCACAAAAAATCTAAATTAGTGATAGTCCCGACAGGAAGCCATTCGCCTTTGGAACCTGCTATGATAAATGAACTGGAAAAAGCAGGGGAAGATTTCAAAAGGCTCTATTGATTCCTCTTCAGGAAAAATATTATCAATAATCCGACAATAATCATCACTGCTAATATCACGCCAAAGAATAATATCCCTCCAAAATCTTCATATGCTCCATCAGCGTCGATAGTGCTGTCATTTTTCTCATCTAGCACTCCGAAAGGATTGTCAAGGAAATTTCCCAAGAATGCAAAGAAATCCTTCACAGAAATATCCTCTGCAAAAACAGGTTTTGCGACAGAAAAATAGACCAGCAAAGCAAGAATCAGCACGATCAGAATAAAAAATACTTTGGCCTTACCCAATTTTCTTCACCTTCTCATTCAGCCACTTCTTCCATTGCGGAAATACTCTCTCAGAACTTGGCAGCCCTATCTCATTAGTTACCTCATCACTTATCTTATGGAAAGCATCGTTAGATAATGAATTGAATTTAGCTTCCAATAGCTCAGGCATCTTTAGTTTTCTAGCAATATCTACTATCTCTTGTTTTATCTTTCCCCTTAGAATAATATTATCATAGACTGCATCCCAGTTTCCAGCCCATCCCTTAACATTTCCAGCTATGTCTTTCACAATCTCTGAGTCACCATTTATTAAGTCTTCAGTAGGCTCAAGCTCATCTTTTTCAACATTGTATTTTAATAAGTCAACAAATCCTTTCTCTTCCAGTGGGTCATGAGTCCAATGTTTTCTCACCTCTGCTAACTGTAGCATTCTTTTCTTTGAATGCAGCCCGTCAGGGGTCTTGATAGGATTAGCGACTAAGACTAAATCTGTAGCCTTGAAACTAGTCACTGGCACGTTTAAGTCGTTAACTACCCTGTCAAATACTCCATAAGGAGAAGCTCCGTGGATAGTTCCTGCAACTACATTAGCCAATGCTCCTACTCTCATAGCTTCGTATAATGCTTTAGCTTCTTCACTTCTTACTTCTCCAACTATCAACGCAGAATCTCCAAGCCTTAAACTGGTCCTTATTCCCTCAGCTGCCTGCACTTCTGTAGTTGTTTCTAAAAGCGCGCTCCTGACCTTCAATCTCTGCACATTATAGCCTACCTTTCTAAGTGCATCTACAGGCAATTCTAAAGTATCCTCAATGACTAAAGTCCTTATTTTAGGCATTATCTCTAGCATCAGGCTTCCTAATAATGAAGTCTTTCCAGAGCTTCTTGTCCCTGCGATCAATAAAGTCCTTCCCCCGTCAACCATGAAGCTGAGAAGCCCTGCAGTGAAGGAATTGATCATTTTATTATCTATGAATAAAGGCAATGTCCAAGGATCATCCCTGTGCCTCCTTAAAGCATAAGCCACTCCATTAGGTGAAAGTGGCTGCTGTATTGCTGCGACTCTTGCCCTGACTTTTCCAAAAGTTAAGTCTGTGTCCAGAATAGGGTTTGCTTCGTCCAGTGGCCTTCCTGACTGCAGCCTTAATTTAGCAGCCCACGAATCAGCATCCTCATAGCTAGGCAATACATTAGTGACGCACTCTCCGTATTTCGCGTGCCTGACAAAAATAGGGTTTTGGGATATAGGTGAATTCAAATAAACATCCTGTAGATTAGTATCCATCAATAATACTTCAATAAGTCCGAAACCTATGGTCTGCCTGACTAATATCTTTGCTAAATTCTGAAGTTCCCTGTAGCTTAAATTTATTCCCTTGCTCTGTGAAAGCTCATTTAATAAATCCCTGGCAACATTAAAGAAAATATTCCTTACTCTTTCAGGATCAGTGAATTCTTCTGCTTTCGGCTCGTGCTGTATCAGGACATTTCTTCCAAGATTTAATAGCATGTGATGCTCCTCACTTAAGCTATATTCTAAAGGCATAATATGGTAAAGGTACTTTGAATCTCCTTCTCTTTCAAGAATAGTCACTGTAATATCTTCATCATCTATAGATATCTCATACTGGTCTATAAGCTCAGCATTCTCTGGGAGCTTTGCGACTAACCTTGTAAATGTAAAATTAGGCAAAATATCTGGCCTAAATATAGAGCTATAAATGCTCCTGTCTCCTGCAGAGTAAGTGTCTACAAAATCAATTACTGAATTTATCAGTTTAGTCTTCTCAAGCAGCCTTTCAAATTTCTCAAGGAGCCTGATATATCCTTCAATTTTTGAGATATCTCCTGAAACAATATTGCTAGAGGATATTTCATTTTTATAAGCCCTTATCTTTCTCCTTAATTCTAAAAAGCTAGCTACCGGATCCTGCCTTAATAATGCTACTAAGTAAGTCAGTTCTGAATGTGCGAAATCAACATTCGCTAAATATGCCAATTTCTCAGGAGATAATATTCTCTCCTGTTTAATCAAAAAAGAATAAAGCTGGGCTATTTCAGCAAGCATGCTAACTTGGTTAAATGGATAATTATAATTCCTCTGCTGGACAAATATTATCCTTGCCACATTAGGGTTATCGACTAATGCATCAATAGTTCTGCCCATCACTTCTGGAGAATCAGCTATGGAAGGGGTGAAGGAAGCGCCTAAATAATTAACATACATCAAGCTCTCGCTGGCTTTGTTCTCAACCTCTACTGAATACAAAGGAGAATTTGCCCTGAATACCATTTAATCACCTCTTAAGGTTAAGTCGTGAGGATTAAATAGATTTCTATCTTTTCAGCAAAAAATAAGATCCGCTAAGTCCTGCCAAAAACAATACAATAGAAAGAATATTAGCGCCCTGTGAAACATCCTCGGCTACAATATATCCTGTAAAGCTAGATATTGAGAAATATACTGATCCTGCTAGTAATAGGACTACTAAAATTCCTAAAGGAACATTAAGCTTTTTTCCCATAGGAAAATCAGAAAATTATTATTTAATAACTTTGCCATCAAAACTATTTTAAACTCCCTGCATCTTTATTTATGATGGATGAAAATGCCGACAATCAGCAATATTTCTCTGACTTTTCAACCCGCCTTAGGGATCTTGAAGAGAAGCAAAGATTAGTCAAGGATAGGACATTATTGATTGGGCAGAACCTTGTCGAGAGCCGTGAGGAGCTCTTTAAAGAGATTCAGGAACTCAAAAAAACTACTTTAAAATTAAAAGAAGAGAATATAAAGATGAAGGAATTCATACAAAGAATAACAGAGCAGCTTTCAGAGACAGCAAGAAAAGAAGAGCTTATGATATTAAAGAGGCAGTTCGACATGATCGAACCTCATGTGAAATAATATGTCAGTATTAGAAGATGTAAAATTGATGAAAAAACAGGGTTTGCCTGAGGAAGACATAGTCAAGACCTTGCAGCAGAAGGGAATTTCTTATAGGGAGATTTCTGAGGCCATCTCTCAAAGTAAGATCCGTGCTGCTGTGGAAGAGCCTGCTAACGGTGATGATATCCCTAAATACAAACCTGAAACTTTCGACTCATCAAAAGAGCAACAGCTGCAAGTACCTTCACCTGCTGACCCTAATAATTCCTTTCTAAATGCTCAAACCTCTGCAAGTCCTGAAACACAGCCCCTAATGATGGACGAAGTGCCTCAGGAGGATTATGCACAGTACGAAAGGCCTGCGCAAGAATATTCCCCTCCTGCTCCGCAGCAAACTTTTTCTCAAGAGGCCCCACAGTTAGGAGAATATACTCCGTCAACTGGATATGATCAGGGTTATGATCAATCTCAATATGGAGCTTACTCAGGAGGAGGATCAGTAAGCCCTGACACTATATCTGAGATATCTGAGCAGATAATTGCTGAAAAGATGATGGAAATAAGAAAGCACTTGACTAATGTTGCTGATTTTAAGACAAGATTAGAGGCAAAGACTGAGTCAATAGAAGAGCGCCTGAAAAGAATAGAAAAAGTAATAGATACTCTGCAATCTTCGGTATTAAGAAAAGTCGGAGATTACGTCACAAATGTTGATGATATCAAAAAAGAATTAATAGAGACCCAGAAAACGTTCTCTAAATTAGTACCAGAGATAAAAAAGCACGCATCTCATCCAGAACACAAAAAGCACGAGCATCATTCTGAACATAAAGCTCATAAAAAGAGAACAAAGAAAAAAGATTGATTACTTCTTCCCTGTATATTTGACTAATACAAAGAACACTATTGCAGCAACTATCCCTAATATCAATGCTCCGCTTATTCCAGGTGAATATATCCAGCTTAAGAAGAACAATAATTCAGGGTCTCCTCTTGCGCCGAATGCTGGTCCTGGCAAGTAAGGGAATATAGATATTGAGAACACCTTGATTATGGAAATCAAAAAGACTATTCCAAGAAGAACTACAAATGTCCATCCTAGGCCTTTTCCTGCAATATCTTCAGTTTTTCCAATAAATCCTGCGAACATCATTATGCAAAATAAGACAATTAATAGAACCGCAAACCAGGGGATTATCATCAGGACTAATTCATTGATGCTTGCAGTAGAGACAAAAATAGTAGCTATTACAAAAGAGGCAAGTATTTGTACTAATTTCTCTTCGCCTAGAAGTTTGCTTTTCATAAGAATAGCGAACACTACAACAAAGACTATAACAAAAGACCAGACAGGTCCTAAATATGCAACTGTTGAAAGGTCAACTGAATTTACTGTATTTCCATATGCCATAAAAAATTGGCAAAATCTATGTATTTAAATCTTTCTATTTTGTTCTAACTTAGAAGTGACAAATTAGTCGTGAACGCTTTTATGGAAGGGAGTGAAAAGAACAGGGCTATTATCCTTCTCAGGAGGCTTGCCTGCAGTGACAAATACTGCTATTATTACTATTACTAATATAACTCCTCCTACAATAAGGCCCCAATACTCTTGCCAGAAGAATGAATTGAACCATGGGGTTGTAGCATTGAAAGTCATTATCAATATTATTACCCCGATGATAGCTCCTGCAGCTGCAAAACCTATTGTCCATCCTTTCTTACTCTTATCATCAATAAATAATCCAGCCAACAAGACAATTGAGATTAATGCGGCTAGGCCTACTCCAAACCTAGGAAATAATTCCGTAAAGAATACCTGTACAAATCCTAGTCTTAATGACATTAATCCTATGATCAAAGATATAATTAAGTTTACTCCTTTATGCCCTCCAAGAATCCTTGTAGTTGTTAAGACTCCAAAGATAACTGCAAATATCAAAAGAAAAGGCAAGATCAAATCAAATACTCCATAAGCTTCCCACGTATTCAATAGTTCATAGATGCTAAAAGCCTGAAGGAATATGCCTGTAAAACCACTAATCACCATTCAAAAAATAACTGCAGATTATTTATATATGTTTCTAATTAATCCTTGTCTTTCTTTTCCTTGCCGCCGCCCCATAACGCTATTGCTATGGCTCCTAAGATAATCACTATGAATATTGCATTAGTTATTATCGCTGAATTATCATTTCCAATTATCCATTCGTTATTTATGTATTCCCAAGCTCCTGTCGAAATAACTACTGCTATTATAGTAGCTATAGCAATAAGGCCAAATATTGTCCATTGCAATCCCTTGTGCAGTGTGAAATTTTCCTTGCCCTGGAAAACTAATGAGTATAGCATAAGGAAGACTAAGATTATAACTACTGAAACAGCCAAGAAAGGCATCAGGCTGTTTATCACTCCTACCGCATTTGCAAAGGATATTACAATTAATGCTATAACTAGCGCAACGATCGCATCGATCTGTTTCTTGCCATCACCTAAGATTTTGGATTTTTGTAAGATCGCAAACATCACAGTGAATATAAGAACAAAAGGAAGTATCGCGTTCACCACCAAAGGACTACTTAAAATTGTCTCAGCCATTGTCAAAAAGATTGATTAATCTATTTAAATATTGCTAAAAACTTTCAAAATCAGAACTTCCCTGCTGATGTTCAGCAGGCATTTCCATTCCTTCATCCCTTGAAGGCAATGATGCTTTATTTATGATGAAGATATCCCCTATTGCTTTAACAAATTGCTGAGGGATGATCACTCCTCTTGCTCCTCCAAGAACACTCATAAATCCGCCGCCAACTTTGATCTTCCATCCGTCTATCTTATTATCCACCAAATTAACATCTTCGACTTGTCCGAAATAATCTCCGTCTGATGTATAGACGTGCTTGCCTACAACTTCTGCCATCTTTTTGATTCTTAGCATGCCTAATACTCGTTAAGACGCCTATTTATAGTTTACGATTATCAAAAATATATCTTATACTAGCACAACAATAATCTTTAAATGCGTTATCCCTCTCTAAACTCTATGAATCAGTCAGAAATGCTAAATATAGTGATCGCTATTGCAGTATTGGCAATTGTCATAGGCTTAGCACCTATGATAGCGCTTGACCCTTACGGAATGGTTTTAGCCCTGGCATTTGCTATTATAATAATCGGCACTAATATTTTATCTAAAGTGTTAATGGCTCTTAACCTTGATGCTAAAGTAGAGCACTCAATCTGGCAATGGTCAAGGTATGGATTTAAGGAATCAGAAAAATTAGCTAAATCTATTCCTATGGGCATTATTCTCCCTTTAGCTTTTTCAGTCATTTCACTTGGAGCATTAAAGGTAATGACAATATTAACTTATGAGACTTCTGCCCTTAAAAGACGTGCTGCAAGGCGCCACGGACATATGAGCTTCACAGAGATAACAGACTGGCATAATGCCTTGATCGGAGGGGCTGGAATTATCGCAGTCTTATTGGTTTCATTCATCTCTTACTGGATTCCTGGCTTTGAAGGCCTTTCAAGAGCTGCGGCGTTCTATGCATTCTTCAATATGCTCCCGGTTTCAAAATTAGATGGAGCACAGATATTCTTCGGTTCAAGAGTATTATGGTACACACTAGGAATAATCACTTTGATATTCACAGGTTATGCGTTATTGCTAGTTTAACCGTTTAACTTAATTACTTAGGAAATTCTAAATGAATATGATAAACCTAAATCCCAGAGACTATCAGAAAGCTATATTTGAAACAGCCAAAGACAAGAATACTCTTGTGGTTTTACCGACAGGAGTGGGAAAGACACTCATTGCGTTAATGCTTTCTATTGATAGATTGAAAAAATACCCTGGCCAGAAAATATTGATTTTAGCTCCTACAAAACCTCTTGTTGAGCAGCATTTAGAATCTTTCAGAAAGCAGATACCTGAACTGTTTGCAGATCTGCAATTATTCACCGGAACAGTTCCGGCCAAGCAAAGGCAGAAAATATGGCAGACTGCAGAAATAATCTTCTCAACCCCTCAGTGCATAGCGAATGATCTTAAACACTATCTTTACGATCTGAAGGAAGTTGCTCTACTGGTGATCGATGAAGCTCACAGATGTTTAAAAAATTATGATTACACTAATGTTGTAAGATTCTATAAGCAGCAGGCAGAAAATCCTAGAATCTTGGGCTTGACAGCTTCCCCTGGATCTGAAAAAGATAAAGTAAAGCAGATATGCAAGCACTTGGACGTAGAAGAAGTCGAGATCAGGCATAGGGATTCCCCGGATGTTAAGCCGTATTTGCAGGAAAGAGATTATCAAAAAATAGAAGTTCCTTTTCCCCAGGAGTTTATTGAGATCCGTACACTATTAAGAAAGATTTATGACAGCAAGGTGGATCAATTAAAAAATCGCAACCTTCTTTTCGGCCCTGCTAATAAAATAACTTTACTAAAACTACAGCAAAGGCTAGCTACACAGGCTGGCCCTGGGAATTTCAATGCAATGCTCGGAATGTCTCTTTGCGCACAGGCAATAAAAATATCCCATGCAATAGAATTATTAGAGACGCAAACACTTTCCGGAACTAAGGATTATTTAGATTCGCTAAAAAAACAGGCTGACCAGAAAAAAAGCAAAGGAGTTATTACTCTTGTAAACTCTCCTGAGTTCCAGGCAGCTTATTTATCATTATCACAATTGCTTGAACAGAAAATGGAGCATCCTAAAATTGAGGAATTAAGGGTTTTAGTTGATGAGGAATTTCAAATAAGTGGGAAGGCAAAAATAATAATTTTTTCCCAATTCCGCGAGACCGCTGCTACAATTGCTAGAAAACTAAATGAAAATAAAGAGATAAACGCTAAATTGTTCGTAGGCCAGGCTAAGAAAACAAATTCATCAGGTTCAACAGGATTATCACAAAAAGAGCAGAAAAAAGTCATCGATGATTTTAGGGAAGGGATAGTGAACGTCATCTGCGCTACCTCTATAGGTGAGGAAGGTTTAGATATTCCTGAAGTCAACGCTGTCTATTTCTATGAGCCAATCCCGTCAGCTATCAGAAAGATCCAAAGAGCAGGCCGAACAGCTCGATTAATGCCTGGTAAATTAGCAATATTGATAACTAAAGACACTCGCGACCAGATAAACCACTACGCTTCAACTGCAAGAGAGAAAAAGATGTATAAGACAATTGACGAAGTCAAGAGCGAATTAAGAACCCAAAAAAGAGAAAAGACATTGGATGATTATAGATAATCTAAACAGTATATCTTGTCGGTTGGATCATAGACAAAGTATAACCTCTATCTTCGCTTGTTGTTAATAATTCCGTTCTAAATCCCGAATCCGATAATAATTTAGTAAATGTCCATTCTGTGAATTTTGCAGACCTTGCTAATAATATCAATTCTCCTTTCTTCAAGGTAAAAGACTCAGATCCTACAGTTAATTTAGCATCCTTCTTCATTTTTAGTTTTACCTCTATCCTGCTTTCACTAGCATTCCAGCTAACAAGATATTCAGAATTACTTGGATTTAATCCGATCTTATTCGGGATGAAACCTAAAAGATTAAAGACTAATTTGTTAGTGTAATGGGGAACTAACTGCTCAGCCTTGACTAAATTAGTCATCTCCATGCCAAGAAGTAAATAATCCTCAGAACTCATGGATTCAAGCATATTTGATAGAACCCTGTTCATATCTGAAAAATTTCCTAGTGTGCTTCCTAAAAAAAGAAGAAGGTTTGCAGTACCGTCCTTCCTAAGATTGTAAATTTTGTCAGAGAATTGTCCAGAGTCAAGATCCAGAAGTATCTTTTGAGAATCTGCTCCAAAATCTTTTTTTATTTTCTTCTCTGCCAGATTGAGCATCTCTTCAGAGATATCTACAGGAACATAATTGAACTTTATCTTTTTTTGATTAAGTTTTTCTAGTATCGGGTATGTAGGAGCTCCATCCCCGCATCCAATATCTATGACATTAAGTTGTTTTACACCTTCATATTTTCTAAGAAAATCCTCTGCTCTTGAATTAAGCAACTTCTTTTCTATAAGATTTATTCCGCCGGATTTTGCTCGCTCCTTGGCAATGGCTTCCCAATTATAAGCCCCCTCTCCAAGATAAGCAAATTTTAATGGAATTTCTCCCCTTCCCTTGATAGCAGTCAATAGTTCAAATTCTTGCTTCTTAGTGAACATATAAAACACAGTGATTTATAGTATATAAATTATTCAACTTTAGATAACAACAATATTTAATACTTTATTTGATAATAATACCTATGGGATTACTAGACTTGCTCGGATTAGGAAGAGATAGAGGTGTAATGGTCCTCCTTGTGGGAATTCTAGGCTTATTCAAGGCTTACAAAAAGTAAAACAGTTGTATTTCTGGGACTCTTATTTATTAATTAAATCAAGTCATTTCTCTTATGGCTAAAATGTACAATATATTCTCTAAAAAACCAATAAAAGAAAGAAAGATAAAAGTCTTAGTAGACAATAGAGAGAGAAATTCTTTAGTAATCTCTGAATTGAATAAACTGGAAATAATCACCGAGTTCAGGCAGCTGCCTGTAGCTGATTATATTGTAGACGGTTTAGCTATAGAAAGAAAAACACTCTGGGATTTTAAGTCTTCAATAATAAACAAGAGGATAATGCAGCAGTTGCTAGAATTAAAACAATATCCTGAGCATTTCCTGATCTTAGAGGGGCTGGAATCAACAGACCCTTATTCAGGAGGAATACACGAAAATGCTTTCAGGGGTTTTCTTTTATCAGTATTACTGGATTACAAAGTCCCGATTATATTTACCCTTAACGAGAAGGACACCGCTAAATATATTTCAGTCCTTGCAAAAAAGCAGAAGAAAACAGACCTATCAATACGTCCATCAAAGACTTTTATGACAGAAAAAGAACAATTGCAGTTCATCCTTGAAGGCTTTCCAGGAATAGGCCCGATAGCTGCTAAAAAATTATTGAGCCATTTCAAGACTATCAAAAACTTAGCTAATTCAACAGAAGAGGAATTAAAATCTATAATAGGAAAGAAAGCTGAGGTCTTTTACAGGTTAATCACCTGGATGTATTGAAGCCGCTAAAAAATCTAATTCAGCTGCTCTTCCAATTTCTCTATAAGTATCATAAAGTCCTTGTTCACAATGATATAACCCTACTCCTCTTTCTTCTAAATATAACCTTCCGTCATCTCTCTCAGCTTCAGGAATTCCTAGCCTTAAGGATTCAACTGTTTCAACCAGTTTGAAACAATCCTCTACTATACTAGGAGTTATTCGTGCGTCTTCATACCATTGATCTATCAGAATGTCAAATGCATTTCTAATTTTCTGCATTTGGGAATCAAATCTTCTCATAAGAAAATGATCGCTATAAGCTCCTTCCCAAGTCTTCTTCCTGCCACGCATATTTTTTCTTATTTTGAAGCGTTTAAAAAATTATCTGAGCCTTAGTACTTTTATTTGCCTAGTTCCCTCATACTCGCTAACTAATCCTTCAATTAAGATTTCCTTGCCTTTATATTGCCCCAGGCAGTTGCTGCAAGTTGCATCAATCCCATTTATTTTCATTATCTTGAATTCATCATACAATTTTTCTTCAGTCACTTTTCCATATAAAATAACTTTAGTATTCAAAGGCAATTCTTTGATATCATCAATGGATCTAACTTGCTTAGCAGGCAGGTTCATTGAAAACAATAAGATGCCTATTCCAATTATTGATAAAACAAGGCAAATTCTAGGTATCATTTTAAAAATGTTTTAGTTTGATTAATTAATCAGCCTCTCAAAATTGAGGGAGTCTCAACTAAAACAACAAATTTTAAATATTAGAAGATGTTACCTAAAATATAGGGGAAAGCGACCTGACGAATCCCGTGCCTCCTTTAAGGAGATAGGAGAAATCCGAAGATGATGCGGTTAGTAGGATTGACGGACGCCCTTACCCTATTTTAATCTTTCAATATTTAGAAAGGTGTCCAAAACCAAACTCATTTGATGCACTTCAGTGCCCTTTTTCATTTCACTTTCTCTTACCACTTTCATTTTCTTTCCATCAATTATTTTTACAAGCCTTTCAAAGTTAGAATATTGCTTATCATCTACAGAAATAAAAATAAGGAAGTTATTATGCACATTTAGGAAATTAAAGACGTCTGAATAAATTTCAGGTGTTGCCCTAACTCCTTTTATTTTCAATCCTGAAATTAAGGAAGCAACTTTTTCTTTGGCAATAACCTTCTTAATAGATTTAAGATATGACCTCTTATGCTTAACTTCGTTATAATGAGAGAACTTAGATATTTTAGTTAAAAATTTTCTAACATTATCCTTGCCTATTATCATATAACCTAGAAAATTCTCAGAATAATCGATAAAAATGTAATAATCAAATTCATTGTAATTCATTAAGAAACCGCTAATAACAAGGTTAATTAATCAGTTTCCTAAAAGTGGAACTCCCTCACTAAGCGAACTTCTCTACTTCTTTGGCAATTTCTTTGACAACTCGTTTATCTACTAAATCAACGACCACTTTATTTCTTGTTGGTTTCTTTACTAAGGAAGCTAATTTCAGTGCTGCAGCCATCTTCATCTCAGGAGTAATCTGTTTTATTCTCTTGTTCAAAGCTCCTCTGAATAATCCTGGCAAGACTAAAATATTATTGACTTGGTTAGGAAAATCACTTCTTCCTGTTGCGACAATTGCCGCCCCTGCTTTTTTGGCTTCATCAGGAAATATTTCAGGAGTTGGGTTAGCTAAAGCGAAAATTATCGGATCTTTGTTCATCTGCTTTATCATTTCTCCTTTCAATACTCCTGCTCTAGATAATCCTATAAATGCGTCTGCCCCTTTCAGAATCTCTGCTAGATTTCCTCGTGCTCCATTTTTATTAGTCACTTTTGCTAACTCTTCTTTATGGTTAGTCAATTCCCTTCCGGAATAAATTGCTCCCTTGCTATCAACCACAATTAAGTCTTTGACTTTCCTTGAATGTAATGGAAAGCCTTCTCCCACTAACATCTTGGCTACAGCAGTCCCTGCCGCTCCTGCTCCGCTGATGACTACTTTTAACTCTTCAAAATCCTTCTTCAGGACTTTAGTAGCATTTAGCAATGTAGAGTAAACAGCTATAGCAGTCCCGTGCTGGTCATCGTGCACTACAGGAATACCTATATCTTGCAGTCTCTCCTCAATCTCAAAACATTTTGGAGCATCGATGTCTTCTAAAACTATCCCTCCAAATCTAGGAGAGATATTTTTGACCAGTTCAACAATCTCATTCTCATCTTGTGTGTGCACACATATTGGAACAGCATCAATATCAGCGAATTCCTTGAATAGAACTGCTTTCCCTTCCATCACTGGAATTGCCGCTTCAGCTCCAACGTGCCCCATTCCAAGCACAGCTGTCCCGTCAGTTACAATAGCTACAGAATTCTTCTTGGCCGTATACAAATAAGCATTATCTTTATTCTTGGCAATCTCAGAAACGACATCAGCTACGCCAGGAGTGTAAGCAAGTTTCAAAGTATTCTTTGAAACTCTAAACTTCGGCTTCACTTCAGTCTTGCCAAAATACCTCTTATGGAAATCCAGAACTTCTTTTTTCATACATTACTTTATGGAAATGAGTATTTATTGTTAACTAACACAATATAATTTAAAAACAAACCCCTGATCAAATTCCTATGAGCCGGCATCCAGTACACATAGAACATTATCAGAACAATCAAGATCTTGCAAGAGCTTTAGGTAATTTGACCTATGGTTCCCTTGAGGAGGTAATTGGCTATCTCGCTGCAGAGTTAGAAGAACAAGTCCGCGGAGATGCAGAAAAAGGAAGATCTAAGCTTGTTGCTGAAATGACTAAAGTGGTCGAGTCATTGCATGATGCACGGAAAGGATTGAACAAGGCTTGGAATATTTCAAGACCCTATACTGAAGAGATCAGATAATATCAATTCTAGCACCTATTAAATCTTTATTGTTTCCATATTTCAGATGCGCGTGGAATTTTTCTTCCTTGAATAAATAAGGCATGAGTTTTTTATCTCCCTCAGGCATATCTAAATTTATCAGCTCATTTTCATTGACCCATTCAAGTTTTCCTTCAGGGCAATCTGTTAAGTTCTCCTTAAAACCCTCAGCGGTAAAAATATGCGCTTCCCAATCATTCTTCTCGGGGCTTGAAAAGGTGACAACTCCTTTCCAGACAGGATCGATACCTATTCCCGCCTCTTCCTTTATTTCCCTGATAACACAATCAATAGGATTCTCTCCCTGTTCGGCCTTGCCGCCTAGACCTCTGTAACTTCTTTTATTAGAATGTGAATCTGTTTTGTTCCTGTAAAGCATCAAGATCTTGCCATTGTCCCTCACATAGCAGCAAGTAGATATTATCTTAAAATGTTTATTCATCTAAATACTATAAACGGAAACTATTTATTATTAACTGGTTAATCACCTAATTCACTAAGATCACCTAGTAGCCCAGAGCATACGGATAATGCAAAATTTTTTAATCATCTATATCGCCTAAAGGTAGCTCAACTATAGGAGGAGAAGAAAAACCTTCACGATAACCACGCAAAGAATTTGGAGCCTTAGGACTCTGCCAATAATTATACAAGAACCGTTCTGCTGAGTGATAGATATCTAACTGTAGATTCAGCATTGTAAGTTTGTCTCTGGAACTCACGCTAGCGACGCCCTCTGCAATCCTTCCAAAAATGTGGTAAGCAAGAAATCCTGCGCTAACACTTGGCAATATGGAGACTGCTAGTTGTGCTGCACCAGCCATAGGAGATAAAAAGGGAGACTGATCATTAATTGCCTCTGCTAGTCCTACAGCCCAAGAGCAAACAGGAGTGTAAGCATATGTTGCTACAATAGCAGCTATGGAGGCAAGACCTCCAAGAGTATGTCTGGCGTCTTTCGGCACATTTTCTGTTCTTCGTATTTCCGCTATATTATCCTTTGCTAAAGTGAAGATATTACTGCCTAGAGAGTTTGCTAATTCCCTATTATGGGCGTCTGAATCAGAGTGCTGGGATAAGTCTACTGAATCTATAGAATAAGATCTATGTTCCTTCCTAGGCAGGGCTGCCGCGTGACCAGCGCATAGGTTTAAGTCATCCAAAAACTCAGGAGTACTGGTAAAAGTCAAGGAATAGGACAAATTCGGCCCGTCACGAGTTCTCTTTTCCTCAAAGCCAATATTTCTTTCCTCAAGTTTTTCCTCAAGTCTTCTCTGCTTAGCCCTTCCGCCCATAATAATAAAATATATTGTTCATATTTAACAATTTCTGCAATGAAGGCAATATAATCACAACCTTTTTTAACTCGCTTTCCCTTTTTCTATTATGCCAGATATAAAAGAGGGACTAGAAGGCGTAGTTATCGGAGAAACATCTTTGTCATCAATAGATGGAGTAAAAGGCAAATTGATCTACAGGGGCTACGATATAAAAGATCTGGCTGAAAATTCCAATTTCGAGGAAGTGGTCTATTTATTATGGTTTGGAAAGCTTCCGACACAATTAGAGCTAAAACAATTCCAGAATAAATTAAGAAAAGAAAGAGATATTGACTCTTCCTGCATTCCAATCCTCAAAAAAGGAGCTAAGAACATGTCTGCAATGGATGCTTTGATGACTATCACTTCCTATCTTTCACAGTTTGACCCTGACCTCAACAATGATACGCCTGAATCTAACATAAAGAAAGCCATTAAGTTGACTGCTAAATATCCCACAATAGTAGCTTATTTCTGGAGATTAAGAAACGGAAAGCATCCAATACCCCCTAAAACAAATTTAGGCCACGGAGAAAATTTTCTCTATATGCTTACCGGCAAAGTCCCTACTAAGACTGAAGCAAGAGCGATTGAATTGGATTTCTTATTGACAGCAGAGCACGGAATAAACGCATCGACCTTCGCTACTTTGGTAGCTACATCCACTCTGACAGACATACACTCAGCAATGCTTGCGGGTTTAGCAACCCTTAAAGGGCCTCTGCACGGAGCAGCAAGGGAAAAAGTTTATCAGATGCTAGATTCGATAGGCTCTGAGAACAATGTTTCCCCCTGGCTTAAACAGGCTATGAAGAATAAAGAAAGGATAATGGGATTCGGCCACAGGGTTTACAAGACTTATGATCCTAGAGCATTGATTTTCAAAGACATCTCCAAGCAATTAGCAGATGAATCAAAGAATAAAAAATGGTACTCGATGTCTGCAGCAATAGAAGACTTTGTGATAAAAGAAGTAGTCCAGAAAAAAGGCAAGCCAATCTATCCTAATGTTGATTTCTACACTGGAGCAGTCTATAAATATCTCAATATCCCGATACAGTTAAGCACTGGAATATTCGCCATAGGAAGAATAGCCGGCTGGACAGCGCACTTCTTAGAACAAAGAGAGCATAACAGATTGATAAGGCCAAAAGCTAACTACATCGGAAAAAGGAATATGAAATATATTCCGATAGAGAAGAGATAAAAAATGAAATTATCTAATCTTAATCAGCTTCTCGCAGAAGTCGGAACTTCTGTGGCAGATATACAGAGAAATCCTGAAATTGCTTACACTGAGATTGTTGACAGAAGCTTGAGAGAGTATGGTTTATCAAAATTACCAAGGTTAGCCTTTTACTCGTAAGAAGAATATTTTTTTGGATTGATTTTTAAATTGTCCCTACTATTTTCCCAGCCGCTAAATTCTCTACTGTTCTCTATTTTACTTTTTAATCTTTTTTCAACTTTCTTGTAAAATCTAGGAGTAACTGGAATTATTTTTATTGCATGTTGCTCTGCTGCCATTTCTATTTTTGCCCAATTTACCTCACTTTCTGAAGGATGAGACATTATTTCGTATGCAACGACGTTTCCCCTGTTGTCAATAGTTACAAAATCCAAAGAAGTCTCGCAGATTTTATCTTTGAACAGATGCATATATCTTTCTGTAACTTCTATTCTAATTGGCATTTGATGTATGAAAGTTCTTCCCGAATACAGAATTGCCCTAGCTAAATTTGCCTCCCACGCGGAATAAGTTTCTATCTGGATGTCCCTTCTGAAACCCTTCAAAGTTGGGACAAAATAATTTCCTAAATTATTCAAATCGTGCCTTGCTCTTCTTACGCTCTCAGCTTGTTTTACTCTAAAATCCTCGTCTTCCCACATTTCAGATAATTTTCTTCTTACGCTCTCAGCTTGTTTTACTCTAAAATCTTTATCCCTCCACTTCTGGCTTAGGCCTTCAACCCGTTTTACTCTAAAATCCTCGTCTTCCCAATTTGCATACATTCCTTTCCTAGTTGCTTCAGTAGTTTTTACTCTAAAATCCTCGTCTTCCCACATTTCAGATAATTTTCTTCCAGATCCCTCGACCTGAGTTAAATACGGTAATTTATGTTTTTTCAATAGTTTTATAAGAGTGGGCTTAGAAATTCCTATTTCATTCGCCAAGCTTCTAATACTTTGACTTCCCAACTGATGTTGAATGAATATATGCTCCAATGGGCTAAGTCCCTTCAGTTTTCTTTCTTTCTTCCATATCTCTAGCTTCTCCCTCAAGTTTTGAGACATTGAAGCATAGCTAAATGGACTAAGATATTCAATTATTTCCTCTCCTTGAATTATCATAAAATGAAGCGCTACTAACGTTATTTAAATGTTACTGTGAAGTAGATACATTATAGATGTATTTTGGCTAATCCTTGCCAATCCCTAATATGATATTGTTGTATAAAAAATTGTACTTAATAAAGCCAAAAATATCGCACAATAAGAGATACTTCTGGCACTAGTTGTGTTTCAATAAAAGATAATATTTTTTCATGAATCTCTTGCTGATTGGAATAAAGAGTTTTCGCTGGTTTCATAAAATTTGTAAGTTGCCTTGTTTATCAACTTATCGCCAACTCTCGACATCCACAAATATTTTTATAGTCGATTTATATTGATTTTTTATGGAAGATAGCCTTCATGAGATGACTGATGAAGAGATCTCGACGTATGCAGAACTACAGGTCTGTTTAGAACTTGATGGGGAAGGAAGTAAATCCTCAATAATAGGGGAGAACCTTGAGATTTTATCTAGGTTTGGCAAGGATGTAAAAGAAATCGACGCTAATATAAGAGGGATATTAGATGGAAATATTATTCTGCGAGAGAAATATCAAGAAGCTATGAGTGAATGTGGAGATTTTTGGGTTAATTTAGAACTGGACCCCAGAGGTTTTGCAGAGGCTATAGGCCACAGGAATCCTGAGGAAGCAATGAAGGGCAGTGAAGCCATGAAAGCTAAAAGAGGTCTAGAGCGACAGCTGAGGATTGAGACTTCTCATTTGGGAAATTTTGGGAAGAACTTAGTAGACTATATAGGGGCAAGAGCATTAGCAGGCTATAGATCAGAGGAATTTACACCTCAACCTGAATTTGAAAGCTATATAAAAGGTTCAGAT
This sequence comes from Candidatus Woesearchaeota archaeon, assembly GCA_964578845.1. Taxonomy (GTDB): domain Archaea; phylum Nanobdellota; class Nanobdellia; order Pacearchaeales; family GW2011-AR1; genus CAZOEF01. Next base: position 131,124 of record CAZOEF010000003.1, read on the forward strand.
GTCTGCAGACAGATTCAAAATCTTTACATTAAAGCAATGCGCCATTTCGATGAAAGCGGTGGCCCTGCCGGAAGAATAAAAGACTCTTAAAGAAGAATAAGATCTACTTCGATAATTAGAAAACAATATGCGAATTTTGCTCAATCAAATAAACTAAACCTTTAATAATCAATTTTAACTCTTCAAATAAGGTGATAAAATGCTTGCAAGAAAACTTTCTGAATATGCTTACTCATTAAAATACTCTGATCTCTCAGAAAAGACAATAGAAAGAGTGAAGAAGCATTTTCTTGACGCTTTAGGATCCGGAATAAATGCTCATAACGCCCCTCCTGTGAAAGTGATAAAGAAATCCTTACATCATGATCATACTGAGACAAATGCTCTACTATATGGCGCGATGATACGCTATTTAGACTTCGATGACTGGTATCCTGCTAAATCCCGCGAGCCCGCTCATCCAAACGATAATTTTGGGGGAGTTCTAGCTGCTGCAGAACATAATAAAGTCTCAACAAAAGATTTCATTCTTGCTGCAGCTTTAGGCTATGAAATTCAATGCCAGTTATGCGATGCAGGCAATTTAAGGGCTAACGGATGGGACCATGTAATCTATGGGGCAATCTCTCAAGCGTTAGCAGTTGGAAAACTAATGTCCTTAAACACTAATCAGTTAACTCAAACAGTAAATCTAAACCTCTCTACAAACATTTCTTCTAGACAAGTCCGCGAGTCTACCGAACTATCAATGTGGAAAGCAGCTGCATTCTCAAATGTCGCAAGGAACGCTGTATTCTTTGCTAAATTAGCCAAGAACGGGATGGAAGGCCCTAACAATGTTTTCGAAGGAAAATACGGCATGATGAATATGCTAACTTGTGCAGGCCTACCGGTCTGTAAATTCAATTTAGATTTCAAATCTTTCGGGAAAAGTAAGTCTCCTTTCAGGATTGAATATTGCTGGATGAAGAACTGGCCAGCAGAAATACATTCTCAAAGCGCAATCCAGGCAGCTTTAGAATTAAGGGAAGCCCTTTCCTCGTTAGACGAGATAAAATCTATCCACGTAGACTCTCACGAAGCAGGCTTCACCATAATCGGAAGCGGAAAAGAAAAATGGGCTCCAAAGACAAAAGAGACTGCAGACCACTCAATACCTTATTTAGTCTCAACAGCTTTGATGTTCGGCGATATAAAGAACGAGTATTACTCTACTAAATACTTGAATAATAAAAAATTATTGAATTTAATAAGTAAAGTCACAGTCTCAGAAGACAAGAACTTAACAAAATTATACCCTGGCGCAGCAGCTAACAGGGTAACAATAACTCTCAAATCAGGAGAAAAATTAGTAAAAGAAGTAAAATACCATAAAGGCCACTCTAATAATCCATTAACAAATGAAGAAGTAGAAGCAAAATTCAGAAAATTAACAAATGGAATAATCTCTAAACAAAAACAAGACAAGATTATCAAAGACGTCTGGAATTTAGATAGATTGAAGAGTTTTGATTGGGGACTTTTGAAGAAAATTTAAGTTGTAAAAGCTAATTTCTTAATTTCATCAAGAGCGAAACCGTTATATTGATAAAAGGAATGTATCATTTTCTCTAAATCTTGGAAATGAAAGGGAGTTCTAGCAGGAAATAAAATAACAACATCGCTTTTTTCTCCCTTTTCCTTATATGGCCGACCATTTACTAATTTGTAGTTATTATCCAAATCAAAAACCCAAAGATTATTATCAAAACTATCTTGTTTTGGGTGAAAAATTCCTGAGAATAAAGAGTAATCTTTTCTAACAGAATCAAAAAAATGATCTGTTTTTATCCCTTCTCCGAACTTAGGAAATATTTTGTTAGCTTCTAGAGTTTTCCAGATTTCCTTAAACCTGGGTATTTTGATTAGGCTGTTTCTATCGATTAAAGGTTCCCCATATTTCAGATCGTGATTTAGTAAACCTGAAATTGCATACACTTCAATCATTTGTCTAGTCAAAGCATTTGCAGAATGATAAAACTCTTTTTTCATATTGCCAATAAACTCTAAATTGAGCTCAAACATTCTTCCCAAAAGAAAAGCCTTTAGAAGATTTTTTTCACTAAGTGATGCTTTGTACTTATTATCATAGATTTCATCTAAGGTCTCTCCTTGGATCTTCAAATACATTTCTAAAAAAGGTTTAAGCGTAACATATTTATTACACAATTTTTTAATCCCATTCCTTAGAAAGCGTCTCTCTCTATTCTCAAAAAGCTGCTTATCCAAGAGAGAGTCAATTTTGCCCATAAGATATGGAAGTTAAGAAGTTTAAATTACTTCCCTTTCCAGATATCAGGATCTCCCCACAATCCAAGTCTCCACGCATTGAACTCGAATATTTGGCTGTGGTCAATAAATACATTAACATCTTTTCCGTAATTCTTCAAATACCATTTGAAAACCTGCGGGTCAGAAGCTTCAAACATCCATTTATCTACTCCAAGTTTATCTATTGCTTTCTTGATAATATCCTTTCTCCATTTTGCTGGCGGTAAGTCTTCAGTTATTCCTTCAGATTCTAACATTAACTTATATGCCCCGGCATCTAAATATGCCTGTGCCTGCTCTAATAATTCATCAACTTTCCTGTATTTTGGCTTATAGTTAGCAATGTGAGTTCCTCCTCCTGCCCCTTCCATAAAAGAGATCTCTGGCTTTACCTTTAGCCCTAGACTTAATCCTTTCTTTAGTATCTCCATCTGCTTCTCAAAAGGAATTATAGCCATCCCAGAAGAAACTTCTAAAACATCAAAACCTAATTTCTTTGTTTCCTTTAGATATTGATCAATAGCTTCATCTCCCTGCAAGACTACTCTCTCGATCATCCCTCCAGTAGAGACATAGATATTGTGCTTATGGCATAATTTAGTGAACTTCTTTATCAGTTTATCTCCGTGGAAAGACTGACATCCTGCAACAAATTTAAAGCCGTCAATCTGGTCTCCGATCATCTCAAACAAATCCTTCAGATAAGTATAAGTCACAGGAGAATAATATGAGCCCCGTATCTCTACAACTCCTTTATTCCTTGGCTTTGGCTCAAGTTCCCTCAGCTTCAGAAAATCAAACGCACCTCTCATATTACAATATAGAAACTGGTTATTTTAAAGTTATCTGAATTTTAATTAATATCCTTATCTGAAATTATAATATCATCAAAATAAATACTGCAATTCTTTTTTGGAGCAAAACTCTTATCATTCCCTCCAAAGAAAACAGTAAAAATAAACGAATTAATTCCATATTTACTATCTTTAGGTCTCAGTTTAATATCTTGATGAAGGGCGAGTTTTCCATCTAGCCAGGACACTATATAACCAGGGTCTCTCCAATTATTATTCATCTTAATTTTCATTTTTACAGTATGCCATTTGCCTTGTTTGAAATGGAAGGGCTCCATTTTCTTAGAAGTTAAATTATACCACCAAAAACCTCTCCCATAGTTGCTATTATCTTCAGGATAGTAAACATACTGATGCATTCTGCCTTTCTCTCTCCACATGATTCTTGAGGAAAACCCTTCTGAAGAATGCCTTCCTCCACCCGGTTTATCTCCTCCAGCAAATCCGGGCAACTTCCCTCCAAGTCTCCAGTCAAAGCCATTCTCAAATTTTACCTTATATTGGCAATACAATACCTCGTAATTCTTCTTGAAATTGAGATGCCAGCTAGCTTTGTCCTCCTTGCCATATTTGCCCTTTGTAAAATTTAACTTCAAAACCTTTTTATTTCGCTCTTTTGTTATTACAGGTTTTACAGAATTAGAAACTATCTTGGCATTATTCCAATATTTCTAATGCTACTCTCAGAGTATAATCCCAAATCCTCCTTCTGAAAATTAATTCTTATTTTCATTAATCCAATAAATCTTAAATCCTTAAATAATCTATCTTTCCAAAAACCCTATAAACTCCTCCCCCCATAAATCCTTATGTCAATAAAAATAACCCTTATCCCAGGTGATGGGACTGGCCCTGAATTGATCTCTTGCGCGAGAAAATGTTTAGAAGCCTTAAATCTAAAGTTTTCTTTTGATGAAAAACTAGCAGGGGAATCAGCACAGGAAAAATATGGTAATCCTCTCCCAGAAGAAACAATAGAATCAATAAAGAAAAATAAAATTGCCCTTAAAGGCCCTACTTCAACTCCGATTGGAAAAGGCTTCAGATCAGTGAACGTTGGGATAAGAAAAGAACTCGGTTTGTTCGCTAACGTTAGACCTGCTAAGACTCTTCCAGGAGTGAAGACTAAATTCGATCATCTTGATTTAGTAACGGTAAGAGAAAACCTGGAAGACCTTTACTCAGGAATAGAGTTTGAAAAAGGGCAATTCAAGCACGAGAAAGTCCCCTCTGACGCTGCAGTATCTCTAAAAGTCATATCAGAAAAGAACTCTAAACAGATAATAGACTTCGCTTTCAAATACGCTGCAGAAAATAAAAGAAAAAAAGTCTCCTGCGTCCATAAAGCCAATATACTAAAATTCACTGACGGGATGTTCTTAGATATCTTTAACAGCATTGCCAAGAAATATCCTAAAATAGAATCCCAAGACGTAATAGTAGACAATATGGCTATGCAATTAGTACAAAAGCCAGAATTATATGATGTATTGGTCTGCCCTAATCTATACGGAGATATAATCTCAGATCTCTGCTCCGGCTTAGTAGGCGGCCTAGGAGTAGCCCCTTCAGCAAATTTAGGAAAAAATATCGCAGTATTCGAACCTGTCCACGGCTCAGCCCCTAAATACGCTAAACAAGATAAAGTAAATCCTACTGCGACAATATTATCGGCTGCATTGATGCTAAAGCACTTAAACAAAACAAAAGAAGCACAAAAACTAGAAAACTCAGTAGCTAAGGTCATACAAGAAGGCAAATACGTCACTTACGATTTAGCTAAATCTTCTCCATCAACAATGTCCAGGATGACAGAAGAGATAATCAAAAATCTATAATAATTATTAAATACCTTGAGAAATAGGCAGTATTATGAAAATAGCAGTGTGTGGAAGTATGGTTTTCTCTCCAGAAATGATCTCTGCAAGAAGTACCTTAGAAAATTTAGGACATCAAGTCATTCTTCCAGAGTTTACAGAACATTACGCTAAGCTTAATTCACAAGACGAAATACACAACGAATCAGTAAATAATAAAATGCAGCATGATCTGATAAAGGGGCATTTTGATAAGATAAAAGATGCTGATGCGATCCTAGTTTATAACTTAACTAAAAAAGGTATAGAAAATTATATTGGAGGAAACACCTTCCTTGAAATGGGTTTTGCTCATGTGCTAGACAAAAAGATATTCCTCCTAAATTCCCTCCCTGAGATTCCTGCATATAAAGACGAGATGGAAGCGATGAAACCAATAATCTTGAACGGAGATTTGGTCAATATACCAGAGCAGATCATAACTTAACTTCCTTGATCAATCCCTTAATTCTCTCTGCAGCTTCCATCAGCTGCCTCTGTTCATTCTCTTCCAAAGGTAAAGTAACTATTTTCTCTAAGCCATTCTCTCCCACTATACATGGCACTCCGATAAATACATCATTTAATCCATACTCACCTTTCAATTGCACTGAACAAGGCAATATCTGTTTTTCGTCCTTAACGATTGTTTCAACAAGTTTGGCTATTGCAGCTCCGACAGAAAAAGAGGCATTTGAATTCAACAGTTTAACTATTTCAGCTCCAGCATCTTTAGTATGTTTCACTAATGAGTCTATTTTCTCTGGAGTGAGTAAAGCTGTTAAAGGAATTCCTCCGACAGTTGAGAATTTAGGAACTGGAACCATATTCTCACCATGGCTCCCTAAGACCAAGGCTGAAATTTCATTCACAGAAATTCCTAATTCTAAAGCAATAAAGCTCCTGAATCTTGATGAATCTAGTATGCCTGCCATTCCTATGACTTTTCTCCTGTGGAACTTTGAAGCCTTTAAGGCTACGTGAGTCATCACATCCAGCGGATTAGTAACCATTATCAATACAGCCTTTGGAGACAGCTTAGCTAATTTCTTTACTAAAGGAAACACAACTTCGGCATTACCTTGCACTAGTTCCTCACGCGACATTCCAGGCTTTCGCGGAGCTCCCGAAGTAAAGACAATTATATCAGACTTTTTCGTATCTTCTAATTTATCAGTCCCGATTATTCTAGAATCAAAGCCCACTAGCGGTCCTGCCTCAATCAGATCTAGAGCATTCCCGACAGCCTTGTCAGCTGATCTGTTCCATAAGACAATATCGCCTAGCTCTTTCATAGCTAACCATGCAGCAGCCTCCCTGCCAACATTCCCTGCACCTATCACCGAAATCTTTTTTCTCACTTATTATATTATGAAAAAGAGTATTTAAGAGTAACCAACAGCTCCAAAATCTTATAAACAATCTCGCACACTTCAAGACCATGAGAAAAATAATTGTTTTAGAGTTTGTTTCACTTGATGGCATCTTGCAGGCGCCAGGTGGACCTGAAGAAGATACCTCTGACGGCTTCAAATACGGTGGCTGGACTGTTCCATATTTTGATGAATTCTCTGGCAAGGCCATAGGAGAACAGATGAAGCAGCCGTTCAGTTTGCTCCTTGGAAGGAAAACCTTTGAGATATTCGCATCTTATTGGCCCCAGCATGAAAACGGTTGGCCAGGCATAAATGAAGCCGCCAAGTATGTGGTTTCAAATACTATCGCAAAACATGATTGGAAAAATTCTGTTTTCATAAGTGGCGATGTTGTAGAGGAAATTAAAAAGCTCAAAAACCAAGATGGCCCGGATTTGCATGTTTATGGGAGCGGCAATCTTGTCCAGACGCTTCTCAAGTACAATTTAGTTGATGAATTGTGGCTCAAGATATTCCCAATTACACTGGGCGCAGGCAAGCGTCTTTTTGCCGAAGGCGTAGTTCCAACAGCATTTAAGTTAACAGAAAGCAAAGTTTCGCCTAGTGGAGTTATCTTCGCTAATTACGAGCGCTCAGGAGAGGTTAAGACAGGATCGTTTTAATAACATGGAATCAAAAAAATCTAAATTATTAAGAATGGATAATGTAGGTATAGTAGTAGAATCATTAGATAAAGCAATTTCTTTTTTCACTGAACTTGGTCTGAAGCTGGAAGGACGAACAATGGTAGAAGGAGAATGGGCTGGGAAAGTTACTGGATTAGGAAATCAGAGTGTGGAGATCGCAATGATGGTCACTCCTGATGGACACAGCAGGCTTGAGCTCTCTAGATTTATCAAACCGCTCGTAATCGCTGATCATAGAAAAGCTCCTGTGAATTCTCTTGGCTACCTGCGCGCTATGTTCACAGTCACAGATATTGATGAAGTCATTTCCCGTCTGAAAAAGCACGGAGCCGAACTAGTCGGAGAAATAGTTAATTACGAAGACATATACAAACTCTGCTACCTGCGTGGCCCTGAAGGAATTCTAATTGGACTGGCAGAAGAGCTCAAATAATTATCCTAGTCTCAGATTCTTCTTAGAAAACAATCTGTCAATCTCTTTCCTATTCATTATATTCCTCTCCAGTAAAACATCCTTGATAGTTTTTCCCTCAGTCGTTGCAATCTTGACTACTTCAGCAGCTTTGTCATATCCAATAGCTAAATTTAGCGCTGCCCCTACTCCTAAGCTCTTCTCAAAATAATCATCTAGTCTTTTCTTATTAGGGATTATTCCATCAATACATCTTTCCCTGAATTCCTTTATTCCATTCTTGAGCAAAATTAAACTATTTAGTAGGTTATGCGCTAAAACAGGAGTCATCACATTTAGTTCTAATTGCCCTGCAGAAGCGCATTCTTTTACAACTTCATCATTTCCAATAACTTGATAGCTAACCATATTTAGCATCTCAGCCATTGATGGATTAAATTTGCCAGGCATGATAGAGCTGCCAGGCTCAACTGCAGGTAATTTTATCTCATTTAAACCAGTAGTTGGCCCCGAGCTTAGTAGCCTGATATCATTAGCTATCTTCCCTAGATCAACAGCCAAACTTCTAAGAACTGAAGATAAGTCTAGAAAATCACTCATGAACTGGGTCTTCTCAATTTTGTTCGCAGCTGGAACATAATTTACTTTAGTTATTTTCCTTAGATTCTTAACAACTTCAGATCCAAACTTTGGATGAGCATTAAAGCCAGTCCCTATTGCAGTCCCTCCGATATGCAGCTTCCTGATGACTTTTAATGCGTACACGAGTATATCATGCCTGTCCTTTATCGCTTCTCTCCACGCGTCAAATTCCTGTCCAAGAGTTATAGGTACAGCATCCTGTAAATGTGTTCTCCCTGATTTCTTCACATCCTTGAACTCCTTAGCTTTCCTCTCTAGACTTTTCTCTAAAAGCCTGACTTCTCTTATCAAGTCAGTAGCATATACATTTGTAGCCATCCTTATCGAAGTAGGAATAACATCATTTGTTGATTGTCCTTTATTTATGTGATCGTGAGGATCAATAAGGTTATACTCTCCTTTCTTTCTTCCAAGCTTCTCCAAAGCCACATTAGCAATGACTTCATTCACATTCATATGCCATGGAGTTCCTGCTCCGGCCTGATAGACATCTAAAATAAACTGATCGTCATACTTCCCAGACAAAATTTCCTTGCAGGCTTCAACTATTGATTTCCCGATCTTCTTATCTAAAACACCTAGAGACATATTTACTAATGCTCCGGCCATCTTTATCTCTACAATAGCCTTGTTCATTTCCCTATGGATTCCAATTCCAGATATTTGGAAATTCTCATAAGCCCTGACAGTCTGTATCCCGTAATAAGCCTCGGCAGGAATTTTTACTTCGCCTAAAGCATCTCTTTCTACTCTAAACCCTTTATCAAAATTCAGCCCCTCTTTCATAAGATAAATAGCAAAAGAGAGTTTTTATTTCTTGCTTAAAATTGAGATTTATAATTATTCTAACATATGCTTATCTTTAGTATCCTTCGGTCTATGCTCGTCAGCTAAGAAATATTCAACTTGTTTTGAAGGCTTAGGAACTGGCCTGGTTTCAATCTTTATTTTGCCGTTTTTTGGATAGCAGATAATGTTCTTTTTCCACTTCGATAATGTCTTAGGATAGTCTTCCCTTGTATGTGCTGCCCTGCTCTCTTTTCTATATATGGCAGAGAGCAAGATCATCCTGCAGGTAGGAATCATATTTCTTACATCTAATGCAGCAATTAATTGTTCATTCATCTTAAGCGAGTTTCCGACACTTAGTTCAAGGTTTTCATATTTCTCCAGCTCTTTCAAGCCCTGTTGCATATCTTTTTCATTCCTGATCACTCCTGCAGCTCTCCACATCATCTCTTGTATTTCCTTCTTTACCTTAACCGGATCAGCCCCTTTCCTGTTTCCGAGTATTTTCAATAAGTCTTCGATTTTATTAGCGACTAGTTCTTTATCTATTTCCAATAATTTTATTCCCTTGACTCTTTTGGAAATATTTTCCCCAGTCAGCCTTCCGAATACACATATCTCTGCTAAGCTATTTCCTCCTAAACGATTTCCTCCATGGACTCCTGAAGTCACTTCACCGATAGCAAATAAGTTCTTAATAGATGTCTCTCCGCTAGTATGGTCAACATATACTCCTCCCATTGAATAATGCGCAGTAGGAGCGACTTCCATCTTTTCTTTGGAGATATCAATGCCTACAAAATCCTTGAACTGCTGGTGCATCTTAGGCAGTCTTTTCAAAATATAACTCTTCTCCCTATGCGAGATATCTAAATAGACAGCTCCATGCTTGTTCCCTCTTCCTTCTTTTATCTCATGGTATATTGCTCTGGCGACAACATCTCTGGCAGATAGTTCCATTCTTTCCTTGTCATATCTTTTCATGAACCTCTCCCCTTTTGCATTTGTCAATATTCCTCCTTCTCCTCTGACAGCTTCTGTGACTAATACTCCTTCTGCAGCTGTAGGATATACCATTCCTGTCGGATGAAACTGGAATAATTCCATATCCATGAATCTCGCTCCGATATCATAAGATAAAGAGATCCCATCTCCATTGTTTTCCCAGAACCTGGATGAACTGCGTTTGAACATTCTCGAATGTCCTCCAGTTGCTAAGACAACTACTTTAGAATTGAAAATAACAAACTTTCCGTTCTTGATGTCTATTCCTATCGCCCCATTGACTTTCCCCTGTGAAGTCAATAAAGAGACTATGTAAATCTCGCTCTTGAATCTTATTTTTCTTTTTAATGTCTGGTCAACTAAAGTGTTCAGTATAGCTTTTCCTGTATGGTCGCCTACAAAACAAGCTCTTCTATAACTTGCTGCTCCAAAAAATCTTTGGGTTATCTTGCCATTTTTCTCGCGATGGAATGGGCAACCCCATTTTGCTAATTCCTGTACAGCTTTAGGAGCATTCTTGCACAATATCTCTACTGCTTTAGAGTCATTAATATATCCTCCGTCCCGGATTGTGTCAGCTGCATGCAGTTGCCAAGAGTCTTTCGGATCCATTGTTCCTAATGCTGCATTTATTCCCCCGGTAGCTAGTACTGTATGCGCATCTCTCTTCTGGCATTTGCCTACGACTAGAACATCAACCCCTCTGTCCTTCAGTTCAATAGCTGCGCGTAATCCAGCCCCTCCGCTTCCAATAATAAGAACATCAGCTTTCTCAGCCGTAAATCCCTCTTTTTTCATTAATTAAAAAAAGAAATTAACAGTTATAAATCTTTAGAAATTTTTAAGCTAAGATATTGTATAAAAATCATTATAAAAAAGATACCCATCATCCAGAATCACAAATTCAAGGCAACCATTCACCTCTAATTTCAATAAGTCTTTTACCACTTCGATCAAATAATCTTGATAATATCCAGGAGCAAAGTTATGAGGGATTGCTCTTCTATTTATTATTGAATATTTAAGACTCTGGTCTGGCGTCCAATCGCTTTTAGATGGCCTGTTCCCCTTGAGCAAGTCTATATAGATTTTATCTTTGTCCCTCAAGGCGTGTCCTGAAAATTTTACATTGCTCCCTAAATAGCCCGAAAACAATAAGAATATCCGATTCTTTATGGGAATTGATCTCTTGTCAAGATCTTCATTAAGTTCCTTAAATTTCATATAGATATCCTTTATTTTGAATCCTTTTTTCTTTATAGATTCCTGAGAATAGGGGCCATCTGAAATTCTCATCCTGTCATCATATCCAGATAACACCCAATTATCCTTAATTTTGCCATCTGTAAAAATAGATTTTGGAACCTCTTTTATCTCTCTAAAGATAACAGCATTCCTAGCCAAGGGAAGTTTGTGCTTTTGAAGAAATAGATATCCTTGTATATTCATCCTAAAGCAATTGCAAATTCATATAATAATTTAATGGTGAGGTTTAAGATTAGAAATCTTTAAAACAATCCTTCTACTCTCCTATCAATGAACGATAAAGAAAGATATGATCTAGTTACTAGGAACTTGCAAGAGATAATTGGCGAGGAAGAATTAAAGGCAAAACTAAGGAAAAAAGATTTCTCTGTCTATTGGGGTACAATGCCTACCGGAGCTCCGCACGTTTCTTATTTCCTTCCAATGTTGAAGATCAGGGATTTTCTTAAGGCGGGATTAAAAGTTAAAATTTTAATCGCGGATCTGCATGCTGCCTTGGATGGCGTTCCGTGGGAGATATTGAATAAAAGGCAGAAATATTACGAAGCTATCTTTCCGGAAATGTTAAAGGTTCTAAATGTCGATCTGAAAAAATTAGAATTTGTAAAAGGCAGTGAAATGCAGTTATCTTCTAAATATCAAGAAGATGTCCTTAAAATGAGCATGATTATTACAGTTAAGGACGCAACAAAAGCTTCTTCAGAAGTTGTCAAGATGGATGATAATCCAAAACTTGGAAACCTAATTTATCCCATCATGCAAGCGTTGGACGAAGAGTACCTAAAAGCCGATGCCCAGTTCGGAGGTTTAGACCAAAGAAAAATATTAGTATTTGCAAGGGAAAATCTTCCTAAAATAGGCTATAAAGCGAGAATAGAATTGATGAATCCGATAATTCCCGGCCTTACTGGAAAAAAGATGTCTGCCAGTGTCCCAAGCAGCAAAATAGACTTGTTAGATTCAGAATACGACATTAATAAAAAAATAAAGAATGCAGAATGCCCTGAAGGAAGCGTAGAATCTGGGATAATACAATTCATAAAATACGTTGTTATGCCAATAAAAGAAGATTCAAATAAAACATTTAAAATAGAGCGCGCTGAAAAATTCGGAGGAAATATAGAATACGATAATTATGAAGTTTTCGAGAAAGATTTCAAATCAAAAAAACTCCACCCTTTAGATGTAAAAAATGCTTTAGCCAAAGAGCTGAACATTTTATTAAGGCCATTAAGAAATAACAAGACTCTTCATAAATTGAGAAAAGAGGCTTATCCAGAAGGAGAATGAAAAACCCACTAGGAAAACTAAGCTTCATATTTGCGTTATTCCCCCTTTTATTATCATTATTCATCATTCTGCTTCCGCCTACTTATTACAGACCTCTTTCTGCAATTATTTTGCCCATGTTTTTCATAATAATGATGTCGCCTCCAGTAGCAATAGTTTTAGCTATATTAGGTTATAAAAAAGAAGGTAGAAGTTACTTGATATTAATCTCTGCGATATTGGCCATTATCTCAATAGCCTACTTCGTATGGATTTTATCACAACCATTTAATCTCTTTAAGTCTTGAACTCCACAACATCCATATCTTTCAGAACATGATTTAATCCGACTTTCTGGTTAGAAAATTTCCCGCTCGGTCCTGTTAAACGGGTCTCTTTCACAGTCTTCGAAAATCCCTTATAGATAGTCTCAGCAACATCTTTCACAGTGCTTCCCTCCTTCAGGACAACTGGATCTTTATTCTTCGCCTTTCCAGGCTCTTTGGTAAATACTCTGATAACTCCCATCTCGGAGAAAATCTTCTTCTTTAGATCTAAAATCCCCTCGCCATCCATAGCAGAAACAACAACATAGTTCATCCTTTTAGATTTCAAGGTAGCCAATAATTTTCTCTTAGAGGTCTCATCCAATTTATCTATCTTGTTAAAAACAATGACTTTCTTCCCTATCGCCTTTCCTAAGAATCTATCAATCTCAATTAAATCTTCTAACCCTGTAATTACCAAAAGCAAAAGGTCAGCATTATTTGTGACACTATAATCAAATTCCTTATGCCCTATTGCAGGCAAGTCAACAATCTGCGCCTTTACCCCTTCAAACTCCATTGACCCTACTTCAGCTTCATAAGTTGTAAAAGCAGTATCAGAAACAATAGGGTTAGCGTTAGTCAATTTGCTAAGCAGTAAAGACTTTCCAGCTCCAGTCTTGCCGATTAAAGCAACCTGAAAACCCTCTTTTCTTATCCCTTTCTTGCCCTTTCCTACCTTTTTGCCCTTCTCCTGCTTCTCCTTGAACTTCTTCAGGCGTAATTTCAGTTCAGCTAGTAGATTCTCACTCCCCTTATGCTTAGGAGCAGTCCTTATCAACTCTTCAAGAGTCTTGATCTTATCTTCTAAAGTCTCAGCTGCTAAATATCTCTTCTCAGCTTCGAAGTATTCGTGGCTTGCATTGATCGGCATAAACCAAGAAAAATATTAGAGTTTAAAAAAACTAGCTATAGGTTATTTTCCAATTTTGGCTTCCCAGAAGTTTTACCAACACCTAAAGTAACAGCTATAATTGAAGTACTATCTCTTCTCTCAAACAATTTCGCAAGTAATCCCTTCACCCTAAATTTACCCACACAAACTTTATTAACCTTCCCTCTTAAACGTCTTAGAATGGATTTTCAAAAGAAAAAACTGTCTAACGGAATAACTGTCTTGCACGAAAAAAGAGATCTTCCCGTAGTTTCTCTAAGCATATCTAACCCTTTCGCTGCCTCTCACGAGACTGCTGAAATTAAAGGAATAGCGCATTTCATAGAGCATTTAGTCTTTACAGGAACTCAAACTAGAACTCATGAAGACATTTCAAGAGAGATAGAAAAACGAGGAGGGGTATTGAACGCTTTCACTGCCCAGGATGTTACTTCTTATTGGTTCAAGCTTCCTGCAGAGCATATTTTCACAGGAATGGATATAATTATTGATATGTTGAAGAATCCGAAATTTGAGCCTGAAAAATTCGAGAAAGAAAAAAAAGTAATTCTTGAAGAAATAAAGATGTATCACGATATGCCTCAAAGGTATGTTTATGAAAAGATAGAAGAAAATCTTTTTGAATCTCCATTAGGGATGGGAATTGCAGGAACAAAAGAAACAGTTTCATCATTATCGAGGGATTTTGTGTATGATTATTTCAAGGAGAAATACTCTCCTGAACATTATATTGTGACTATTGTTGGAAATGCTGATTTAGATAAAGTATGTGAATATCTTGAAAAATCTTTCAGCCCTGAAAATAAGTCAACTTCACCGCAGAAAATAATAAAGAAAAATTCAGACAGCGTTGAAGAGCGTCCTGGCATAGACCAGTCGCATTTTGTTCTGGCTATGCATGCCCCAAAGATAGATTCTGGTGAGTTCTATACCTTGGAGGTTTTAGATGCTTATTTAGCGAACGGCATGTCATCAAGATTATTTCTTGAGATAAGGGAAAAGCGCGGACTAGCATATTCTGTCCAGAGCTCAATCAGCGCTGAAAAGAATTATTCTTATTATAGCATCTATGCAGGTACGACTAAAGAAGCCATTCCAGAAGTTAAGCGATTGATTATCGAGGGCTTTAATGAAATAGAGAAGATGACTGATAAGGATCTGGAAGAATCTAAGGAGCGATTAATAGGCTTGAAAAAAGTCTCAACAGAGGAAAGCATTAATGTGATGAACGCGTTATTATTTTCTGAGATAGCCACTGGAAAAGCTGAATCCTATTACGATTATGAGAAAGAAGTAGAAAAAGTTAGCCTTGTAGATGTTAAGAAATTAGCTAAAGAATTAATTAATGAATTCTCAACAGCTGCAATAGTTCCGAAATGATTAAATAAACTTTTAATCCATATAAAATATGGATAGGACAATAAAGAGGAAATCTCTTGCCGGAGCTGTTTCATTATTTGTAGGTCTTATCAATTATTATCATTATATGAATATAGCAATTCATCAGCAGAGGGATTTCCAGATTCAAGGCCCGCCGACACGTGAGATGTACGATTATCTATATAATAGGAATATATGTAAATCCTCTGAAAATCATTCATTAGATAGAGAATATATTTAAGAAAAATTAATTAAATTCTCCAAACAAATATTAGTTATGAAAATCCGTTCATTCATTTGCATAGACCTCCCTGATGAAATAATAAAGGAAGTAGCTAGAGTTCAATCCTTATTAGAAAAACAGAAATTCACAGGAAAATTAACAGAACTGGAGAATTTACATCTTACCTTAAAATTCCTCGGGGAGATTGATGAAATAAAGCTAAATCAGGTAAAGGAAAGATTATCTAAAATTAAGTTTCAGCCCTTAAGTCTGAAACTAGATAAGGCAGGTAATTTCAACTATAAGGGTAGTCCCAAAATAGTCTGGATAAAAATAGCAGGCGACGCATTTAACTTCCAGAAGCAGGTAGATGAGTCACTAGAAAATTTATTTCCAAAAGAGGAAAGGTTTATGTCTCATCTAACTGTAGCAAGAATCAAGCATGTCAAAGACAAAAAAGGATTTATTGAATATATTAATGATCTAAATCCGAAAAAACTGGAATTTACTATAGATAGATTCAAGCTGAAGTCTTCTGAGCTGAGAACTTTAGGGCCTGTTTATAAAACAATAGAAGAGTACCCTGTTTAAGACTCTCCTAAAAATAGAACTCTGATTAATATACTAAAAAAATTCAGGATTAGATGATAATCTACATTCTGACATTCATTTTAGGAATATTTGTAGGCACTCTTGCAGGTTTAGCTCCGGGAATTCACACTAACTTGGTCGCTGTTATTCTTCTATCTTCACTTGCTTATTTCGAGGCATGGCCGCCACTGGCTTTAGTTATATTCATAGTAAGCATGTCGATAACACAGTCATTTGTTGATTTCATTCCTTCAGTATTTTTAGGAGCTCCTGACGAGGACTCTTTCCTCTCAGTTCTTCCAGGCCATCAGATGTTAAAAGCTGGCAAGGCCCACGATGCAATAGTCCTGACTCTATACGGGTCTTTGGCAGCAATTGCAGTAATTCTGATTTTAACCCCTCTATTCATTTACTTCCTGCCATTCATCTATGAAGTAACTAGAGTTATTGTCCCTTTCGCACTTATCTTTATCTCAATTTACTTAGTGCTTAGGGAGAAAAATCCTGTTTTAGCAATAATGACTTTTTCACTTGCAGGATTTTTAGGATATGCTTCATTGAATGCAGCAATTAAGGACCCTCTTTTTCCCCTATTGACAGGTTTATTTGGATCTTCCTCAATAATAATCAGCCTTAAAGACAAGACAACAATACCTGAACAAAACATCGTAAAATTAAAAGAAATAAAGTTGCCAAAAAAAGAGTTTTTCAAGGCAATGATAGGGTCAACATTGACTTCTCCATTATGTTCTTTTCTCCCAGGAATCGGTTCAGGCCATGCTGCCACTATAAGCTCTGAAATATTAGATCAGTCAAAAGAAGGTTTTTTCGTCTTAGTCGGTGCGATAAACACTATTGGGATGGGGCTAAGCTTTGTTACAGTCTATGCGATAGAAAGGGCTAGGACAGGTTCAGCTGTAGCTATCCAGTCAATACTTCAGGAAATGGCTTTCCATGACCTGCTTATAATCCTTATAGCAATAGTCCTGTCAGGAATTATTTCTTTTACCCTTTCAATATACTTATCTAAATATTTCTCTAAGTTTATCTCAAAGATAAATTATAAGCTCCTCTCAATTGTTATCCTCATTGTCCTTACAATAATGGTAATCTTTTTCTCAAATTTTCTGGGAATTATATTATACTTGACTTCAACTGCTCTTGGCATGTTTACTATCCTCTCAGGGGCAAGAAGAATAAATCTGATGTCTTGTCTATTGATCCCGACTACTCTTTTTTATTTGTTTCTCCAGTAGTTTTCTTGAAGGGATTTCCATTCTTGAAGAAATAATATATGACTACTGCCAATATTCCTCCCAAAATAAGGATGATTAATATTGCAACTAATACAGTTCCGGCAGCACTCTTTGCCTCTCCTGTTTCACCTGTAATAGTTTCATTTCCTGTCTGTGTTAAATTAGAGTTTATTTCTGGTTCTTCTGTTGGAACATAGGATTCATGTAAGTGAGTCATGATTAGGTTAGCCTTGTTTGAGCTTATCCCTTCAAGCAATATTTTTACATCATAATAATTGTCTTCGTCAACATCTATTTTTGCTTCTTCCCCTATATCTAAGACCACCTGCTGCGGATCAGATGAAATATTTACTGTTGCTTGTGAGCTGGTGAGTTCAATAACACCTACATAATGGGTGTCTCCATCTATCTTTATCCTGCTTCTCTGCTTTTTGCCTAATGATCTTTCTATTTCTCCTAAATCCTCAAAATCTTGTGAATCATCTACAAATGTATTTGTCCAGAAGCTGCTTGTAGTAGATGAGCCTCCGCCTCCACCTCCGCCACCTCCTCCGCTAGAGCTATCGCAGGCATCTGTACTGAATTCATCAGTAGTGAATACTGGATTGTCGTTTCCAGCATAGTCTGTGCAAGTGATTTCATATTCATAATCCTCTCCGCAATCAAGGCCCGTATCATAAAGTTCCCAGTCATTTCCTGAGATTAAAGTCAAATCTATGTCATCTTCATCTTGAACATTTTCAGCTTCACATTCTTTAACTCCTGTCCCTGAGTCGCTAGCAGTTATTGTAAGATTAATCTTTGTTTGGGTTGTTTCTTCATCATCTACATCAGTTATTTCAGGATCAACAGTATCTAAAGTAAACACTCTCTGGCTGAAGTTACTGTCTGACTGGGAATTATTAACAGTTAAATTAATGTAATATCTTCCATCTGAGACAGCAACTCCTGAATAATTAACAACAAAGGGGGACTGAAGTGATGAGTTGCTCATTAGCACTCCGCTTGAATTGAATAAAACTAAACTTAACCCTACCGAGGTTTCATTCCCGCTAAAGCTCACATTAGCTATATCTATACTAGTAGTATTATAATAATTCTCAGATAAATCTCCATTGAACTCAGCAGTGAATGTATCGTTTATATTCAAAGTAATATTTGTCTGTGAAACATTGACAGAAGTATTTGTTGTATAGACTGTCACGCTTATATCAAGGTCTTTTCCAGGGGATGAAGGGACTGCACTGAAAGAAAAATATTCTAAAGTATTGTTGAATATTAATCCGTTCATATTTGTCCAGTTTAAAGTAGTATTTCCAACATTGGTGAATGTGCTGTTTCCAGTAGTCATATTAGTCCCTTCAGTGAAATTAACTCCTTTTGGCAAGGTGATAACTACAGCAGTTATATTTTCGTAATTCCCATCAGTGTTATTTACAGAAATATTTAGTAATGAGCTTGCGTCATCATTTATTGTAAAGCTTGTCCCTCCAGAAGAAGTCAATACAACCTGTCCTGCTATAGCAAAACCAGCTAATATTATTCCAAGGAAAAATAAAAATCCTAAAAACTTCCTCTTTTTCATCATCCTTAGATATATTTATTATTTAAAAACCTTCTCAGCCAAACCATTTTCCAAGCGATTCCTGCTTTTCTTTCTCTTTTCCAAATATGCTCTCTATATCTCTTTGCACTAAGTCTAAACATTCTATTAAATAAGGGCTTACATGGAAATTATGCGCTAGGTCTAATGCTTTCTGCATGTATTTCAATATGCTCCCTTCAGATATTGTGAATATTAATTTCCCTCCGCATTTTAGGCATTTTCCTGCTAAAGGCGGCCTTCTGTATTTATCATTGCAATTAACACACCTGAAGACCTGCATTGAGAATTTCCTGAAATTACCTTTGATATCTCTGATAAAATGTCTTTCTATGATCAATCTGGCTACATCAGTTATATCTACAGCCCTTAATTTTGAGCAGAAATACATCTGTTTATCCACTTTGTCCTGCATTGTAGGCAGGGTTTTATAGCTTGAGCATCTCGGCCCTGCATTGATGTCTGAAGTATCATAAGAAAACCATAATTGGTCAAATTCATGCTCCCCTCCCAGTCTTTTCTTAACTTGTTCCATTGAAACGCTTGAAGGATGTTCCTTTTTTTCAGCAGCAAGAAATAATTCCAAAGGTATTTCTTTAGACGCGTCAACATCAAATATCATATCATCCACTTCTCCTGCCCTCATATGTGTGTTCAATACAAGTGGGGCGTCCTGTGTTCCGCCTCTATGGCTTGGCAAAAATTTCCTTGAGAAATTAATAAGCATGTCCATCAAAAGCATGACTGCTGCTTCGTCGCCGTCACAATCCCTTCTCATTGCTGCGTGCATATACGGGCTTGCTAATAATGCCTGTACTTTAGAGAATCCGATTATCCTTCCTAAGACAGCTGCGCAATTATGCGGCGCTATGCATCCGACAAGTGCCCCTGCAAGATCCTCTTTTTTCTTCAGGTTGAAGAATTTCTCCATTCCATATATCTTTTCCAGTTCTTCATCAACAAATTTTGTTATATTGAAGAAAACATCATCAGCTTTCTCATCAGGGCTGTCAGCGCAGGCAGGAAGGATTATGTCATGAGGAAATATCTCTAAGATTTGATCATCACTAACTAAGTCATTCCCATAAACATCTATCTCATATCCTAATTCCTTTAATTTTTCTACGCTGGTCCCGACTTCCTTCGGTTTGAAATGTGTGATAGGCATTTCTGAAATATCATATCTTACAGTCCCGTCCTTATTTACATTTACATTATATTTTGCTCTTAATAATCCCTTTGTCAAGATCTCGCAAGTATGGTCTTCATTAGATGTACCCTTGACGCCTTTGATGACAACAGGTATATCCTCTAATCTAAGGTTAGTTGTTTTCTTGGCCAGATCAAAATAATGCTTCATATCTACCCTCCTGGTATTATAAGTTGATACTCTATGTCCTTTTTCACATTTATCTGTAAATTCCTGGCAGGTGTTGCAATATTTCAAGATGCTGCATGTATTTCCGCATTTCTCGCATTTGGAGTAGATTGTTTCGTTCCCGCATCCTTTGCATAAATATAAGGGAAATTCCCCTTTGACGCTTCCCACTTCAACTGCTGTCTGCACGCTTCTAAGCCTCCCTCCTTCTTCTCCCACTGGAAATAATACATGGGGGCTTCCTGTTAATTTTCTAGGTTTGGCTTTTTCAGGCCTTCCCATTCTTGCTCCGATAAAAGCACCTGCCTTATCTTTTATTATGAATCTTGATATGCTGTTCAATATTTCTAGAACATTTCCTTCTTTAGGCAATTTTTTGATTACCTTGTCTACTTCATCCTCAACACTGGTCGCATTATAGTCAATGCCAATATTCAGGAATAACGCCTTAGTATTGACAGGGCTTAAAACAACGTTCTCTAAACTTACTTTATGTTCGCACCCTATTATCTCTAACGCTCTTTTTCCTTTAGCAAATCTTTCTCTGTCTGTCCTTGAATAGGGAAGAATCAAGTTTTCAGTAAGTGTCCCATGGGCTATCCAGTCTAAGAGCGCTAGGAAATCATCATAATTTATTTGGCTCCAAAAATAAATATATTTAGGATGCAAAGGAACATCATATTCTTCTGATAATTTGATCGCTTCATCAATATCTGCATTCTTATCAGCATTCACATTTTTACTTTTTAATTCCTGCTGCCAGTATTGTTCAATATATCCTTGTTTTTCTAAAGGATGGTTTCTGTTCAAGAAATCTCCGTAAGGAACTAGAATATCGCCTAAATACAATACCTCTTTTACTTGCCCCAATATTTCTTTAGCCTTATCATAATTGTCTAAATATTTGACGCTCTCATCTAATAATTTTACTATTGGCCCGTCGATAGTATCACAGGAAGCCACTGTGCATCCTTTAGTGGGTTTTTCTATTTTTAGTTGTGTCCCTATTGCGATAAAATCTCCTGTGATAGCCATTGTAGCCGGATGCAAAGCTAATGCTGAATACCCTGTGTTCCTGCATCTGCCATATCTTAATCTGAATCCTCCTGATCTGCTAGGATGGCTAAAAACTGGTCTGCCTGCTACAATGTCCTGTATATATGTTGCTCCCCCTGCGCTAGTCCCGGTGGCTTTTCCTTCCTTGATTTTTTTCTGGAGTTTAACAAAATCCTCCATCCAGTCCCATCCGCTCAATTTAAAGCCGTTATTTTTCAAGGAAAGAATTCTCTTCAGTATTTTTGGGGCTTTCTGGGCAATGCCTTCCCCCATGACTAAAGCAAAGCCGCTCCTGATGTAATTTGTTTCAACTCTCGGAAGATCTTTGTAGTTGTAAACTTCCCTGTCTTCACTAGGGTCACCATTAACTTGAATAGGTAGATTTTTCATCAAGAACTCTAGTTCCATTTCAGAAGGTAAATACTGTAAATTTGTGACTCTTTCATGATATTCATAGCATTCATGGACGCCCCTCTTTATTTCCTCTTCATTAGGATCATATTTTTCGTATCCAAAAATTTCCCTTAAATGGTCAACTACAACAAGCGAGAATGCTGCTTCTGTTCCTCCTGCTGATCTTATCGGCCCTGAGTAATAAGGGGAAAAATAATCCTTTCCCTCTTTAGTTTTATTTAATTTTAATTGTACAAACCCTTCAATAGGACTTGAGACAACTCCTAAAGTCATATAAGCTAGCGCTACTCTTATCCCTGCTTCTATCGCCTCATGGTGGCTTTCAAATTTACAGAATTTTTCTTTTGCCACTTCTTCTGCTACGCTTAATGCCACTGCTGGATCTAATGATCCGTATTGGTCCTCTAGATCAAGTATTCTTTTTACAATTTTTTGGTCTTTCACTTGAGGATAGACAGCTGAAACTAGCCCTACAACCTTTTCAGCTAAAGAGCTTGCCTGCGGAACTTCAACTTGTGAAATAGGATCAAGCCCTTTAGACCTCGCTTCTTCTGCTATTAAGTAGCTCTCATCAGTGACTTTGGAAAGGTAATCAAAATATTGTTTTACATTCATTTTGATTTCACCTCAACTGCCAGAACCGGCTCATTTATTTCAAGTTCTCCGTAGACTTTGTTTAATATTTTCATTCTTCTCCTCCAAAGTCAAGTATTTTTAGTTCATGAGTTTTCAGGTTAAGTATAGGGACTTTGCACGGATCAGGTATATTTCCTACCTTCTCCTCGAACTCAGTCTGTGCCTGCCAGCAGCTTCCTGTTATTATTAGCGTGCCATTATATCTTTCAATATCTAGTCTATGCACTTCTCCTGTGCATAACACATCTGGAACTTCTGAAATGACTAATGGATCCCTTTCGACATTTGGAACATAGACTACAGATGAATGTGTCGGGGCCAAATGCCTTCTTTTGAGCATGTGTCTCACAGCTTTCGCAGGGCATGAATGAGCCTTCATGATCCTTAATTCTTCAATCTCATTTATGAAAGTGTGAATGCTAGCTCCGTGATACATTAAGACCTTGAATTCTTTTTCCCCTTCTAATAATTTTATCATTGAAGGGTTGGAGACTAATATAAGGTTAGGGATTTCTCGCAGCTCTTCTCCATAAAAATCATCTATTATTGGCTGGGGCTCTGGAACTCTGACAGAATCGTGCTGTCCTGGGCACATAAACATTGTGATATGTGAAGGTATTCTTTTCAAATAACTGGAAAGCAGGCTGTATTGATCCTTGAGGCTGGTCAGTTTCAATAATCTTTCCTGTCCAGGAAATACTCCTACCCCATCCACATTATCTCCTACGAAAAAGATATATTTTATTTTCTTCGCAAGCTCATTATCGCTGTTTATCCAGTATAAAAATTTTTCAAATTGTTCTCCCAGGTGCTTATTGCTTCCTGCATGGATGTCAGATACAAACGCAATGCAAAAATCTTCATCGAATTTTGTTTTATGCAGCAAGAATGAATCAGGATAAAATATTTCATGTATAAATACCATCTCCCTGCTTCCCGAGCATTTCACAGCTACAACATCATCAGGCTGCATTTCAGCAGCAGCCATAAAAGTCTCGCTTCCTTCTTTGACTAATCCAGTTATCGCTCCTGTCAGGTCCTCAAATTTTATCATTAAATTATTGTTTTTTGTGGTCCTCTTTTCTGTGACCATACCTATAAAAGTAAAAGTCTGCCTGTTTCCTGCAGGTATCTTATTTATTGATGTCAATTTATCCATTCCCGGCCTGTGCATCAGGATTCTTTGCAATTCCTGGTATCTTGATCTGAAATGCCCTACAAAATCCCCAACAGTTATTTTTCTTGTATTGTCGTGTGTTGAATAGAATATTTTGTATTTAGTCTCTTCTTTTTTCTCAGGATTGTTTATTATTTCTTTTTTTATTTCTAGGCTGACTCCTAGTTTGATGAATGTTTTTTCAACGCTCTGCTGCACCTCTCCCGGAAGATTTTTTACAACTTCCTTCACAAATTCATAGTTCCTGTTCAAAGAAGAGACTGTTATCATCTTTTGTCCTGAAACTTTTTCAAGATTTTCCAAAAAAGATTTAGCAGAAGGCACGTCCTCAAATTGATCCATTAAGTCAAAGATGCTTTTCTCTAATAATAAACCTCTCTCCCTCACAAATTTCAATATGTCTTCTTTCATAGGCCTTAATACTCAACATAGGAAGTTTCAGTTAATCATATTTCTATTGAATTCTTTAGTATTTCCTTTGCCTTTCCCCTTATGTTTCCTGGAATAGATAGCTTGATTTCCCTAGTTCTTCCTTGCCTGCCTTTGCTGACAACCTTGGCATTTATTAATCCAAGCATATCAAATTCAGCAATTATGTCTGAAACCCTTCTCTGTGTTAATATTTCATTCTTTGTCCGTTGGCATATTTCTTGGTATTTATTATAGATATCTCCTGTGAATATTTTATCATATGTTTTATCGTCATCTAAATGCATTATTGAGGAAAGCACTAATTGGAATTGTTTCGGCTCATTCTCTATTATATCAAGCATTTTGTCTTTCTCTATTTTTTTATTAGCCTGGTCTATAAAGTCTAAAGTCAGTTTCTTGCTGGCATTCCTTTCAGCTAGTTCAGCTGCTACTCTTAGTAAGTCTAAGGCTCTCCTTGCATCTCCGTGCTCTCTTGCTGCAAACGCTGCGCATTTAGCTATAACTCCTTCTTCCAATATTCCATCATTAAATGCTTGTTTAGCTCTTTCTTTTAGGACATCTTGCAATTGTAATGCATTATAAGGAGGAAAAACTAACTCTTCTTCACCTAGTGAGCTCCTGACTCTTGGGTCTAAGTCATCCATAAATGTAAGGCTATTGCTTATTCCAACTATGCTGATCTGTGCGTTCTTCAGCTCTGAATTGAGCCTTGTTAGAGTATAAAGAAAACTATCTGATATTTTTTTTACAGCCTGGTCTATTTCATCCAGTACAATCAAGATTATTTGTTTTTTATTGTCTATCATGCTGATAAATTTATTATATACTGAATCTGTCGGAAGCCCTGTTGCAGGCACGCTTCCTCCTAATGCAGATATTATTTCAGCAAGAATCCTGTATTCAGTGTCTGCGACTTTTCTTAACTTGCAGTTGACATATACAACCTTAAGAGGGTCTTCTCCGGTTTCTTTTAATCTTCTTAATAGCTCCTGGGTAACATACTGGACAGATAGAGTTTTTCCTGTTCCTGTCTTTCCAAATACAAATAAATTGCTTATCCTTTCCCCTCTTAGTGATGGAGCTAATATAGAAGCTACTGACTCTATTTCTTTGTCTCTATGGGGAATGGTTTCAGGAGTATAATTTATTTGTAAAACACTTTTATTCTTGAATAAGCTGTTTGCAGCAAAGGAATCAAAAATTTTGTCTAGTTTAGCAGTCATACACCCTCTTGTTTCTTAATAAAAAACTAAAGTCATTATAAACTTATCTGTTCTCTAACCTATATTTCTTATGGAAAAATAATAAATCCGAGGGAAAAATAATATTAATTTAATAAAATTCTCAACTCCCCCACACCATTGTTTCTTATGGAACTAAATACTTATGGATTTAGTTTAATTTAAATTAATACGAACTTAATATCTGTCAATAAGATTAATAATAATAATAATAATTTAATTAAATTGATATAAATAGATTTTAATACGAACTTAATAATGAATTTGAATAATAATTAATATAAAATAAATTTTAATATCAATTGAAAATATATATTACAATAGTTATCATTAAAAAATATATTTAATAAAATAAAC
>CAZOEF010000004.1:0-68935 GCA_964578845.1 Candidatus Woesearchaeota archaeon
ACTTCCTTATTGCACACTTCACAATTAAGTTTTGAGAAAGTGTTATGGAATGGATCATAATCAATGTTCATCAGCCTGGCTGATTTAGAAGTCTTGAAGAAAACATTTAGTTTGTAAGCCGGATAATAAATTATTGAAGTGTTGATGATCTTGTTCTTGATGCTCAAGGCATGGTTTCTTATCTCATTTTTGATAAGCAATTCTTTTTCCTCATTGAGCTGCTTGAAGTCGGTCTTGTTCTTGATGTCAATTATTTTTTCTTCCAGTTTTTTTATCTTATCCGGAATAGTTTCATCTCTTTTCTTATCATACTCTTTTTTGTATTGTTCAATTCTCTTATTTGCTTTCTCAATCTCTAGATTTATCTCTGAAAGCTGCTGGTTTGAGTGGTTGTCTATCCTTGCTATTTCCTGGCTTAGCTTTTCTTTTAATGAGAAAGTTATTTTGTCAATGTTAGGTTTTAGCAGATCTTTCACGGTACTTTTTGCTATCTCATAACTTGACTCCACTTGGCTGTCAAGGTTTTCTATTTTTTTTACATCCCTTTCTCTTCCGTCTATTAATTGGAACTTAGATTCATCAAAATCTATGATATTATTGCCTGAAAGGTATATTGGGGTTGTTATCTGTTCTTTTTCATTAAGGTATTGGATAGTTGTCAAAAATGTAAATCTAGTCATGAAATTTATCTGCTCCTCTTTTGAGATGTGGTTGACCTTGCAGTTCTGGAGGGTGTAATTTTTAGTAATCTCTTCAGCTAAATCCTTGTCAAATTCTATCCTTAGTAAAGTAGTCTGTGCCTTATCCCCTAAATAATCATTTATTATCCTGATCAGGAAACTTGATTTAGTTATTAATTCCCCTTCGTTGATTTGAGGGTCAAAAGAGAATATATAAGGCGAGTTCTTTCCGAAGAATTTCTCAAAATCTTTTGGGACGTTTTCAACTATCAGGAGTTTGCCTTTCCATTCAACTGAACAGTTAAAAGCCTCAAAGAACTTGTATACTAATTCAGCTAATTTTTCATCCTGCATTGTCTAATACCTCGTGATTGAATTTTTTATTATCTTCATATGATTTCATCCCTTCCTCTATTTTCCTGCTTATCTCTTCAATTCCTTTAGAGAAGATGCTTAAGTTATTTTTGGATTCTATAAAAAGGTTCATCAGTTGTTCCTCAATCTTGCTTTTTGTATGTTTACCTTCTCCGTCTAGTCCTAAGTTGAATAATATTATAGGCAGTTCCCCTATTACTAAACCAACACAACACATCTTGTTTATGATTAAATCTACTATATGCTCTTCCATCGTGTCACTTGTTGCTAAGCTATAGATCTGCATGTCTCTTTTTTGCCCAATCCTGTCAAGCCTTCCTATTCTCTGTTCTACTGCCATAGGGTTCCATGGCAGGTCATAGTTTATCAGGTTAGCACAGAACTGGAAATTCAGCCCTTCAGATCCTGTCTCAGTGCTTATTAAGATATTTGCGTTTTCTCTAAATTCCTTTATTATCTTAGTCTTTTCCTCTCTATCTTGTGCTCCTGTGAAAGGCAATATCTTCAGGTTGTAAGGGGCTAATTTCTCAACAATATAGTTTAAAGTAGTAGGGTGTTTTGTGTATATCAATATCTTGTCATTAGGATCTTTTTTTAGTATATCATCTATTATTTCTATTAGTTTTTTTATTTTTGAGTCTGTTCCTATCTTCTCATATTTTTCCAGGATATTCCTTGCTATCTGCCTTGTCCCTTGATGGTATTTCTCATCTGATTCTATTCTTTTCAGTGATTCAATCGCTGATTTTGATGAGCTAGTGATTTTAGGTAAGAGTGCATAGATAATCAATCTGCCGTTAAGTTCTGTGCCGTTTGCTGCAAAATATTGTTTTTTTAATAGTTCGCAGGTTGCTTCATAAACTTCTTTTTCTTCAGGTGTCTGCTCTACAGCGATTATTCTCGGGATTCTTTTCATGTATTTTATCCCTGTCTCGCTCCTCTGCCTTCTTATCATGACTTCGTCTAGTTTTCTCTTTAGTTCTCTAGGGTTTAAGGGGTATCTTTTATTCCTGCCGTTTATGAAATTCTTCTGGAATTCTTTTATTGTTCCTAAATGGCCTTTTTTTAATAAGTGGAGAAGATTGTATAGTTCTAATAAGTCATTCTGGAAAGGGGTTGCTGTTAATGCTAAGAATCTCTTCTTTTGTATTTTGTCTATAAATCTCCATCTGACAGTGTTCCTTTGTTTTAGTTTATGGGCTTCATCAACTATCAGCATATCCCATTGTATCTTGTGGGCCATAGAGTGCCTGTAGTCTCCCTTGACTTTGTCAAATATCTTCACTCTGTCTATTGAGGCGATAGCAAAATCACTATCCCAGTCGCTTTCGTTCTCGATTATTTTGAAGTCCAGTTCGAATTTATCCTTTAATTCACTAACCCATTGGTCTACTAATGATGGAGGTGTTAAAATTAGGACTTTTTTGGCTAAGCCCCTGACTATGCATTCCTTTAATGCTATGCCAGTTGTGACAGTCTTCCCTAAGCCTACTTCATCTGCTAATAGCCCTGACCCATTAAAATCCCTTAGTAGTTCTAGCGCCCCTTCAGTCTGGTAAGGAAGCTGGAATTCCAGGTTATCCTTTATCATATCAAAAGATATCAGGCTTGTGATCTCAGTCTCCTTTGATGCCTCTCCTACATCTATTTTTAAGTCCCTTATCTCCTTTGATACGAATTTGCTCTTTGTAAGATTCTCAAATACAGGCAGTTCATCATCAGAAAATGATTCATCAATATTTATCTCGTATTCCATTTTCAGCTCTTTTTGCTTGAGTTAATACCCTGAGTTAGAACTTTTTAAAGATAGAGGTGGAAGAAGAGTAAAGAATCTAAAAATTAAATATTTTCAAACCAATTATCCTCAATTGTAACCTCTTCTTTGGTTTTTACTTTTACACCCAATCCTAATTCTTTTATTTTCTGAACTAAATTCTCTCCATCAATTAAGTCTATAGGGTCAGCCCCTTCTCTTGAAGATTCAATTAAAGCATCTCTTGTAAATTTTCCCGTTGTAATGAATAATCCCCTATCTGCTCTGCCATTCATAGCCCCTCTAAAATCTCTGATTTCTTTAGAAGAAACGCTTCCAGACCATCTTTTACATTGAAATACAACCCTGAAACCGATTAGACCTCCAAGCTTTACTATGCCTTTTCCATCAATTCCCCCATCTCCTGTCCTACCTGTAACTTTTACTTCTATAAATCCTGATTCTCTAAGAATTCTTTGACATAATCTCTCGAACGCAGAAGGATCCATAGACATTAATTTATCCAATAATTCGTCTTCCCAAATTCTATCAGCGTTGTCCGGAGTTTTACCTTCATCAGTTTCCTCCTCAACAGAACTTGAATCTCTAGCTTCTCTCTTCACAAAATTGTTTACTTCTTCCTTGTTTACTTCTTTAGTCTCTAGTCCTTTTTGAGTCAAAGCCCATATTCCTCTAGATGAATTTTCCAATAATCCATAGTTTTTCAGGTAGGTTCTTGTCCAAGCTAGCCTATAACTAAAAATTGTCCTATTTCCATGATGTATTTTATTGACCTCTCCTTCAGAAATTCTTAAAATTTCTGCTACCTTCTCTTCCATTTCTAAAATTGAAGCCGATCCGCCTAGTTGATGTAATGCCTCAATTAGCGCATTATACATTTCATCATACTTAGGTATATCCATAAAAATTTAATATATCTCTAATTTAAAATACTTTTGAATGTTGATTTAAATCTAACAACTCAATAAATCATTAAAATTAGCATACTTAACATCTAATTCTTCTAGAGAATCTAATAAATCTATGAACTTTGTATATTTATTCTCGTCAATAAACTGAGGTGAATTAGTCTTTACATAATCTTGAGGATGTAGTGTTATAACGCACAAATTTTTAAGGTCCAGATCCCTCTTACAATCTTCCATTATTTGATTTACAGGAATCAATTCACTCTCACCGAAATCAAAGGTCTTTGCGCTAGGGCCAATAATATAAATTCCATCTTGATTCTTATATTCGCCTTCCTTAGCAGACATTATCTTAAAAGCTTGGGATTCCAAAGCAATCGGTACATCCTTAGAATATTCATTCTGTGGAGGAACAAAAGTTACTGGCGAGATTCCCAGATTTTTAATTATAGATTCTTTCCCTAACTCAATTGAACGTGTTGCATCATCCAAGCTTTTATCCTTGAATTCATTTTCTGTATGCTGATAACCATGTTGTGCTATTTCAATCCTATCATTATATTTGATTGAACTAATCCATTCAATAAATAACCTATCTTTCTCTAAACCTTCAGGAATGACTCCAAGTGTCAAACTCATCTCTCTTGATAATATTTCTTCAGTTAAATTGACCACAGTATTATAATAGTGATGGGCTCCAAGATCATCCATTCTTAAAATTATAGTCTTCTCCTTAGGCATTAATGAGCATGAAATTGATTGAGTGGATTGCCTGATATTCTCATCTAGGATAGCAGATCCTGTGATCCTAGGAGTGAAGTCAAAGCCCTCCTTGAAATAGATTGAACTTCCAGTTATCAAGAAGGCAAAGACAATGATCATTATGCCAAAATACGTCTTAGTTTTTATCATCTCGTTCCCCATTTCATATTCCTCAGATCATAAAGCGCATAGATCATAATATAAGAAAGCAATGTCATATTTAAGAATGAATACAACACCATATATTTCCCATATTTATCCCCATTGTAGATTTGATAATGGATAAGCAGCATTAATGAAACTATAGATATTCCTAACACATAAAATAAAGGAGATATTCCAAAGAATATTGGATTGATAACTAGTGCCTTAAACGCAATGAATGGAGTAGTCAATGTTATGAATATTAGGGGTATAAAATAAGTTATAGCGACAAACTTATCCTTTTTGACAACGTCAGGAAACACCTTGAGGGAATTTATCAGCCATCCTTTTTTCCATCTGACTTGCTGTTTAAGAAACTGTCTTAGAGTATTAGGGACAACTGTATAGGCCCTGGCTTCATCAACATATACAGTCTTATACCCTCTCCTTAAAATCCAGTTTGTTAAGGACCTATCATCTCCAAATGTTATCTTCTTTCCCATAAATGTTTCATTCAGGAATTTGTCTAGCACAGGCATCACATAAGATTTCCTATATGCTGAGAAACATCCTGAGCAGCAAAAGACCATGTCGAATATGCTTTCAGAGGCTTTGAGTGCCCTAAAGGACATGAAATAATAAGCTGTCTGTATTTTAGTCATCACATTTTCATCCTTATTGGCAGGATCCGTATGTCCGACAGTTGCTCCAACTCTTTCATCTATGAATGGCTCTATCAATCTTCTCAATGCCTCTGGTTCAGGATAACTATCACTATCGACCTGAATAATGAGTTCACCTTTGGCCAATCTGAAACCAAATGCCATTCCCTCCCTTTTTCCTTTATTTTTCTTAAAGTTCACAACAGTTACTTTCATTTCAGGGAAGTTAGCCTTTGCCCGAATCATTTCATTTAAAGTATTGTCAGTGCTTCCATCATTAATTGCTATTACTTCTATGTTGTCCCTAGGATAGTTTGAATTTAAGCAACACTCCATTGTCTTGTAAATAGCATCTTCTTCATTTTTGCAGGGAATTACGAAACTGACCGTAGGGTTATAACTCATATCGAGTTCAGCCCTTTTGTCCAGTTTAAGCCTGTCTTTATAATTCTTGTAAAAGAATGATCCAGTAACCCTGCTTAACATAAAAACAGTTATTCCGAGGGTGTAAAAATATACTATCGAATCGTACTGATAAAAATTATATACTTTTATTAAAATTATAAAATAAATAAGCAATGCTAAAATAAAAGCGTAAAACGTATTTTCAGCGAAATTTCTAGACTTTCTATGCATATGCTAACTAAACCGTTACGTCGATAAAAGTAATTTCCCTCTTGAATTATTAGGATTCCTACAGTTTAAACGCCCCAACCGGGAATCGAACCCGGGTCTCCGCCGCGACAGGGCGATGTACTAACCACTATACTATTGAGGCTTGTTATTCTTTTCAGAAAAAGTGTATTTTTAAACCTTATCTTGGTTGCTGGGTGCTCTCAATAAATGCATCAAGAGATAAGTATGCAGCATCTATGTCAAAGGGTGATTTTCCTCTAATCTCAGTTGACTTAACTGATTGAAGGTCTAGAGCATATAAACCATTTAATATATCCTGAACATATCCTCCTTTAAATGCAACGTCATTTTCTCCCATTTTCTCTTTCTTTTTTTCGTATGATTCTTGTAGATTGCCTCCTCTCATTGCTAATTCCACATCATTGCGATCAATAACTTCTCCTTCAACAATTCCCATATCCTGAAGAAGATCAACTGCACTGGCAGCAATAGAAAATTCATCTAGAGCTTTTTCAATAGGTGAACCTTCTTGTTCGGATGAATTTATTATTTGTGCTGAGATATCCTTGTCTATAGCTTCGAAATGTTTAATTATGGCTCTTCGGACTTTAGCAAGATATTCTGGATCCCTCTCAAGGGTTGCTTCTTCAAAGAAGGCATCTTTTATAGGTGTCCTATCACTCTCTTCAAGTATTACTTCATTAAATTCCTCTCTAAATTTAGGATCCTCAATTCTGCCTACTTTGTCCTCTATATCTTCAATAACGCTAGTATATGAACCATCCCATGCATCCGCAAAGAATGTAGGATTCTTAAAAGAAGAATTCATAAGTGAAGAAGTTACTGCTTTTATTTCAGGATGTTCTCTAATTAACGTATTAAGGTATGCTCCATTAATAATAAATTCTCTTCTATAAGCCGGATGCACTTCTCCGTTAATTTTCAAAGTAGCAGTTTCAATTATCTTAGGAGGGCCAGAGAAATAACCAAATTTTTCAGCAGTTTCTTTTTGTAATCTTTTTCTTTCTTGTAATAACTTTTCCGTGTTTATTCTGCCATTTCTCCAAAGAATCTCAAAGCGTTCACATTGCGAATCATACCATTCTTTAGCATCTATATCCAATCTATCTCCAAGAATTTGAACTTCTGAGTCAATGCTCACAATTCCTAAACTCTCTCCAAACCATACTATTTTAGGCATTTCACTACCTCTAACTGTCAACTCACGGCGTGCACCAACGGGATTGATTTTATATAAAAAAGTATCCTCAAAGCTTTTATCTTCCAAATCTTCCATTTTTCTAAAATAACTTCTTATAGTGACTGCATACTCTCCTTTATTCTTTCTTATGTATTTGATGTCTTCTCTTTCATTTTTATCTATTGCTTTATTGATCCCTTGCGCACGTTTATCATATTCTTGAATCACTGCCTCAATAACATCTTCAAATCTTTGATTATATGCATTCAGTGCATGATTGACAGTCTGAGGATGATATAGTGCAGCGTGTGCTGCAATGGTCTGTTTTCCGTGTTCAAGTGCCTGCTTTAGCATAACTACTTCTTTTCCGCTAGAGGGTATAACTAATCCTTCTTGCTGCTCTGTTGCTAAATTCACATAAGCCAAAACAGAAGTTGACCAATCAACAGGATTTGCAATAGACTCCCTGAAGTCAACAACCTGAGAAAAAGCAGGCGTATAAACTTTTACCGATGGAGAATCAATTCCGTTAGATCCAAATAAAATAGGAATTGAGCCATATCTCATTTGGATAGGCCTTTGATTTATTGCTTCGGCCAAATCTGGTCTTTTGAATCTGTCAATGGAATCTAAGGATCCGCTAATCAAAGGATTTATTGAATTTATACTGGCGTGAGTAAGAAATGCATTTAAATATTTACGGACATCTTCAGGATTCAATAAAACCGTCCTATTTCCTTGTTCATCTTCTATAATCGGAGTCATTTCTGAATCACGAAGAGCCTTAATGACTTCGTCGCGAACAAGATAATCCCTCATTATATTGAGTGAAAATGCCTCGACAAATCTCAAATCATCTTGCATTTGTTTATTAAGTTCTGCAATTTGTTGCTGTCCTAGTGCTATCTGGGTAAAAGAGGATAACATATCATCATGCATCTCTAATTGTCTTTTTCTGATTGAATATATTTGTTCATTTTGATCTGCTAGGCTTCTTTGTAAATCATAAAAACCTATTCGGACTTGATTTTGCACAAATTGTACGTCCCTTTGCACTTCTAGAACATCTCTATGCACTTCAGCTATGGCTTGCATTATTTGCCGATGTTTTTTGTCTTCATTGCTTTCCCCTCCGAATAACCCGGTTACTCCAGATATGATTTTCGCAGTTCCTGAAAAAGGACTCTCCTCTAGTTGAGAAATTCCGTCAGCCACAGTTAGCATATTCATACCGGCTCCATATAACTGAGCACTTACGCCCTCGTCTATTTGTCCTACAATACTACTTGTAATATATACTAACCCTTGAGCTTCTTTCAATGCATGTTCCCTACGGACTTGATCATTCTCTGTTTTTATGCGTTCATAAGCTATTCGGTATTGATCTACTAAGTTATAAACAACATTATCTAAAGTATCAATCTCTTTCTGATGTTCTGCTTGAACATTTTCTAAACCCTTTATTTCAAAAGCTTGCTTGAACTCAGGTTTATGGATCAATGTTTCAAGCGTATCACTAGGTTTTACATCTCCCTCTGGAAATGCAAGAAGATATGCCTCATTAACTCCAGGTTGAAGTCTATTCTTAAAGATTCCCTCTTGGATCTCTTGTTTATTGGCGATTGAATAGTTTCTGATATCGTTTAGCATACCATTAGCCAAATCTTTTATTTGTTGTTTTCCTATCTTATCAACTTCATTGTATGCAATTTCAAGCCCCTGTTCTCCCATGAGTAATATTTTTGCGGCATTAGTCCTATCAGTAATTACTGCTGCATCTACCAGAAAGTTAGTTACATTGATTAGATTTTCTTTACTAATTATTGACTCAGAAAATCTACCGTGTTCAGCGGCATAAGTCAATCCAGAAATGTGCCTCTCTATTTCAGATGGAGAAGGAATGTCACTCGTAATTGCTGGAAAATCATAGGTTTGCCTAGATACCGGATAAAGGATCATCAGCCTTTCAGGATCATCCTGCATTTCCAGATCTAATTCATGTCTAAACAGTTCTTGCTCAATCAACGCAGCCTTTTCAGGATCTGTTTTAGATAACATGTCCCAATATATAGGCTCTGGTTGTGCATAAGCTAATGTTCCTGTCAAAGTTATTGCAGGAATTAACTTCTCTAACATGTTAATATATATTAAATCAAAAGTTTAAATAATTTATTATCAGGATAACTATAACCTAAGGTCATCCCTAAAGACTTTCCTTAAGTGATCTACCACTAAATCTCTTCCAACTATAAGGATCGAAGGATTATAACTTACTCTTCCATCAATCAATTGGATTTCTCTTCTCGGATTCAGATTCAACATCCCGAGTTCCTCTAACGAGAACGCTGAGCTAAATACTAAGTAAGCTGACTTAATATCTCCTAAATAATCAATATCTAGATCACTTCCTCCTATAACTCTTCCTTCAGGAGATTTTATCGCCCTGCCAAATTCAGCAACTGAATATGCATCAAGGCTGTCTTTCCGAAGCACAGAAGGATATTTTTCTCGCTTTAAGTTTCCTGCATAAATGATCAAAGAGTCAACCTTCTTTTCTCTGTCGTCTAAAGCAAGGATTGGAGTCCATTCACGGATTCCTCTCAAGGCCTTTAATTCTTTCTTATTTCCTATCAGATCAACAAG
Source organism: Candidatus Woesearchaeota archaeon (assembly GCA_964578845.1). GTDB lineage: Archaea > Nanobdellota > Nanobdellia > Pacearchaeales > GW2011-AR1 > CAZOEF01. Next base: position 9,786 of record CAZOEF010000004.1, read on the forward strand.
CACCATTTATACTAAAATCTATCTTAATTCATAAGTAGTCATTCAAGAAAGACAACATAAGAAAAGTTTATAAACATTCTCTCCTCTAAAAAGCTATGAAGAAAATATTATTTGTCTTCGCACTAGTATTCTTATCAGTATTTAGCCTAAGCCTGGCTTCAGCTTATTACTATGGAGACTATTATTCTTCAACAGTAAAATCATCCCCTGACTACCATTATGAAAAAGTCGTCCACTATGATGATTACGGCTCCTCAACATATGTGAAAAAGATAAACTATGATGATTATCCAAGATATGGTAGTTTCAGGCCATATTACCACTCAGGATTCTACCCAGCTTATAACAATTATTATTACCCTAACTACAGGTACAATGGCTACACTTACAACCGCTATTATGATAATGACCTTTCAGATTATTTCCATTACGGATACGAGCCTCCAACTTACATTGTAAGGAACACTTACAGATCTTATTACTGAACAACATAAATCTTTAAGAATAATCCAAATATTCACTTGAATGGAATGGGTGATTCAGTCGGACAATATCTATTTGAATGGGCAGAAAGCCCGCTTATAAGAGATTCTCCCTCTAACATCGAGTGGTACGGGCGCCAGGCTGAGGTTGTATATCAATTATTGCATGATAAGCATGGATTGAGAGATTCCAAGGAAATATTTGTGAGAAATGCCATGGCCTATATGTTCGGAATGGCTAGGTTATGGGAAGGAAAAGGATCAGCCTATGATCGAGCAAAAGCCATACGAGATAGAAGAGAAACTGAAGCACTTCCTCCGGAAAATGCAGTCTCTCCCCCAAGAAGCACAACTCCACAACTAGAAGAATTATTGATTCCTGAAGAAATATTAACATAACATTTAAATATAAATTTCCCTAGTTAAGAATAGAAAAAGATGGTGAAAAAAACAATATCTAAGAAAGTATCGACTGTAAAAATAACAGAGCCTAAGAATTTTCTAAGCCCTTATGCGTTCGGGCATTCATTAGGGTTAGTGAGCGCAATACTTATGCTAATACTTGCTGTCATGGCATGGTTTAGCGACTATAATGGATACTTGATAACAGAGATCTTGCCAGTATCTTTCTCATTCACAAACTGGACTCTGATAATCGGTTTATTGGAGCTCTATGTTCTCGGCTACATAGCAGGATGGGTTTTTGCAGGATTATATAATAAGACTGCCAAGTAATGCAAAATGCTTAAAAACATCCCCTGATTCACAGCTAGTGAAAGGAGGATAAACATGAATTACGTAAAGACAGCTAACTGGTTATTGCTTGGATTGCTAATGTTAGGCTCAGGCCTATTAAAGCTGGCTGGAGAATTAGGATGGTATGGATTTGCTCCATCAGGATTCCTTGAAACTTTAAAACTGCCTGCAGCTGTATTTTTAGCTTGGGTTTTGATAATTCTTGAAACAGGTTCAGGAATAGCAATACTTGCAAAATGGCAATTGAAATATGTGACATGGATACCAGTAGTCATTCTTGTGGCTGCAGCAGCTATTGCTTACTACAGCAACATAAGCCAGATCTTGATTCATTTGACCCTGGCATCTAGCTATTGGCTGCTCGGATCAAGAGACAAGTAAACAGAAATTTATTTTTATTTTTCCTTTGATTTAAGATGAAAAAAATAGTAATAATAGGCGGAGGCTTCACAGGATCTTATTGTGCTAGAAAGCTCCAAAACAAATTCGATGTCACTTTGATAGACACCAAGGATTATTTTGAGTTCACTCCTAGCATCTTAAGGACTATTATCGAGCCTCAGCACGCAAAAAAGATCCAGATTCCCCATAAAAAATACCTCAAAAAAGGAAGCTTCATCAAGGATTCTGTCATAGAGATAACAAAAGATAAAGTAATGACTAAAACTAGGTCATTTGATTTTGACTATCTCATAATTGCTTCAGGATCTAACTACAACCATCCGATCAAGGAAGAAAACGTCGTTCTAGCGACTAGAGCCAGCCACTTAATAGAGGCACATAAAAAATTAGAGCACGCAAAGACAATACTCATAATAGGCGGAGGCCTAGTCGGAGTAGAACTGGCTGCAGAGATAATCACTAAATATCCTGAAAAGAAAATAACAATTGTCAACGGAGGGGATAACTTGATATCCAGAAATCACCCTAAATCTATAAGATATGCCGAGAGATTATTAAAGAAAAAAGGAGTCAATATAATCCCTAAACAGAGAGTGATATCTAAAGACAAATCTAACTACTTGACTGACAAGGGAGAAAGGCTAAAAGGAGACATGGTCTTCATCTGCACAGGCATAAAATCAAACTACGAGTTCATGGAAAAGAATTTTTCTAAATTCCTTAATGAAAGGAAGCAGGCAAAGACTAACAAGTACCTTCAGTTCGATGATATGAAGAATGTATTCGCAGGAGGGGATATAACTGATATCATTGAGGAAAAGACAGCGCAGTCTGCAGAAAAGCAGGCAAGGATAATAGTGAAGAATGTCAAGAGGATGGAAAATAATCTTTCATTAAAGGAATATATCCCAAAAAAAAGGCCAATGGTCATAAGTTTAGGGAAGTACAGGGGAATATTTGACACAGGGACTTTCGTCTCAAATGGACCGATTCCCGCAATAATAAAATATTTCATTGAAAAGAAAACAATGGTGGGATACAGGTAGTATTTTTTTTACTTCAAGGGTTTATATTTTTCAGAATTATATCTATTAATGGGATTTTTATCATGGGCTATAGTGTTTCTGGTTGTGGCGCTTGTAGCAGCAGTCCTGGGTTTTGGAGGAATAGCTGGAGTATCAGCTACAATAGCCAAATGGCTCTTCGTGATATTCATAATATTATTCATAATATCAATAATAAAATATTTCATAGACCGCTAGCACTAGATTTATAAATAACCATTCTAAATAATGAAAAAGAGAATGGCAAAAAATATTCAGAATAGGTTAAGTTTGGCACTTAATATTTTTCTAATAATCGGGATGATTATAGCATTGTTCTTAGTTTATGAGCATTTCTCAGATAGCGTTGACGAGTTCTGCACTTTCGGGGAATCACTCAACTGCGGTGTTGTAAACAAGTCCCCTTATGCTAACATCGACGGAATATCTTATCTTCTTACAATTGATTATAAAATTGACATTAGGCTGATAAACATCTCTGGCAAGAATTTCATCCTTGATCTATTGACATCTAATGCCTTCTTAGGCCTTTTGACATTATTATTCTTATTCACTGTTAACACAAGATATAAAAATAAGGATTTTCTTTTTATAAAGAAAGAGGATAGGATAAAATGGATAAGGGGTATATTGGTATTAGGGGTGATTTACGGCTTATATCTGTTTTACATACAATTTGCAATACTCAAAACATATTGCCCATTCTGCCTGGCTTTGGATGGCATAATGGTCTTGTCATTAATAACAGCGTTTTTGATTAAAAAATGAGCAAAAAGAAAAACAATCCGGCATTGATGTGGGGAGGAATCGCTATAGTTGTTATCGTAGTCCTGATCCTTCTAATTGTCTTATTCACTTCCTCCGGGCCTGATTACACTCAGGAAAGCGTCGATGCATTCGCCAAGTGCATAACTGACTCAGGAGCTACAATGTACGGCGCATTCTGGTGCCCTCACTGTGCCAAGACAAAGAAGATGTTTGGCAATTCTTTCCAGTATATTGATTATGTCGAATGCGATCCTCGGGGGGACAATCAGCAGGCAGAGCTATGCTTAGAAAAAGATATCCTAGATTATGATACCTGGGAATTTGCTGACGGTTCAAGGATTGTCTCTGAGCCTACCTTTGAGGAATTGAGCCAAAAAACAGGTTGCGCTATGCCGCAGGAGGCTGAATAATGGCAAGTCTTCCTGCATTGCCTGTCGTAATTCTGACTGCCTTGATCGATTCTATAAATCCTTGTGCTATAGGAGTCTTAGTATTATTAATAGCAACGCTTCTCTCGTTGTCGAAGAATAAACAGAAGATGCTTGTTGTAGGGTCTATCTATATTCTGGCAGTATTCGTGACTTACTTAGCAGCAGGATTCGGATTGCTGGTAATTATACAAAAACTCAATATCAGTGAGCCATTAAGCTGGATAGTAGGGATATTGGTCATAGTACTTGGATTTCTTGAGATAAAAGACTTCTTCTGGTATGGCAAGGGCCTGACTTTACAGATACCTGCGAGAAGGGCTGAACAGATTAAGAAGATGATGAAAAAAGTCTCTATCCCTGGTGCAATTATCTTGGGCGTATTCGTCGCTGCTGTTGAATTGCCTTGCACAGGCGGGCCATATTTAGCAATGACTACTCTGTTAGCGCAAATAGGATTTTCCTGGGCAGTGTTCTGGCTATTAGTATTGTACAACTTCATATTCGTGCTTCCTCTGATAGTCATACTCTCATTAGTATATTTTGGAGTAAGCGCTGAAAGCATAAAGAAATGGAAGAATCAACAGAAGAAGTGGATGAGGCTATTCATAGGTTTGATAATGATTGCTCTTGGAATAGTATTGATCTTGTGGGCTAACGGCACAATAAGCTTTGGTTTAGATTATTCTAATTTTGAATTATTCTTGAGATTGATTTAATCTTCCTTAAATTCACCCTCAAAAGCAAATTCCTCTACAGGATTCCTTGAATTGGGCTTCTCGCTTTTCTGCATCCTTTCAGGAATCATGTCTAGTTCTCCAGGTTTTCCTATAGCTATCATATGGACTACTTCATAATCATCAGGAATCTTTAGTTCCTTACGGGCCTTTTCAACATCATAGCCAGCCATGCCATGCGCTATATATCCATTTAATGATGCCTGCAATGCCAGGTTCTCCCACGCAGATCCTGAATCAGACATATGGTTTCGGTTTGGCTTGTTATCTTTAGCAAAAGTTTTCTTTGCAACCAAACATGCTAAAACAGATGCGTTCTTGCACCATAATCTATTGAAATCACTAAGTATGCCGAAGAATTTTTCCCAGTCCTGAGAATCCCTATGTGCATAGACAAATCTCCACGGCTGCTCATTATTAGACGAAGGCGCCCATCTTGCAGCTTCAAACAGCACCATTAATTCTTCATCAGTCATCGCTTCTCCTGATAATGCTCTCGGGCTCCATCTGTTCAGGAATAACTCACTAATTGGATAATCAGCAATTCTCTCAGAACTTCCCTTTTTATAGGCCATAATAAACAAAATATTAATCTTCTTTTATAACTTGCGTTAACACTGTTGTCCTTGGATAACTGCTTAATCTTTTTCTCATCAATGTAAACCTCTGGCCAGGATCATCTTCATTATATCCTCTTGCCGAGAAGAAATCAACAGCATTTTTCGTTGCTAACACCTCAATGGAATCCATTCCATTGGCTAATGCTATCCTTTCAAGCTCCTTCAACAATCTTGTTCCTGCTCCTCTCTTCAGGTTATTCTTATCAACATGTAAATGCCTCAATGTTCCTTCATAAGTTAATTCTCCAAAACCTATGATCTCCCTCTTTTCAACAGCCACACGGGAATAAGATTCTGACAATTCTCTTTGAACAGTAAGAGGATTATTCATTTCTTTGGTGAATTTTTCAATGAACTCAGTAGGGTAATGCTTTCCAAGTACATGCCTGACAGTGTTCTGGTATAAGCTGATTATGCTCATCACGTCCTCTTTTCTATACACCCTGATTTCCATGGACTCTAGTCTACTCAAAACAATATAAAAAATTTATGCAGCCTTAAGTCCTGAATTTCTTCCTCTTTGCATTAAGAATTTGCCTAATATCCTTGCCCTTACAGGATGGAATGGATAAATTAATCCAGGATGGCCTTCTATTTTTCTCATGACTTTATACAAATCTATTTCTAGCCTGCCATCGTGAGTCAATAACATCACTGGCTGATACATTCCTCTGGCAATTGATGTAGCGATTAATTTATTATCAGTGTTCAATCTGTCTCCTAGCTTGACACTAGCCCTCATCCGTTTCAATATTGATTTCCTATCGCAATGGACCTGATTTGCATAATCTCTAGCTATATTGTAAAGATGCCCTTGTTCCCCGCTAAAAATATGCAGTTCGCTATTATATAAATTAATAACCTCTTCAAATTTTCGTTTATATTCCTCAAATTCAATCAATAAGCCAGTCTTTTTTCTTGATCCCTTGCTGCTGGAGAATAAGTCTATCTGTCTTTGAATGACTACTGCCCTTCTTTCAAGCTCTTTTTTTACTTCTTCAGTCAATGTCAGTTGCCCTGCTTGCCTAATGCTATCAATATACTCTATTTCCTGCTGGAAATCATAATCAGTAGTTCTTAGAAAAGCATCAACTCCTCCATTAGCAAAGCGGTTGACTACATCTTCATCTCCATATTTACTAAATATCGACGTATCTGCTAATACTAATTCTTCCATTAAATGTGAATCTTTTGGGCCACTTTTAAATATTTCTATTTGTTATCACTATATGATTACATTTAAAAGCAATATCTTAATTGAATAGGTATGTTTTACAAGGAATTTGATGCTGTTCTTGAAGGAAAAGCCAAAAGAATAGGCTTTCTTGGAGAGAACCACATTTATACTTTGAAGGAGTCTGATTTTGCATACGGGAAGGTGATAAATTATTCTTGTGTCGGAGTGGAAAGGGTTGAAGGATTTCACTTAGCCCATCTTTGTCTAGACACATTACGCCAGGTGATTAATGTTCCTAGTGATATCTGCTATGAAATAATAAAGGGAAGAAACCCTGATCTAAAGACTGCGGAAAAACACGCTAAGGACCTGGACAAAAAACTAGTCCGTCTTGATATGCCTATTCCTTTATACAAGTATCCTATGATTATCGCGCTTGGTGCTGCTTCAATACCTTTTTTGCCTTTGTCTATAATTCTTGGCAATAATGATGAAGAAATATATTTTAATGAAGAATATCCTGAGAATTCCGCTTTTAGGATTAAAAGTTATTTAGGGCATCTGAAACAAAGGGATATGCATATGGCTAGGGCAGCTATGAATCACTTAAAATCACTTGACAATATGCTCATCAACTCTGGTTCTGCCCATATTCCTGGCATGATAAGGATATTTAGGGAATCAGCAGATATGAGGTTAATAAGGGAAGAGATGTGTTAACGTATAACTTTCTTCCCGTTCATATATGGCACTAAAACATCAGGTATCTTCACGCTTCCGTCTTTCTGCTGGTAATTCTCTAGTATAGCAACCATTGCCCTTGAAGTAGCTATCGCAGTATTGTTCAGGGTATGCACAAATTTTCTTTCCCCATCCTTGTCAAAGAATTTGATGTTAAGCCTTCTAGCCTGGGCACTCTCCATGTTAGTCACAGAGGTTATCTCGAAATAAGCATTCTGTCTTGGAGACCATATCTCTAAATCTGCCCCCTTAGCCTTCAAATCCCCCAGGTCTCCTGAACAGGACTCTAATACCCTGATAGGTATTTTTAGCTGCTTAAATAAATCAATAGACAGGCTCAATAATTCATCATAATACTTGTATGAATCATCAGGATGGCATATTATAACCATCTCCTGCTTGTTGAACTGGTGCGTCCTGAATAGTCCTTTCTCGTCTATTCCGTGGCTGCCTATCTCTTTTCGAAAGCACATAGAGTAGGCTGTCAATTTTAATGGAAGGTCTTTGTAAGTCAGTGTCTTGTTGATGAACATTCCTATCACAGGATGCTCTGAAGTCGCTATCAGGTTCAGGTCCTCGCCTTCAATCTTGTAAGCCATTTGGTCTATTTCAGCCTTGGAGTAAACCCCTCTTAAGACATCTTCCCTTATCATCAATGGAGGCTCAATATACAAGTATCCTTTAGAGACCATGAAATCCCTCGCATAATTTATCAATGCCTGGTTTAGTAATGCTAAATCTCCTTTTAGGATATAGAAACCTTTTCCTGCGATCTCTGTAGCAGTATCAAAGTCAGCCACTCCCAGGTTTTCAGCAAGTTCGGCATGGTTTACAATAGTGAAGTCCGTCTTCTTTGGCTTTCCTACCTCCTGCCTGACAACATTCTGCGAAGAATCCTTCCCTATCGGGACACTTTCGTGCAGCATATTCGGGATAAAAGAAAGGTCCTTATCGATCTCCATCCTTAATTTATCTGCCTTTTCCTCTATCTTGGCTATCTTTTCAGGAATTTCCTTGGCTTTTTTCATCAGGGCTGAAGGGTTCTTCTTTTCCTTCATCGCTATAGCGATCTCTTTAGAGACCTTGTTCCTTTCAGATCTTAATTCGTCTGCTTCAGTCTTGAGTTTCCTCCAGTCTGAATCTTTCTTCAAGATCTTATCAACTAATGGAATCTTATTATTCTGGAATTTTTTCTTTATATTCTCTTTTATCAGATCAGGATTTTCCCTGAGCAATTTTATATCAATCATTCTCAAGACTATATGCCTAATTATTTAAATTTGACTAAGTTTATAAATAGCAAATATCTCTTAAGTTTATAAAAAGATGGTGTCTGTCACTCAGTTGTTGGATGAATTTGCTAATGGATTAAGCACTGGCTACCATCAGCTGGCCTCAAGCCTGACTTTTGAATATTCCTCTTTATTGAACGTGTTCATTTTTTCTTTATTGATTTCTGCTTACGCTATATTTACCTGGAAATTTTATCGTTTTTTATCTAAAAGGGATTTGATAGAACTAAATCTCCAACAATATAATATTGCAAGCCATCCTTTCCTCGCTAAATTCTTCGGAGTGATACTCTATTTTGTGGAATTCGTAGTTATCCTTCCTTTCATTATATTCTTCTGGTTTGCAGTCTTAGGAATATTAATACTGATACTTTCAGAAGAGCTGACAGCTGATAAAGTGATTGTACTTTCTGCTGCAATGATAGCTTCAATAAGAATACTCTCATATTACCAGGATGACCTTTCAAAAGACCTTGCTAAAATATTTCCTTTCACAATCCTTACTATAATACTCCTTACCCCTAGCTTCTTTTCTCTTCCAAGAATCCTTGACAATCTTGGCCAGATCCCTGCTTTCCTGGGGAATATTGTCTTATATTTAGTATTCATAATGGCTGTAGAGCTTATCTTAAGAGTAATTGGTTTGATATTTGGGCTATTTGATGAGGAAGTTGAGTGATTACTCCCCGTGATTATCTCTTTTAGGATGATCATGCCCTTCTTTCAGTCTTTCATGCAGGTCCTGCAGATGTTTTTTCTTCTCTAAGAAGATCTTATCCTTTTTCATCCCCTTCTCAAGAAAGACTTGCGCTATATATTCTCCTCCCAAAAAGTGGGGCATTATAACATAATCAGCCCCAAGTTCATATAATGCTTTAGCATCATTTATGGTATGGGCAGTAGGCAAGAACATCGTCCTGTCATTCTTTATCTCCTCGAATATTGTCTCATTTGTCTCAAGATCAGGAATTGTCGAGATTATTGCCTCTGCCTTATTTATCGGGAGGCTAGCTACAAATTCATAATCATTAGCATCCCCGTAAATGCATTGAACACCTTTCTCTGTAAGCTTATCTATTGTCTTAGGATTGTAATCAACTACTAAATATTTTTTCTTGGAAGAGTCTAATGCCTTAAGCAAGCTATATCCTATCCTGTTATATCCAAATAATATAATATCATAATGCTGGTTCTTTGATACTCTCTCATCGCGCTTTCCCTTGCTATCAAAGATCTTTAGTGAAGGTGAGAGGAAATTGTACAGTCTTCTTGAATAATATATTGAGTAGCTGCTTAGCGCTATTGTTATTAATGCTATCAATATTCCGGTGGATAATATCGACTGGTCTATTGCGCCCAAGGTAAACCCTACAAATAACAGTATTAGTGAGAATTCACTTATCTGTGCTATGCTGATTCCTGTCAGGAAACTGGTCTGTTTCTTGTAGCCAAACATTTTCATAAATGCCATGATTATAATAGGATTTCCTAGCAATACTAATGCTGATAATATACTAGCTATTGTTAGCATCTGGTAAGTTATAGGGCCAACTAACAAGCTTCCGAAGAACACTAAATGTATTATCACGAAGAATTCCCTTAATCCTTTTACTCTGCTGCTTATTTCCAGGCTGAACTTGGAGGAAGCTAAAGTCATTCCAGCGATCAATGCACCTATTTCCACAGAGAACCCTAATTCACTGAATAGCACCGAGATCATTAATGCCCATCCTAGACTGAACAAGAATAATACTTCCTGGCTTTTAGCAGCTACATTTAGTACTCGGGGGATTATCAGGTGTGAGAATAAAAATACTGTAACTACTAAGAATAATCCTTGCAACAATTTTTCTAATGCAGGTACTGCGCCGGATGAATTCACTAAAGGTATCATCATCAGGGCTATTGCAGCTATGAAATCCTGGACTATCAATATTCCGATAGATATTTTTCCGTGCAAAGTGTCTGTCTCACCCTTATCTGATAATAGTTTCACAACAACAACTGTAGATGAGAAAGCCAAAGCTGCAGCAATATACAATGCAGGTACATGCGCCAATCCTAGTGAGATAGCTATAAAATATCCGATAACAGATGTTATCAATACTTGTCCTGTGCCTGCAACAAGTGAGACAAGCCCTACTTCCTTTAATACCCTGAAATCTAAGCTTAATCCTACTATAAACAATAAGAAGGCTATTCCCATATGGGCGAATATCTCTATCAGTTCTGCTGAATGCAATAAGTCAAAGAATAATGGCCCTATCAATATCCCAGTCAATAAATAAGCGATCAAAGTAGGCTGCTTGATAAATCTTCCCAGTAAAGCAAGCACAGCTGCAATGCCTATTATTAACGTCAGCTCCCACAAAATCAAACTTCCAGCCATTAACTCCTCTTTATCTAGACGTCGAAAGGTAATTTTATATATGTTACTGAGCTGATTTTTTCATTCATATTCATCACACATTGGCTGTGATGGAAGCGCCCGCCTCACGCGGCGATGCGGGCGCACATTAAAAATGAGAAAAACAATAACAGGAGTTTTCATTAAGGAGAATAAGATTCTTTTAGTCAAAAAGAACTATCATTGGATGATTCCAGGAGGCAAACCTAATGAAGGAGAATCTCCCTTAGAGACTTTAGCAAGAGAAATAGGAATCGAGGAACTTCCAGGCACTGAAATGGATTTGACCAGCGCTCAATATTATGGCCACTTTGATGGAATATCCCCCAATAAAAGACTTCCCACAAGGACTGAATTGTATATAGTGAAAGAATTTGGAAAGATAGGCAAGCCTTCAGCAGAAATAAGCGACGCAGATTGGTTTTCTTACATTGAAGCAAATAATCTACAGTTAACAGAAGCCGCTATAAAGGCACTTAATTCTTTGAGAGATAAGAGTTATCTCGCCTAAAGATTTAAAAACCGATTTTTTCTAAAGAAGTCATGGCTAGAGTAAGGATCAAATTAAGCAGCGTAGACATCAACGCACTTAATTCAATAATCGATATGATTAGAGATATCTCTGGCAAGGCAGGCGTTAATATGAGAGGGCCTATTCCTTTGCCTACTAGAAGAATGAAGATAACTACCAGGAAATCTCCTTGCGGAGACGGAACAGCAACATTCGACAGGTTCGAGATGAGAGTCCACAAGAGAATAGTTGATATTCCTGCAGAAGACAGAGTTTTGCATCCTATAATGATGCTAAAGATCCCTAGGTCTGTCCAGATAAAGATAGAGATGAAGGATTAATAATAAAGCTTTTTAGTAATCTAACCTTTGAATTTGTCCCTTTCTTTTTCATCAAATCCACCTACTACTGTTATAGGTGCTTTCAATGTCGGATGAGGGTCATAATCTACTAGTTCAAAATCTTCGAAGACAAAATCATCTATTTCTTTCTTATCAGGATTTATCTTTATCCTTGGGAATGGCTTAGGCTCTCTTGAAACTTGCTCATTAACCTGCTCATAATGGTCTCCATAAACATGAATATCTCCATAAGTATGAACGAAATCCCCTGGTTCATAACCGCACACCTGGGCTAAAATCATTGTCAATAATGAATAAGATGCTATATTGAAAGGCACTCCTAGAAATGCGTCACAGCTTCGTTGGTATAATTGAAGAGATAATTTCCCATTTGTTACATTGATATTGAATAATACATGGCAGGGAGGTATTGCCATAGTGGTTCCTGGCTCTGACATCTCATAGATAAATGCAGGATTCCACGCAGATACGCATACATGTTTCCTATCAGGGTAATTCTTTGTTTTCCATATCGCCCACTTCAACTGGTCTATTTCTTTTTGTCCAGCCTGCCACTTTCTCCACTGTCTTCCGTAGACTGGCCCTAATTCTCCCCATTTCTTCACGAATTCAGAATCCTTCTCTGATTCTTTTATCTTGCTAGCAAATTCTTCCATACTCAGTTTAGGGACTTCGCCTTTTTCAGCAGCCTTATTGTATTCCTTATACGCCCAGTCATCCCAGATATGGACATCATTATCTATCAAATATTTTATATTGGTCTCTCCCCGCAAAAACCATAATAATTCATGGATTATACCTTTCATAAATACTTTCTTTGTAGTGAGTAAAGGGAATCCCTTAGATAGATCAAACCTTATCTGCCTTCCAAAAACACTCTTTAATTTATTTCCTGTAGCATAATCAGTTTTCTCATAGCCGTTCTCCATTATATCCCTTAGAATATCTAAATATTGCTCTTCAGGGTGCCTCTCTTTTGACATGATAATCTAGATGCTCATGCTTTTTTAAGAATTGTTATAGTTAAGGATAACATATAATTTTATAAAACATCTAAAAGATAATTGTATATGCAAAAAGTCAAGGTGAAGATAAAAAGATTGCATTCCGAAGCTAAAATTCCCATACATGCCACAGAGCATGCTGCAGGGTTTGATATTTATTCACTTGATGATGTTAATGTAAATCCTGGAGAGACAAAAAAAATTCCTACAGGAATAGCTTTCGAGATCCCTCTTGGACATTATGTTAGGATCGAAGACCGTTCAGGTTTGGCTATAAAAGGCATCCACAAGGTTGCAGGAGTGATAGATGCTGATTACAGGGGAGAAGTTCATATAGTCCTGCATAATTCAACAAATGAACCATTCCATATTGAGAAGCATGATCGCATAGCCCAAGGGATAATAACTCCTGTCCTGCAGGCTGATTTTGAGGAAGCAATGGAATTATCAGAGACCGTGAGAGGATCTGGAGGATTCCACTCAACAGGGAAAAAATGATAACAATAATAGCAGGGATTGCACAGAATAATATTATAGGAAATAAAGGCGAATTACCTTGGCATATTCCTGAAGACCTAAAAAGATTCAAGGAATTAACACTAAACAAGCCAGTAATCATGGGAAGAAAGACCTATGAATCTATTGTTAAAAAATTAGGAAAGCCTTTGCCTCAAAGAGTAAACATTGTCGTGACTTCTCAGGAAGATTATCCTGTTTCAGAGGGAGTAGTTACTGCCAAGAATATATATGAAGCTATTGAATCTGCAAAAAATTATGGAGATTCTATCTACATCATAGGCGGGCAGAACGTTTATGAGCAGACTTTAAAATTAGCAGATAAATTAGAAATAACTCAAATTAATAAGGAATATGAAGGGGATTCTTTCTTTCCGAAAATTAGCAATGAGTGGAAAAAAGTAAAGAGTGAACAGAAAGAAGGGTTTAGTTTTGATACCTATCAAAGAAATAAAGGGACATTCATAGCGTTTGAAGGCATAGACGGCTGCGGGAAAAGTACGCAAATAAGAAAATTGACTCAATATATTTTCGAAAAAAACAAGTACAATCATGTGATCCTTACAAGGAATCCCTACAAAGATACATCAATTAGAAAGACAATCCTTGAAAATGATGATCCTCACACGCAAGCTGATAAATTAGCCGACTTGTTTATCAAGGACAGATTTCTCCATGCAGAAGAAATAGTCAAACCAAATATTCAGAAGGGCCATTTTGTCTTGACTGATCGATATAAATTTTCAACTATCTGCTATCAATCAGCCCAGGGTCTAGCCATGGACGACCTGATAAAAAAACAGGAGGGCCTGCCTGTTCCAGACATGACTTTCATTATGGATGTTTCTCCAGAGGTTGCCAGAGAGAGGATTAGAAAAGATGATGCCTCAATAAGAGGAAAAGAGCATAAGTTCGAAGCACATTTAGATTTTACAACAAAACTAAGGGAGAATTATCTTAAGGCTGCAGAAATTATGAAATCAAAAGGAGAAAAAATATTCATAATCAACGCAGAAAGATCTCCTGAAGAGATATTTGAAGATATAAAGAGTATCTTTGATGATCAATAAACAGGAAATTCATCACAAAGCTCTTTGACCTTGTCTTTAATCATCTCCTGAAGTTTTTCATCTTTTGGAGATTTTATCACTTCAGCTATCCATTTTCCTACTAGCTTCATCTCCTGTTCTTTCATCCCTCGCGTAGTTAGTATCGGAGTGCCTAACCTTAAACCTGATGGCTTGAACGGAGTCGAAGGATCATAAGGAACAGTGTTAGCATTTAAGCATATTCCCGCGTTTTCGAGAGAAACAGCGATCTCTTTTCCTAATCCAATTCCAAAATTTCTTAAGTCTATCAAGATAAGGTGATTATCTGTTCCATCAGTAACTAATTTCATTCCTTCAGCCATTAAAGTTTCAGCAAGGGCCTTGGCGTTTTTGACGATCTGTTTAGCATATTCCTTGAATTCAGGCTGCAATGCTTCCTGAAAAGCAATAGCTTTTGCCGCAGTTGTATGGCCATGCGGTCCGCCCTGCGTTCCTGGGAAAACTGCCTTGTCAATATCTTTAGCAAATCTTTCCTTGCACATTATCATTCCGCCTCGTGGTCCTCTCAAAGTCTTATGGGTAGTAGTTGTGACAATATCAGTGAATGGAAAAGGCGAAGGATGCACGCCTGCAGCAATAAGTCCTGCGATATGCGAGATGTCCGCCAAGTGAACAGCGCCAACTTCTTCAGCAATTTCCTGGAATCTTTTAAAATCTATCTTTCTAGGATAAGCTGTCAATCCTGAGATTATCAATTTGGGTCTTTCCTTTAGAGCAATCTCCCTTACCTTATCCATATCTAATAATTCAGTTTTCTCATCAACCCCATAAGAAATCTGCTTGTAGATCTTTCCAGAAAAATTTACAGGACTTCCATGAGTCAAGTGCCCTCCGCAAGCTAGATCAAGCCCTAAGAATTTATCTCCTGGCTCTAGTAATGCTAAGAAGACTGAAAAATTAGCAGGGCTTCCAGATAAAGGCTGGACATTAACGTGCTCTGCGCCAAATAGTTTTTTAGCTCTTTCAATAGCTAAAGCCTCTATCTTATCAATATGTGCATTTCCCTGATAATATCTCTTGAAAGGATATCCTTCAGAATATTTGTTCATTAGCACTGAGCCGGACGCTTCTAGAACAGCCTTAGAGACATAGTTCTCAGAAGGGATCATGTTCAGGACTGACTTTTGCCTTTCAAGTTCTGCTTCAATATGTCCATGTATTTCAGGATCACTCTCTTTTACTGAATGCATACTTTTTCTTGAATGACAAAGCTTTTAATGATTGTGGTAATAAAATAATCTAATGAAACTTGCTCTAATAACTTCCAATGAGCATAGGTATATCAAATCATTACAGCCGGATTTAGTGATAATAGATAACCTAAAATCCCCAGTCATTGATTTCTGTAGTAAAAATAATATCGATTTCCAGATTGTTGATTTCAGCTCATTTATAGATCGGGAAGTATATGATGAGTCAATAATGAAAATTCTTGAAAAGAACAATATTGATTTAGTAATTCTTGGAGGTTACAAGAAGTTGATAAAAAGCAAAAACTTTCTTGATAGTTATTATGAAAGAATAATAAATATCCATAACTCTTTTCTGCCAGACTTTTCAGGATATAATCCGCATGAATCAGCATTTAATGCTGGAGCAAAAGAATCAGGATATACTCTGCATTATGTAGATTCAGGCATAGACACAGGAAGAATAATCTATCAGGAGAAGACAGATGTTTCGCATTGCAAATCAAGCCAGGAAGTCTATGATTTATTAGTGGAATCCTGCTGTAGCAAGATAAAAGAGATTATAAAAAATATTCCAACCCTCAACCTTAAAAACACATAATTCTAAAAATATAAATGCCGAAGTTGGGCAGTGGTAGCCCGCTTGCTTGGAGAGCAAGTTTCTGCAAAGATATGCAGGTTCGATTCCTGCCTTCGGCGTTAATTAATAAGCTAAAAAAGAAAAAGTCTTTAAATCATCCTATTAAAAAACTGTAATGGAAGCATTAGTCTTATTTGATTTACACTACCAAGATGCAAATCCTAACTCTCGGAAAAAACTTGATGAAATCTTAAGAATTCCAGTAGAATTTCAGGCAGTTATACTTGGGGGAGACAATGCAGAATTATCAGACGGATTGCATAATCATAGAGTTTTATTTAAGTCATTACGTGAAAGATTTAACTGCTCTCAAGGGTTTATTCTAGGAAATCATGAACTATGGGGGAGGTTAGCACATATATCTAGTAGAAGTTTACTTTATGATATATTCCCAGCCATAGGGCAAGAATACGGAATGATTTATTTGGAACAAGGAAATCTACAGATTAACGAAACAACATTTGTAGGAACATATGGGCATTTTGATTATTCTTTTCTTAGAGAGGGAAAAGGGATAACAAGGGATATTCTGAAAAAAGGAGTTTTTGTTAAAGGGAAAAATAAGATTAAATGGAAAGACATCCATTTGATGGATTGGGAAGGAAAGAATGATGCAGAAGTATGTAAAGAATTAGTGAGTGATTTTGAAAGAAGGTTACAAATGGTTAGTTCCCCACAAATAATAACTATCTCTCATACGTTGCCACGATTAGCACTCAATGGATGGCCCGATTCTCCAGAACAATATTTTATGGAAGCTTATAGCGGTTCTGATTTGATTGGAGATGCTTTAGAAAGGAACCATTCAAATTATCATTTTTGTGGGCATAGCCATATAAGGGCTGAAGCAACAATAGGGGAAACACCTGCGATAAATATTGGAGCAGATTATGATAATCTAAGATATGCTATCATTTCTATTGAAGGTGGCAGAAGTAAAGTTCAGGAAAGATAGATTAAGATAAAGTTCAAGCTTGAGTTCCCATCATCTCTAGTGTTTAAATTTCCTCGTCGGAAATTGGTTAGATACTAGTCTTAATTGAGACAAAATAAATATATAAAATAGAATCTCATATCTTTTATTATGAATTCCAAGCCTACAATATGGAAAGTAATTGTTTTTATCCTGATTATCGTTCTAAATTATCTATACTTTCATTATTTGTCCGCTGATAAAGATTCAAATTTGGTTATAACGTTAGCTCCCAGTATTTTTATCTACTTAATATGGAGCTTATCTGAAAAAAATAGTAAATCTTCATAAACCATTAGCAATTCTGGGACAGTCCTATTTTTGCAAATCTGATTAATAAACTTCTCAGATTAAGTATCGATGGAGGTTAGACCTAAAAGCTTATATATGTGAATACACATCTTTACACATGGTAAACATAACTTTAGCCCTGCCAAAGGAACTTAAAGCTGAATTGCAGAAGCATAAAGAAGTAAATTGGAGTGCAGTAATAAGAAAAGCACTAGAAGAGCACCTTAGAAAGATAGAGATAGTTGAAGCAATAGCACAGAAAAGCAAGTTCACAAAGAAAGATGCTGAAGAAATGGCAAGAAAGGTTAAGAAAGAGATGGCTAGACGTCACGGTCTTATAAAATAAGTGGATTTGATAATTGATGCTAATATAATAATTTCTGCCTTGATAAAAGACAGCAAAACAAGAGAGATCCTAAGGATTAATTTGTTTAATCTATACTCTCCAGAGGCATTGCTTGAATCTCTGGAAAAATACAGAGAAGAGTTTATAGAAAGATCTGGCCTGTCAGAAAGTCAATTTGATATTCTGCTGGATTCCATATTAGATTATATTGATATCATTAAAAAAGAAGACTATTACTCAAAATTAAAGGAAGCTATTGAAATTATTGGCCATATTGACATAGAAGACACTAATTATATCGCACTGGCTTTATCTATAAAGAATGATGGGATCTGGAGTGATGACGCTCATTTCGATAAACAAAATAAGATAAAAATCTGGAAGACTAAAGATATTAATAATTTATTAACACAAACATTTTTTGATGAATAATAATATTTGTCACAATAATTCTTATAAATTGAAAATATTAACTAAGGCAGATGTATGATCCATTAAGTGATAGCCTAGGAGTGATAATCAAAAACGCCCCTTCTAATAAAGGAGGATTTGTCGCTGAAATTTACGGCGGCAGCCAGGATGGCAAAAGAATTGGAGGAGTTTATTATGAAGGAGGAAGAATATACGAAGAGTGGAGTATTCCCCAAATTCCTACCCAATCAAGACAGATTAAAGAAAGAGATCCGGAAAAGATTAATTTGGCACTTAGGAATACTTTGATGACAAGGTTAGATAATATAAATATTTTTGAGGCTAGAGAAAATCATCTGTTAGTCCAAGTCAGAGTTTAAAAACCCTAAAAACTAAAATAGATTATGTCAAAAAGCGGCCTTGCGTCAGGAATAGTCATCTTCCTGATAGGAATCGGTTTATCTATTAGCGTTTTATTTGTGGATGAAATTGTTCCAAAGATAATGTTTGGAATTTGGGGGATAATAGCTATACTAATAGGGATCTATATGGCATTCAATCATAAAAGAGAAGATAAAATTGAACAAATCAGAAGAAATAAATAATCTAAATTGCTTAAAAAAATATGAAAGGCTTAGTAATATCAACAACATCTGAAGTTCCCGGAAAGAAAGTAAAGGAAATACTCGGGGTAGTAAGGGGAAATACAGTCCGCTCAAGGAATATAGGAAGGGATATAGGGGCAGCCCTTAAGAATATCGTAGGAGGGGAAATAAAGACTTATACTGATATGGTATCTCATGCAAGGGATGAGGCATTTAACAGGATGATAAATCAGGCTATTGAATTAAAAGCAGACGCTGTGATCAATGTAAGGTTCATGACTTCCACAGTGATGGCTGGAGCTTCGGAGATGCTAGCTTACGGCACAGCCGTCAAGCTTAAATAATGAAAAAATTGATTCCTAAATTCAAGAAAAAGGTTGACCTTGATCCTAAGCAATTAGAGCTAAAGAAAAAAGAGCGTGATATCGAATCACAGGAAAGGAAGCTCGAATATACCAAGACTTTTGACACAACAGTCGTAGCAGCATTTACTTTTGTCGCTGGTCTATTATGGAGGGATGTTGCTGATAGTATCATAGCTTCATTCCTGCCAAGACTCGAAGGCTTAGTCGGGCACACTTTAACAGCAGTGATAGTCACAGCAGTGATAGTTGTATTTGTTGCAAGAAGAAACCTTAAGATAAGAAAGATGGAAGCTAAGCTAAAGAAAGCAAAAGAAGATTTTGATAAAGAAAAACTCGTGATAGAAAGCGAAAAGAGTAATAAATAAATACTTGTGATTACTGAATATTTAATGCCTACAAGAGAAGACGTAAGAAGATTGGCAGATATGAGTGATCAATTAGTAAACTCCTTAAGAAATTCTTATCCTGAATATGAATTTACTGGAAATGGTGTAGGAACTAGAGAAGCTAATGGCAAACAAATTCTCGGGTTAATAATTCAGGTAGGTCTCTCAAATTTTGATCTGGAAAATTTGCCTTTAGAATACCAAGGACAGAGAGTTTTCTACGAGAGACTTAATCACACAGATGCAATTAATGAAGGACGAGCTGCCTAAAACTTAAATACTGGCCTTATTTTTACAATCTAATGATAAACCTAAAATCAAAGAATAACCTATTCTTGCTTGGAGCGATAGTTTTAATAATCCTGGCAGGAATTTTATTTGCAATGGCTAATGAAAATGTAAATTCAGGGGATACAAAAGTAAAATTAGAGACTAACAAGGGAGATATTGTCATCCAGTTATATTCCTCAGATATGCCTATAACTGCAGGTAATTTTGAAAAACTCGTATCTGAAGGCTTCTATGACGGAGTGATTTTCCATAGAGTTATAGACGAATTCATGATACAGGGAGGAGATCCAACTGGCACAGGAAGAGGAGGGCCTGGATATACAATAAAAGACGAATTCACTTCTAACAATAAAAATAACAGAGGAACTATAAGCATGGCTAATGCAGGCCCTAACACAGGAGGCAGCCAATTCTTCATCAATTTAGTAAACAATAATTTCCTTGACTCAAAACATCCTGTTTTCGGGAGAGTTGTAGAAGGAATGGATGTAGTGGATGCAATTGCAAAAGTCCAGACAGACTCAGCAGATAAGCCACTAGAAGATGTTACAATAATAAAGGCTTCTATTATTAATTAACTTCTTTTATGCCTCGTACGACTGCCTCTGCATGGGAGAAATAAGTTGCATCACTACAAATGTATCTTCCGGTATCTCTTGCACCAAGGGCGTTCTGAAACCATACTTGTCTCAGAAGAGTACCATCATATTCCTCTGGAAAACGATGGGCTAGAGACATCAAGAGAGTATCGGTTTTTAAAAATTCTAAATAATATCTAGAGAGGTCTCCAAGAATTCCATTTAAAGTTTCTGTATTATGTTTAAAGGATAACCTAACAACTCTACTAGATGGAAGAATCAACACTCTTCTGTCAAATGGATCCCTTCCTAAATCTTGTCTAGCAAGAGCTAAATTTTCCTCATAAATATCATTGTCGGTAATTAAGTATTTTCCTTCTTTACTAGCAGCAATAGCTTGAGAGAGCAGTAAAGGATTAGTGCAAAAAGGAGACTCTCGAATAAATAAGGGAGATCCATTTTTTGAAAAAGCGTAGCCGTGCATAACAAAATTACCTGCTTGGGAAATGTCTGATTCTATTCCAGATACTATTCTAAGCCTTGCATTCTGAAATGCCGAGATAACTTCATAGCCTTCAGATCTAAGTTCTGCCAAGCCAGCATCAAATGGATTGATCGCTGTGGCCGATAAATGCTTGATAGATCTAAAATCACATTTAATCATAAAATTCCAGGAATATAATCATATTTAAAACTATTCTAAAAAATCTAAACTAACTCTGATTATTTTATCATCTCCTTCATTTACATTCCCTCGACCGTCCCTATTGCTTGTTGAGAAGTACAAATATCCTTCGTGAATCTCTACATCCCTTAACCTTCCGAATTGATTAGCAAAGTGTTCAATCAACTCTTCCGTTTCTATATTATATTGATAAAGTGCCTGCCCTCTAAGCCCTGTAAAGAATATATTTCCATCATGATAAGCAGCACTCGCAGGAGCCCAAGTATTGTCAGGGCCTGAATGGATCAAAGGTTTCTCCATTCCATCCTGAGCTTCATCACCTTCTATTTCAGGCCAGCCATAGTTATTTCCAATTTCAATTAAATTGATCTCGTCAAAACCAGAAGAGATCCCTGACCTGCCGTGTTCAGTGCTGAACAGATTTCCTTCTTCATCCCAGGCTAGTCCTTGGGGATTCCTATGCCCGTATGAATAGACTTTATTTCCAAACGGATTATCACTAGGAATATTTCCATCCTCATCAACTCTCAATATTTTTCCAGCCAGAGAGTCAATGTCCTGCGAATTGTCTTCATTACCAGCATCTCCTGTTGTGATATATAGATGACCATCAGGTCCGAAGGCAATCCTCCCTCCATCATGATTTCTAGCTCCAGGGATATCATCTAGAATAACTGTCTTATCTTCAAGAATATTATTCTCTAATCTATACCTTTCAACCCTGTTATGGACCTCTCCATCAATGTCTGAAGTGAAATATAAGTAGATCAGATTATTCTCTGAAAAATCAGGATGTAAAGCCAGCCCTAATAATCCTCCCTCGCCAACGTGCATTACTCCTTCAACTTCAATAACTTGTTTATCTTCCCCAATTATTAATAGTCTGCCAGGCCTTTCAGTTATAATCATTTCTCCATTTGGCAAGAACTCAATCTCCCACGGGATTTCTAGATTCTCCGCAATAATTTCATACGGTGAAGGAGCGTCAATGTCGATAGCACATTTGTTCTCAACACACTCATATCCTTGTAGAGCAACACAAGAATAGACGCAATTAGAATCATATCCTGAAATCAATTCTTCTATCCTTTCAGCCTCATTTTTATTAATAAAGACATAACAATCAAACGGGCACTTTGATTCAACCTGAACACAGTCATCTTTAACCTCGCAATAATTTGCTTTTTCAATCTCCCCCTTTACCTGTGACTCTGAATCATAAAAATAAAATATTCCTATTATCAATAAAATGCTAAATAAAACTAATCCACAAACAAGAAAATATTTTTCCATTAATAAAATAAAGAATAAATTCTTAATAAAGCTCTCTGTTCTCAAGATGTATCAAGGCCATTCTAATAGCCTGTTTGGTATAATCTGATCTAGTGACTCTTCCCTTTGTCAATAAACCTATTCCACCTTCAGAAGATCCAACCTTCCTGTCAGCAGTCAGGCCGCATCTGAAAAAAGCCTCGTTAGCATCTATTCCATTTTCATGAATCATTCTTGTGACTTCAATAGGAAACTCAAAGGCAGAAGATAATCCAAGATGAAATTCTTGTCCGTCATAGATAGCGCACGCTGTAAGGTCCATTTTCCCGGTTTTTGTGTAAGGAACCACCATTAACCCGCTCTCTATACCAAAACTATATGATTCCCTCATAAACGCTCTCTTAGCTCTGTTCATAGCACCCATTAATGTTTCGTCTAAATTTCTCGGCTGTTCAGACACTCCTGAATCAGCATCAATACCAAATACGTCACATTCTCTCAACATGGGATAATCAGCAATAACTTCCCTAACTGCATTCACTTTTACAGGATTTTTAGAACCGACATAAACATTCATAATATTCAATGTTTATCTCAATATAAAAATATTATAGCATTCTAAAATAACAATCATTTCAGGTTCCTTTCCAAAAACGCTAATGTCTTCATCCCATGAATAGCCTTATAAGCTTTTTGGAATGATAAGTTTTTAACTCTGAAAATCATTATAATAAAATGAATAAAAAAATCAAAGTATCTGCCATTATTATCCTAATACTCCTTATAGCATCATGGTCGATGCTTCTAATCTACATATCTCCAGAAGAGCTTGTAGAAGTAATAGGGGTGAGTAATAGTTATTTAGTGTTGATCATTGGAGGATTTCTTGGAGGGATATCATTATTTATTCCATTTCCTAACTATCTCTTAGTATTTACCTTCGGAGCAGCAGGACTTACACCTATATTCCTTGGTTTATCAGCAGCATTGGGAGCAATGCTAGGAGAATCAACAAGCTACCTAGTGGGTCACGCAAGCCACTTGCTCTTGACGGAAAAATGGCAAAAAAGAGTAATTAAATTAAATAATTGGTTAGTTAGAACTCCTTATTGGTTAGTATTCATTGTATTTGTATTACTGGGGTCATTGCCCTTGCCTAATGATTTTCTGATGGTCCCATTAGGTTTGGCAAGATACAGGTTCTGGAGCGTCATAATTCCTGTCGGCATAGGAAATATAATCTTCAACACAACTGTCGCATATTTAGGGCAGTACGGTTCATTGCTCATCTAAAGATTTATAATAAAAACAGTTCTATTAACTTAATGAAATTAGAAAAATTCGCTAAGCCTTTGCTAAGGATCTCAATGAGCTTAGTCTTTCTATATTTCGGGTTCCAGCAGATAACTTCCCCTGCAGAGTGGGCAGGTTTTATCCCTAATTTTGCTTTGATATTTGGTCTAGCTGCTGAAAAATTAGTCATATTGAATGCAGTTCTAGAATTAAGCCTTGGATCATTATTGATATTGGGCTTATTCACCAGAATCGCTTCGTTAATATTATCAATCCATCTTTTCATAATATCATTAACACTAGGATTCAACGATTTAGGAGCGAGAGATTTCGGTCTGTCCCTTGCAACACTGGCAATTTTCCTAAATGGCCCTGATAAATACTGCCTCGATAACAAATTAAGGAAGTTGACATCATAACATTTAAATAGGGTTTTTATTTTTTCTGAACATGAATAAACAGTTGATGATAGGTTTAGGTGTTATTGTTGTTATTGCAGTAATAGCTATATTCGCTCTATCCATGACTGGCTCAAGCACTGCAGAAAGCCCTTCTATCGATTCTGGAAATAATGCCAATGTTGATTCTAATGAAAATGTCAAAACATTTGTTATTGATTCATCACATTTGAGATTCTATATTGATGGCGTAGAAAATCCAGATATAGTGGTCAATGAAGGCGACAGAGTAAGGATTGAATTCTCAAGCTCTGAAGGATTCCACGACTGGGCTATAGATGAATTCAATGCTAAAACTGAGAGGGTTAGCCCGGGTAGTACATCAACAGTTGAGTTCATTGCAGATAAGAAGGGATCATTCAAATACTACTGCAGCGTCGGCCAACACAGGGCCAACGGGATGGAAGGCAATTTTATAGTTGAATAAATACTTCTTAGGTATTTCTAGGAGAACAGTCTAAAATGATAATGAATAAGATGGAGTCCGTCAAGGACAAGGCAGAAGAGAAGCAAGTAACTAGAGAGGAGCTTCTTCATCAAAAATCAAGAATAGATGATAAGCTAATAAAATTAGAAAGGCAAAGATCAAACGATAAAATAGTGGATGCTTTAAGGAAATTGCATGAATTGAATGATTCAATATCAGATATGCAGAATGCATTGAATTCAGTATGGAAAAGGTTACAGCAGATAGAAGAGGACTTGAAAGAAGCATTCTATTCATAATTACTCTAGAAATAATCAAATAATAAATTTATAATTTAAGTGTATCATTAAATACGATAACGTTTGTCATCCCTCGTCTTTTTCTTTCAACAAATCCCTTTCCTTCGAGCCTGTCTATTATCCTTGTCATCTTTGCTTTTCCAAAACCTGTCTTTTCTATTAAGTTTGCCTGGAATATTGCCTTATTTTCCTGGATTAATCTTAGCACCTGCTTGTCCTCTGCCCTCAGGTCAGAGATATTTAATTTCTTCCTAATATTTTTCTTCTCAACTTTTTTTATTATGATTTCCTTCTGAGGCTTAGAGAACATTAGAACTAATGAAACAATAATCAATAGCCCAACAATTCCCAGTGCTAAATAAGTCTGCTGATCAATTGTGTCATACATTGGGCAGTATTCCCCTCCATGTGCTATAGTGCAGCTTGAATCAACAAAGCTTGTCAGAGTATTATGGAACATGAATATTATCACGATGACCAGCAGGGATATTCCAAAGAGCAAATAACCTACGCTTCTGTTTTCCATTTTAATATAAACGATAGCCGATTTAAGAAGCTTTTGATGTGAAACTAGTTTCACAAAAGCGCTTTAATAATAAATAATTCTAGTTTCAACATGTCATGGAAAGAATTCGCTAAGGAACTAAACAAAAAAGATAGTGTTGAGAGCGAATTAGTGAAAACTATCTTCATATCTTTACTGGCATCATTTATAATTCTAGGAATATTATATTTTGCAAGATTAAAGCATATTGAGGATTTTATACCAAGATATGGTTTTTTCATTTTCTTTGCAATCTTAAGCTATGCAGTAATTCTGCCATCGATAAGGCAAGTTAGGGCTTTCAGGCTATTTCCCTGCATGACTGGAATGATGATTGGCATGACTATAGGGATGATGTCTGGATTTCTGTCAGCATTTTATGTCGGCTCCACTAATGGGATGTTCTGGGGCAGTGTCTTTGGAATGGCCATAGGCATATTTTTTGGGACAACAAACGGAAAATGCTGCGGCATCATGGGATTCATGGAAGGCATAATGGCCGGTTTCATGGGTGGATTGATGGGCGCGATGACAGCAATTATGATGATAAATGACAATCTTAAAGCTGCTGCTATAGTGATATTTTTAATATCTGCAGTTATCATACTTGGATTGAACTATATGATCTATATTGAAACAAGAAATTCAGAAAGACTCCATAAAGACAGCACACTCTATACCATTGTATGGAGTTCTATATTGACAGTGTTGACAACATTAATGATAGTAATAGGTCCAAGGAGCCAATTATTCCAATGAACCAGACAATAAAATATTTAGCAGGAATATTTATTATTTTAATTATAGCAGGATATTTCATGATTGATTTCAGCAAGGGCAAGAAAATAACTCAATTATCTGGAGAGGAGGATGTTCAGGAAATAGTGATAGGAATGAAAAACTATAATTACTATCCAAACACTGTAAAAGTAAAAGTCAGCCAGCCTGTAAGAATAACTCTTGACGAGAGTGTTATTGGCTGCTTCAGGGATTTCACTATCAGGGATTTTGGAATCCATGAGTATCTTAAAACTCCGTCAGATAGCATTGAATTCACACCAACTAAAAAAGGCAAATACGTTTTCGCCTGTAGCATGGGAATGGGAACAGGAACATTGATAGTAGAATGAAAGGAGGAAATTAACTAATGAGAAAATTGAAACTAATCATAACAGGAATGCACTGCGCTTCGTGCGGGACAAACATAGAGAGAAGCCTGAAAAAAGTCAAAGGCATAAAGGAAGCTAATGTGAATGTGATGGCAAGAAAGGCATTTATTGAAGCAGAAGATAGAGTTTCTGAAGAGGATCTTAAAAAAGCTGTCTCAAGAGCAGGAGGCTATAAGCTTGAAGAGGTGGAAGGAGAATGAATAATCATGAATCTCTTGAGGAAAAAGAGATAAACATGTGGAAAAAGAAACTCATTGGAGCTTGGCTCTTCACTATTCCAATAGCTTTCATTATGTATTCGGGATTTATTTTAGGTTTTCCATTAATCTCTATGGAAGTCATGCCATTTCTATTGTTAATCTTAGGTTTTCCGGTAATTTTTATTTTCGGCTGGCCAACAATAAAATCAGGAATCAGGGGAATATTTACTTTTTATTTTAATATGGATTCCCTTATCGCGTTAGGAACGATTGTGGCATATATTACCGGAATATTAAGTTATTTTGACTTTGTCGCTGACTATTCAGGGATATCATCAATGATAATGGCTATTTTCATAACCGGAAAATTCATTGAATCAAAGGCTAGAGGCCGAGCTTCGCAAGAAATAAAAAAATTACTGGAACTTGGAGCAAAAAAAGCAAGAGTATTAAGAGATAAACAAGAAATTGAGATCGAGATATCTGAAGTTAAGGTAGGTGATATAATTATAATAAAGCCAGGGGAAAAAATTCCTACAGATGGAATTGTCATAAAGGGGGAAAGTTCTGTTGACGAATCCATGGTCACTGGGGAAAGCCTGCCAGTAGACAAGACTAAGGGGGATAACGTGATAGGCGCCACAGTCAATCAGGACGGAATCCTATATATCAAAGCTACAAAAGTGGGAAAAGATACTTTCCTTGCAAATATCATAAAGCTAGTTGAAGAGGCCCAAGGGACAAAAATACCTATACAGAAGTTTGCTGATAAGATAACAAACGTTTTTGTCCCAATAATACTGATTCTTGCTTTAATTTCAACAATAGCCTGGTTTATCTTTACAGGAGACCTTAGTAAATCCTTAGGGATAGCTATAGCTGTTCTAGTAATCGCTTGTCCTTGCGCATTAGGTTTAGCAACACCAATCGCCTTGATGGTAGGCTCAGGCATCGGGGCAAAAAAAGGAATATTGATCAGGAAAGGCGAAGCTATCCAGACAATGAAAGAAGTCAAGACAATAGTATTTGACAAAACTGGAACAATAACAAAAGGAAAGCCAGAAGTCACTAATATAAAGACTGTTAAAATAAAAGAAAAAGATCTTTTGTTGATTGCAGCGAGTTTAGAAAATCTTTCAGAGCATCCGGTAGCTAAAGCTATAGTGAATAAAGCAGGTCTGAGGTTTTACAAGAAAGTGACTTCCTTCAAGATATTAAGAGGCAGAGGTTTAGAAGGAAAGATCGGGCGAGACTTGATATTGATTGGCAACCAGACGTTAATGAATGAAAGAAAGATCGACCTGAAAGTGATAAGAGAAGAGATAGAGAGCTTTGAAAATAATGGCAAGACTACTATGATAATTGCCAAAAACAAAAAAGTCCTTGGAGCTATCGCTGTCGCAGATGCAGTCAAGGAAGATTCCAAGGAAGCGATCAAGAAACTAAATGAATCAGGCTATAAGACAGTGATGATCACAGGAGATAATGAAAGGACTGCTTTAGCTATTGCCAAAATAGTAGGGATAGAGAAGGTCATAGCAAATGTTCTTCCTGAAGACAAGGCAAAAAAGGTCGAAGAATTGCAAAAAGAAGGTTTTGTCGCTTTTGTCGGAGACGGAATAAATGATGCTCCTGCATTAAAGCAGGCAAATGTAGGAATAGCAATGGGAACAGGGACAGATATAGCTATAGAAGCTGGCGATATAGTTTTGGCAAGAGGATCTTTAGAAGGTTCTGTGCAAGCAATAAATCTTTCAAAAGCAACTTTCAGGAAGATAAAGCAGAACCTCTTCTGGGCTTTTGCTTATAATGTTATCACTATTCCTTTAGCTATTGGAGGGGTATTGCATCCTGTAATAGCTGAGATAGCCATGGCGTTATCTTCTGTGACGGTTGTTACAAATGCTAACCTGTTAAGAAGGGCAAGAATATAATCACAATAATATTCTTATATTCTTGATTTTCATTGTGATTATGGGTTTTAATTTTATCTTTAGGTCTTTGGAAGACAGATCAGAATTAAAGGATCTGATTGATTTCATCTCAGCTCAGGATCTTAGTTATCCAGATTATCATTCATGGGTTGAGAGAACCGAGCACGAATTAGATGCTGGCTACAAGAAAGCTGTGATGGCTATCAGTGGAAGACAATTAATAGGTAATGCCATCTATCAAGAAAACAAAAGAAACAATTCATTTTTAGAGTTGAAAAATCTTAGAGTCCATCCATCATTAAGGAACAGATTGTTTGCTGCATTTATGCTCAGGCAAGTAGAAGCAGATAACTCAGATAAATACTCAGGAGTAATATTAGATGCCAGATCTGACCAACAGGAAATTATTAAGTTTCTAGTCAGGCAAGGCTATACTGAGATAGCAAATGTTCCATTGTACGATCCTAACTCTCCTGATGTGACAATGATAAAACCTCTTTCAGGCAGTATGGATGGATTGATAGCCCCGGCAAGAAAATTGATAGTGCCAAGATGATATTCGAAAAACT
This sequence comes from Candidatus Woesearchaeota archaeon, assembly GCA_964578845.1. Lineage (GTDB taxonomy): Archaea > Nanobdellota > Nanobdellia > Pacearchaeales > GW2011-AR1 > CAZOEF01. The sequence continues at coordinate 39,088 of CAZOEF010000004.1, forward strand.
CCAAAAGTCAGGATTCAGAAGCTCTTTTCACCTTTCTGTTAAGGACAAATTCTACATAAAAGAGAAAGGCCTTGATAAAATAAAAGAACATTCCTTGGATTTCCTGAACAAAAGGATAAAAATAAAGCCAAAAAACGATGGAAAACAGACTCCTTTCAAAGGCCATCCTGTCTTTATCGCTATGCATGCAACAGCTTCCTGCTGCAGAAAATGCATAGAAAAATGGCATGGCTTTCCTAAAGATAAGGAATTGACAGATAAAGAGATCGATTATCTTTCAGGGATTATAATGAAATGGATTGGGAAAGAACTTAATTAATCTCTGTTAAGTAGTAACAAAATAGAAAGATTTAAATACTCTCTAAAAAGGAATTAATTTATGATAGAAACCGTAAATGAACCTGAAGCTACACAGTCTGAAGAATTAGTCGAATTCAGAGTTATGGGGCTTGATACAGAATTTGGTAGAAGCACCAGAGTTGAGAGACTTAAAGGCCTTAATGGACAAATGATTAGCGCTTATGAAGAAATTCCTGGAATAGAAGGATTCTCCCAATTATGTATTATTGAAGATCCTGCCTCTGCCAAACCTGTAAGAGGCACAATAAACAAAAGGCTAAATACATCCTCGGAATCAACTCAGGAATACTCTGGCTTGATAAACCAAATTAATTCAATGTTTGATGCAGATATTCCTTCCCAAAGAGCCACACTTATTAGGGATTTGTCTCAAGGCGCAGTTTATCAAGATTCGGATGGAGATTTAGAGGTCAGGGTCAATAAAATCGGTCAAATTCTGTCTAGACCTATTCTCGAAGATGCAAAGAAGGATTATGAATTAAATTTACTAAAATATACAGTTCCTTTAGGGGCTATACCTGGATGCATACTTGGAGGAGCCTTGGCTTTGTCCCCTGACCTACCTAATAATTATATACTTGGGACAATTTTAATGGGAACTATGAGTGGGATGGCCTTAGCAGCGCTCTTAACCTCCGAATATGTGGGAAAAAAAGATGTTCCTGACAAATTCCTGAATAAAGTAATCGGTCCAGGAATATTATTGAATAAATTCCGTGACTCCTGGGAAAGATTAAGCCAATTAAGGACAGAGGAAGTTTCTCCAGAGCAACTTGCACAATATGGATCAATAGAAAGAGGCGCAATAGCTAATTATGATATGCTGCACCGCTTAGCGGAGCACTTTAGTAATGAAAGAGGCCTCTCAATAGTTTATTCTGGGAATTCAAGAGAAGAAGTATTAGATACTTTTACAATAATATTACCTAAATCTGCCTGATCATTCCAAAATAGGATACTTTTTGACAAATCTGTGGTGCGTCCACCAAGTGCCGAATCCTAGGTATTTTCCTGCATGCACATAAGATAATCCAATCAGCGCTATCAAGTAGATTATATGCTCATCTATCAAAGGATTATTCTCCGGAGGAAGCAAGGATAACCACATGAATAGCATAAGCAAAGCTCCTGCAAGGCTTCCTATTCTTACCATCACTCCGCTAATCAAAGCTAAGCCCATCAATAACAGTCCTGCCATAAATAATACATCAATAAATATATTTCCTGCTAGAAGATTATAGAATCCTGCAAAGGGCCCTTTCACTGCGTGAGTCAAAAATCCTGTTGTTGGAGAGCCTCCCCTGATCCAGGCGCTCCCGGCAGCTGTAGCAAAACCAAGCCCGAATAATTTATCAACAAAAGCCCAGAGAAAAATCAATCCAAACGCTATCCTAAGCGCTCCCCACGCTAAATACCTCTTTTTCATATTGCTAGATGAATTTGCAGATTTATAAATCTTAATTTTTCCTAACCTTCATCCCTTCAGGAGTATCCTCTAACTCATACCCTTTCTTCTTTATCATATCTCTAAGTATATCAGCCCTCTCCCAATTTTTATTTTTTCTAGCTTCTTCCCTTTCATCAATTAATTTCTGGACATCTTTTGGAATGCTTATCTCTTCCTCCTTCATCTCTTTAATTCTCAGCCCTAAAACTTCATCAAATTTCTCGAGTAATTTTAGCTTCTTTTTAACATCAAAATCAAAGTCATCCAAAACTTTCCAGAATACATCTAAAGATTTAGGCATGTTCAAGTCATCATTTATCGCTTTTAGGAATTCAGATTCATAAGTCTTAGTCTTATCAATGCCTTTATGCTCCTCTTTTCGTAATTCAATTATTTTCCTCTTTATCCTTTCATAAGCATTCTTCGCAGAATCCAGATTATCAAGGCTGAAATTCAACGGCTTTCGATAGCTTGTTAATAAGCATAGATACCTAAAATGCAGAGGATCAAATCCCTCATCTTGAAGTTCAGTCACTGTATATAATCCGCCCTTGCTCTTGCTTACTTTCTCTCCCTTAAATGTTAGAAAAGCTCCGTGCATCCAGTAATTGACAAATTTCTTCCCTGTTGCAGCTTCACTTTGCGCTATCTCGTTAGTATGATGCACTGGAATATGGTCTTCTCCCCCTGTATGTATATCAAAATGCTCTCCTAAATATTTCATAGACATAGCAGAACACTCAATATGCCATCCAGGAAACCCGGTTCCCCATGGAGAATCCCATTCCTGCTGCCTTACTCCAGGAGCTGAAGAAAATTTCCATAAAGCGAAATCAGTAGCGTGTCTCTTCTCTCCAATATCTACTCTCTTTCCAACCTGCAGACCCTTCACATTCAATCTGGCTAACTTGCCATAATCCTTGAATTTAGCGCTGTCAAAATAGATCCCGTCGCTAGTCTCATAAGTAAATCCTTTTTTTTCTAATTTCTTAATTAAGTCAATCTGCTCCTTGATATGCATAGTCGCTTTAGGGAATTTGTCAGGCATCAATATGTTTAATTTTCCTAAATCCTGCAGGAAAACATCAAAATAATGTTTAGCAATATCTTCAGCTTTCCTTCCTTCTTTAATAGCAGCTTTCTCCATCTTGTCCTCACCTTCATCAGAGTCAGAAGTCAAGTGCCCAACATCAGTCACATTGATTATATGCTTAACACTATAATTATTATACAGCAAGACTCTCTTTAAGATGTCTGCAAAAATATAGCTCCTCATGTTCCCAATATGCTGATACCAATAAACAGTCGGCCCGCACGAATATAATCCAACTTTCTTGTCTTTAATAGGCTTAAATTTATCTTTCTTCCTAGTCAGAGTATTATATAGATAAACCATTAAATATAGAATTAAGCAGGGATTTTAATAGTTTCTCATCAGATTCTGACCTTCTGGACTCGATACCATATCTATCTCTGATCTCATCCATGAGTTCCTTGCTTTCATCCGGAAGCTCTCCCGGAAAAGAGGCCGTGATTCCAGTCCCGCTAAATCTAAAATCTGCACGATAGGTTGCATTAGGGGCTATCCGGTTGATATAATCTTTTTCACTCCCAATATCTCCTAATATTCCCAGGAATCTACGTATATCCGGCATTCCCCTTGAATTTTCTGAAGCTAGCAAAGCTCTTGGAGCGTCAAAAAATATTAATTCATACCCTCTATTAGGAGAATAAATTCCTGTATTCGGTTTTGTTGGGACTCCATAATCTATCACTATATTTCCAGTGTTTGGTTTTTGAGGAAAAAGTCTGCCGCTAACATAATCCATGGCTCTGCTTAACTTTCTATGCCCGTGTTGACGGGTTAATTCATTTCTTCCTTCTTGATGATAAAAATTGGTCATTTTAAGATTCCTGTAAATTTTGGAGCGTAGTCATTACAAAGTTTACCTATTTAAAGCTTATGAAGAATAATATTTTATCGAAGTTATTTGCTTGCTTTTTTAAGCCTGTCAAGAATTGCACTCCCGAATTCCTTTCCTTTTGGTTCAAATACGATTATTATATCATAGCCTTCTTTATCACTTTCCCTGAAATCTTTGAACAGATTTTTAGCCATTTTGATTTCATTTTCATATTTTAAGATCCTGATTTTTTTCTTAGAATGCTTCTCAGAGATCAACTTAGATTCCTTGTTGCTCTTTACTAAAATAACCTGTGCATTTGGGGAATAATGCCTATATTTCATTCCAGGGGATCTTGGCTTATTATCTGAAATATTCTTATCATTTACTCTTCCGATTACTTTTTCAATTTGTTTCTTGGTTATTTTTCCTAGCCTTAGTATTTGAGGGATCTCTTGGGTCATGTCTAATACAGTAGATTCTATTCCAATATCCACCTTTCCGCCATCTATCACAGCGTCGATCCTGCCGTTAAGATCGTCAATTACATGTTCAGCAAGGGTTGGGCTTGGCTTTCCGGAAATATTCGCTGAAGGTGCAGCCAGCGGACAGCCTGACTCTTTGATAAGTTCTAAAGAGATCTTATTTTTAGGCATCCTGATTGCTACACTATCTAAACCTGCTGTAACAGCCTTAGGAACAGCTTTTGATTTTTTCATGACTAGTGTAAGAGGCCCTGGCCAGAATCTTTCCATTAGTTTAGCTGCTTTCTCAGGAGTTTTATTAACTAAATAGTTTACCTGGTCTATTCCGGAAACATGAAGTATCAAAGGATTATCCTGAGGACGGCCTTTCGCCAAAAATATTTTCCTGACTGCTTTTTTATCTAATCCGTTTGCCCCTAGTCCGTAAACTGTCTCTGTAGGAAAAGCAACTACACCGCCTTTTTTTATTATTCTCGCAGCTTCATTTATCTTGGCAGTGCTAATATTTTTACTGTCAATTTTTATTATTCTGGTTTTCATAAGATTTTAGCAAAATTATTTATTTCTTCAAATGTCTTCAATCTAGTGAACTGTTCACGCGCCTTTGCCGCACCTTCGAAATCCTTGATAAAACTTCCCCCAATATATTTTATTCTTCCTATATCTATAATATCGTATTTCTTTACTAATTGAAGATATTCCTTGAATGATTTTATCTTATCCTTAAAATCAAATTTTTTCTCTTTGCCTGTTTTTAGATAATGAGTTATTTCCTTAAAAATAAGGGGATTTCCTATGGCTCCTCTTGCGACCATCACTCCATCGCAAATGTCCAGCATTTCAGCAGCATGTTTACCTGAAAAGACGTCTCCGTTTCCTACAACAGGTATTCCTATATCGCCCTTTATTTTTTTTATCCATTTCCAGTCTGCAGGAGTGCTTCTTCCATCAGTAGCTAATCTTGCATGCACAGTCAATAAATCAGCTCCAGCATTCTCTATTTCTTTTGCTATTTTAATCGCATTATTTTCCTTGAATCCTAATCTGATCTTTGCTGTGACAGTAAGCCCTTCATTTTTTAATGTCCTTATCATCCCGCCTATTTTGCTAGGATTCTTTAGCAAATAACTTCCAGCTTCATTTCCAGTTATCCTGATCGAAGGGCATCCGCAATTTATGTCTATCAGATCATAATCCCTTACTAAAGGAAGTTTTGCAAACTTTTCGAATTCAGAGACATTATTTCCTGTAATCTGCAGGCCAACAGGCTTATCCTCTTTAGAAGTAAGCATTAATTTCTTGGTCTTTTCATTCTCATGCAATATTGCATCTATATAGATCATCTCAGTATAAGCCATTCCTGCTCCGTATTTCCTGCAGATCATTCTATAAGCCAAATCAGTCACATCTACCATAGGAGACAAGAATAGTCTATTAGGCACTTTTACTCTTCCAATCTTAAATGGCTTCATAATTAAAGAATCAGGAGCGGTTTTTTATAGTTTATCTAAAAACTCCTCATACAATTTCTTATAAACATCATGCCCATGTTTAGCAAGTTGTTACTTTCATTTTTTACCTGTTAGTACTCCCATACCTTTTAATAGTATTTCTATATTTGAAATATATGGTCAGAGTAACATACTGGAGCCCTATAGATGGCCATGTTCATCTAAGGGGGAACGAATATTCTCAGGTCAAACCTTCTTTCGCAGAATTATTTTTCAGGGACGCAAAAGCTGTCGGGCTAAGGGCTGCAGTTGAAGAGCCAAATCCTGAGCCGTACCTCCATAATAGAATAAATATTTGCAGGAGGATCAAGCAGATCGATATAGTAAGACAAAAAATGGGTGCGATGGATATCAACCATGGTATAGCGGTGGCTTTGACCAGCAACCCTGACCAAATCAAAGAAGCCCTGGATCTTATTTGGTTTAATCCAAGAGTTGTCACTGCTAAATCTTTTATGGCTCGAACAACAAAAAGTGAAAAATTAGAAATTATCGCTCATCCTGACCAAAAATATTCCTGGCAAGAAACTTCCAATTCCCCAAGGGGAAAGATAGTTAGAGAAATGCACTTAGAAGATGAAGATATGTTCAAGATTGAATTCGATCCTTCTCGTCCAGAGACTCATGCATACAGGCAATGCCCTGAATCAGAAGTCATACAGTTTGAAAGGCAGTTTGGTTTTGCTTATGATGCAGGTTTTAAGGGAATATTTCTTGTTAAACATACATCTAATCCTGATACAATAGATTTAGGGGATAAGCTTGTGAAGTTTGATCCGCCTTTCAAGGTTATGTATGAAACAACTCCTCATCACATGTTTCTGAATATAGAAGATGACTATCCTATTCACGGAAATGGCGTCAAGATGAATCCTCCCTTAAGGCCGAAGGAAATGCAGGAAAGATTATTGGAATACGGTTTGGCAGGAAGAACGCACACAATAGGGACTGATCACGCATCTCATCCATTTGACCAAAAAATAGGGCCCCCTCATAAATCAGGGATTCCTGTAGAGCCATTTTATCCTATGATGATCCACCTTCTAAGGGAAGCAGGCATGAAAGAAGATAATGTGAAAAGATTAACTTTTGATAACCCTAATCAGGTTTACTTCAATGGCTATCTTGCTCCTAGGGAAGTCACAGTAGAATATAATCCATCGCTATGGGAAGCTTACGGGTGGAATCCTTTCTCTAGAGTAGACGGCACTCTAAAATCTGCTTAAAAATCCAAATCTTTATAAAAGACTCCAAGCTAAGTAATTTATGGAAAAAGATATAGACAGAATAACAAAGAATCCTGAGACAGATATTGTGATAAGAATAGATGATTTTGGAGGCAAGAGAGGTCTGACAATAAGAGAATTTGTCCGCTCTGAGAGATATACAGGTTTCACTAAAGCCGGAACAAGAATACCTGCAAATCAATTCAAAGCATTCAAAGATGCGATAAACTCAATTGATGAGAATGACCTTGAGGAAGAGGCATCCTCAGAGGATCAAGATAAATTTAAGAAAGGTTCTTCTCAAAAACAGCAATCATTGGAAGAAGGCGAAACTCCTGAAGAACAGGAAATGTAAGACAGAAAGGTTTTTAAGTAATAGTAAACAGTAAACAGTATATACTCCCCAGTATTGCTTCGGCAAGACTGGGTTTTTATTATCTAAATTATTATAAATAATGCTTTGTCTAATCCTCTTATGAAAAAAGTAGCCTTATTCATTGACGGAAGTAATTTTTACTATGGACTAAAAAGCACATATGGAGAGGAAAGATCGTTAACAAATTTTAATTTTCTAAAACTCGGAGAGATTCTAACAGGCAATAAAAGAGATCTATTAAGAATTTACTACTATAATGCTCCTCTAGATTATAAGTCTAGTCCAGAGGCTTATGCAAAACAACAGAGATTTTTTGAGAAGGTTAAATCAACTGAAAAAGTAAAATTGATTCTAAGCAGGCTGCAAAAGAGAAAGATAAAAGACACAGGCCAATTCTACTATGTAGTTAAAGGGGATGACATCCACATAGCAGTAGATATGGTCAAAGGAGCATACGAAAATACATTCGATGTCGCCATTCTTGTCTCTGGGGATGGAGACTTTGTACCGGCAGTTAAAGTAGTGCAAGAAAAAGGCAAGAGTGTAGAAAATGCCTACTTTAAACCAAGCTTATCATGGCATCTCAAACAAGAGTGCGACAAGTCCATCAAGCTAAATAAAGAAATATTAGATAAATGTTTTTGACAAATAAGACAGGAAATGTGATTAATCTTATTTGCTTATCTCTCCACTATCATCCTTGGAATCCCTAACAAGCTTTATCACTTCGTCATCACTGATCTTCCCATCAAGGTTAGATTTAGGATTTATTTTTGCCCTTTTAGCATTAGTGTTTCTTAGAATATCATTAAATGCATAGACATTATACGCAATCCTTCCGTTTTCATCAGCCTCATTCCCCATTGTGATTCTCTCATATTGATTTTTCTTAAGGAGCACTTCTCCAGGCCAATTCTCACAACCTGAAAAACCAGGAGCTGTTTCAATAACTACCCTAACAGTTCCCATTATGTCATCTTTAGAAACAAGTCTCATGTAGTAGTCATCTACCATCGAATCAATATATCATTAACCTTTAAAAACAAAGTTATATTGGAAAATATATTACTCAATCATCAAGATCGAATAATTTTATCTCTAAGCCGCCGTCCCTTAAAAGATGCCAGTTTTCCTCGCCTTCACAAATTGTATCATAATAACGCCAATCAGACGAAGCGCCTTCTTCATCGGTATGCTCTCCCTCATCCTCGTTGTCTGTTTCCAGGTCTAAGAATGTGCTATTCTTAGTAAGTGCTTCCCATGTAGGAATATAAACTATTCTTATTTCATGTTCTTTTAGATATTTGATAGCTCTTTTATTGTCATGACTAAACGGCTCTCCGGGATGGTAAACCATATCTAACTCCCCATTCCTTACTTTCCAGACAGTAAGTAAATCATTGCCTTCAGCCTCATCCTCTCCCCAAAAAGAACCATAGCTATACTGTAAGGCGATAAATCTTCCTTCCAATTCTTCTCTTCGCATAGAATCACATCACAAAAGCCTTTAAAAGTATAATTATTGTCTCTCGATATAGCAACCAATAACTAGTTATCCGAATTTTGACTGCCAGTTAAGCTAATACCTAATTCAGTTATGACTCTGACTAGTTCATTTCTATAAATTTCTTGCGGCCTTCTTGCAAAGAACCATTTGGCAGTATCTAGCCTCGAGGTTGCCTCTCCTCTTCTATATTCTTGATAAGTGTTACCGAATCCATCCGATCCTCCCCAACCTGATGTTTCATAGGGCTCTATTAGTCTCTCTAATTCCTGGATGGATATCATATTGAAATTATTATTATGGCCTATTAAAATATTGCTCTTCTCTCAATTGGTCAAAGATTATCTTTAAAAGCACTTAAAGTTTAGTATTTTTATGACAATCCGCCAGAGTATCGTAACAGTAGCAGGTCATGTTGACCACGGAAAAACTTCTATTTTAGATTGTTTTAGGGGAAGCTCTATTCAGGAAGGTGAAGCAGGAGGCATCACTCAAAAGATATCTTTCACTAAATATCCTCTTGAGCAGATTTACAAAGCTTGTCCTTTGATAAAACAGGCAGGAATAGATCTAAAGATTCCGGGATTTCTTTTCATAGACACTCCAGGCCACGCAGCATTCACTAACTTAAGAAAGAGAGGAGGATCTTTAGCGGACTTAGCTATCCTAGTGGTAGATATAAAGGAAGGAATAAAGCCGCAGACAGCAGAAGTAATCTCAATCTTAAAATCTAATAAAACTCCTTTTGTGATTGCATTAAATAAAATAGATACTATCTCAGGCTGGCAGAAAAGGGATACAATAAAACAGTCTATCGATATGCTTCCTTTACACGTAAGGAATGATTTTGATACTGCGCTATTGACTTTCCAGGGAGCATTACAGAACCATGGTTTTGATTCTGAATTATTTTATGAAATGTCAGACTTCACAAAAAAAGTGGCGATAGTCCCGTGTTCAGCTAGAACTAAACAAGGAATACCTGAATTGTTATTTGTCTTGGCAGGATTATCACAGAAATTTTTAACAGAGAGATTAAAACTTTCAGAAGAGGCAAGAGGGATCATTTTAGAGATCAAGAAAGAAAGGACTATGGAAAATGTAGAAGCAATCTTGTATGATGGAGAATTGAAAGAAAGCGATGAACTCGTCATAGCGACTTTTGACGGGGCAATCACTGCGAAAATAAGGTCATTACATGAAATAAAGCCTTTATCAAATAAATATGAGAACAAAGAAAAAGTAACTGCTGCAACAGGGATAAGGATCCAGTTAACAAATAAAGAAGGACTATTGCCGGGAATGCCTTTCCAGATACTTAGAGATAACTTTGAAAAATTAAAAGAACAATTCAAGAAAGAGATCTCAGGAGCTATTGACACTGATAAACAAGGTATTATAATAAAAGCAGATTCTTTGGGAAGCTTAGAAGCTTTGATGACCTTGCTAAAACAAGCAAATATCCAGGTTGTAAAAGCTGGAATAGGGCCAATAGGAAAAACAGACTTGATCTCTGCAAAAGCTAATTTACAGATAAATCCTCTAGACGCTGTAATAGTCGGATTCAATACAGAAGTTGAGGAGGATTTGGAATTAGGGAATATCAAAGTATTCACTAATGAAGTCGTTTACAGGTTAATAGAGGATCTGGATAAATGGAGAAAAGAAAAAATGGCTGAACTGGAAAGAGAGAAACTTATGGGTTTAGCTACAATCTGCAAGTTAGAAATTCTTCCTCAATATGTCTTCAGGAACTCTAACCCTGCAATCTTCGGTGTAAAGGTTTTAGCGGGAAAACTCAAGACCCACTTATCACTAATAGACCAGGACGATAATCAAATAGCAAGAGTAAAAGCCATTCAGTCAGAAAAGCACTCGGTTGAAGAAGCAACAGAAGGAATGGAAGTGGCGATGGCATTGCCTGGAATTACTTTTGACAGGCAGTTAAAAGAAACTAAATTCCTCTACTCAAACATCTCAGAATCACAATTTAAAAACTTCAAGGAAAATAAATCTTTATTGTCACAAAGCGAAATAAAAGCCATCGCAGAAATAGCCGATATAAAGAGAAGAAAGACTGAAGACTGGGGAATATGAGAAAAGATATCTGCCATGAATATCAGTTAGCCGAATTAGAGAGAGGAGACGTAATCAATTTCTGGCCAGACACGGTAAAACCAGTTCCATGGTCAAACCTTGGGGTATTCTACAGAAATGACCTGCACGCCAAAGAGTTCGCCTTGCCAGCAATCAAAGGAAATACTATCTATCTAATAAGTATATGCGCAAGCAAGCTTATTCCCACAGACTCGGGAGCTATAGAAATAAGAGACAGTTCCTCATATCCTTGCGAAGAAATAGCTCCTGAAGACCCAAGATATCAAGAGCTATCAGAACTTGTTAAAGTTCTCGATGGATCTAATCCCTCTTAACATGCCTCATCGCATAATCCATATTCCCGTTAACTTTTTTGCCAGGATTAAAAATATCTAAAGGATCTAAGATTTTCTTCACTTCTTCAAATAACTTGAGCATTTCTGGAGTGAACATCTTTCCTAAATATGGAGTTCTAATCAATCCATCATTATGCTCGGCTGTAATAGACCCTTTATACTCTCTGACTAAGTCATAGACCTTCTCTGAAACAACAGGAATTTTAGCCCTCTCTTCTTCCTTACTAAGATCCATCAAAGGAATGATATGGAAATTCCCGCTTCCTGCATGCCCTAATAATGTCAGATCTATCTTATGCTCTTTCAGTATTGCTTCTAACTTAGGGATAAATTCAGGCAAACTCTCCGGATTGATAATAAAATCATCAATAAAAGCTGTTGCTTGCTTGTCCTTTATCTTATGCCTTAGAAGATTAAAGCTCTCCCTTCTCATTGTCCAGTATTTTTTACCAGCTTCTTCAGACTTCATGACTAGATTAGGGATCTTATTTTTCTTTACTTCTTCATGCACCTTTCTAATTTTTTCAGATAGCGCATTCTCATCATCGTCAACCATCTCGACTAATATAACATATTTAGGAAATCCGTGTAGTAATGAAACAAAAGCCTCTTTCCTAAAGCTCCAGAACATTGAAAGCTTGCTCTTGCCGATTTTCTTTCCGATCTCGCCCATGAATTTCATTGATAACTTCAGGGTCTTATCATCAAAAGTCTCTAAGCTCTCCGGATCTAACGGCAAGATCACATTAACGAATTTAGCTAGTGATTCAGTATCCTTCAAAAAACACACAACTAATCTTGAATGTTTATACTTCTTTACAAGTTCTAGTTTAGCTTCTGTAATTATTCCTAAAGTTCCTTGCGAACCTGTGAATAATCTAGTCAGGTCAAAGTTATTCTTATCATAAACATCCCATAAATAATATCCTGCTGAATTCTTTGACACTATAGGCTTATTCTTCTGTATCAACTCATAATTCTTATCAATCAACTTATACAGTTTCCTGTAAATCTGGCCTTCAAAATCTTTCTTCCTTAATTTCTTGTTAAGCTCTTTCTTATCCAGTTTCTTAAATTCATATTCTTTTCCGTCAGATAAGACCATTTTCAAACTTAAGACATGGTCAGCAGTCTTGCCGTATTTAGTGCTCTTCTCCCCTCCAGAATTATTAGCTATCATCCCTCCAACAGCGCAGATAGATTTACTAGCTGGATAAGTAGGAAACAGTAAATATTTCTCAAAGGTCTTCTCCTCTAGATCCCTAAAGAAAACTCCAGGCTGGACAATGACTGAATTATTTTCTATCCCATTAATCTTATTAAAATACTTAGTAAAATCCATAACTATAGATTCAGTTAATGGCCCTCCTGTCATATCAGTGCCCGCAGATCTGGCTGAAATGCTCAAGGAAGGATTTTTTTTCTTATTCTTCTTTATTAATTTCACAGTTTCTATAACCTCGTTAGAATTTTTAGGAAATATAACTACTTCAGGCTTTATCTGGAATATACTGGCATCTTTGCTATAATTATCCAAAGTAGCCTCGTCATCAGCTAATTCAACCTCTTTCTTTAATTCCTCTTTCCAGGACATAGATGGATAAACTATCTTTTTTATTTAAACGTGCCGGATTATTTTATACATCGCCATAATTAAGTAATTCTTCATCCTTAATATAATATGAAAACTAAATCAGATCTATTAAGAGAATTAAGGATGCAGGGAATAGATGATAACAGGGTTATTATCTCAATGTCAAAAGTAAAAAGGGAAGATTTTATACCTGGAAAAATGAAAGATTTTGCATATGAGAATATAGCTATTCCTATCGGAGAAGGCCAGACAACAAGTCAGCCATATACTGTCGCTTATATGCTAAAGCTCTTAGGCACTAAACCAGGAAATAAGATACTAGAGATAGGAACAGGAAGCGGATACAATGCTGCTGTGATGTCGCATTTAACCGGAAAAAAAGGAAAAATAATCTCTTTAGAGATAAATAAAAATCTCCATAAACTCGCCTCAAAAAACATTGGCTTAGACAATGTCCTGATTCTAAATAAAGACGGTTATCACGGCTATGAAGAAGAAGCGCCTTACGACAGAATAATAATAACTGCTTCAGCCCCTGAAATACCTACTAGACTAATAGAGCAATTAAAGCCAAATGGGATAATGGTCATTCCTATCAAAGAAGACGATCACGAATTGATGACCAAGATCACCAAAAACGAGAAGATAACAATGACTTACCACGGCAGGTTTCAGTTTGTCCCGATGACTGGGAAAGTGGAAGACTCATAAAAATTTCTTGCCATGTTTAAGATATATCTTGTCTAGATTATTCAAGAAAGTTGCTGCGGCCCTTAATTCCTGATAGGAGTCATCACAAGGCTAATAAAACTGTCCTCAGCAAAGCGTTTATCCTTCTTTATTTTTTCAAGCCTCCAGTTAGGCAGTGCATTTCTCCCATCATTTTCAGCTTCAGAATCAATCCAGCCAGAATCCATCCATAATTCATCAATTTCATCTAGAGATAAAGACATAATTGCCTCGGTAATACTTTCTATTTCAAGATTACTCACCCTAAAGCTGCTCCATCCTGCTAAAGACTTTTCCATCTTAATTAGATAAAAAATAATTATTTAATCATTAGTATCCGGAAAAAGACAAAATCACAGAGGGTTATATGCCTTTAAGCTATACTCTAGCTAATTGTACATATGATACCTATTTAAACTATAATTATCTGATTATTATATGCAAAGCAAAAATATTATCCGTATTGCGATTGTGGTTGGATTAATACTATTAGTGCCTTTGACGTTGCAATTGACAATAGGCACAGGAGTGGACGGGCAAGGCTTTAACTGGAAGATCGGTGATTTTATTTTCGCTGGAGCTCTTTTGTTCGTAACCGGTCTTGGCATTGATACAGCTACAAGAAAAATAACTCTTCCTGCACATAGGATCATGGCTATTGGGGCAATAGTATTGATATTTCTAGCTGTATGGGTGCACTTAGCAGTCGGCATTGTAGATAGCTGGCCATTTGCAGGGTCTTAAAAATATTCATATCTTCTTTAATTATAAGAATATATGCTTAACACCAAGTCTCAATTCTAAGGCTCTCCCAAACAGATAGAAAATATTATATACTCTAAACCATAAATAAAATAAAGCAGTAATGCGCTATGGCGCTTCGCAAGATGTGCGTGGCAAGATAGGATTCGGCTCTTTGAGCCCTGGTTGCTGCTTATTTCTTTATGATCTTGATAAGCCTCTCTTCATCAAGTATTAGGCTATTAAATTTACTCGATTCTTTGTTCCTAAAAGCCTTTCCAGCAGAATCTATCAAAGAAGGTTTCTGGAACTTAACCATAATTATATCTTCTGGCTTTAACTTAAGAATGAGCCGTGAGATGTGCTTGAATATCATATCTTTTATCTCATGAAAATGGCCATCGAAATCGTTGCATACTTGGATATTTACATCTTTTACATGACTAAGATCTTTAATAGCAAATTCAATCAGAGCCACCACAACAGCAGTATGAAACCTGATTCTCAAGCGCATCTTTCTCTTCTTCTCAGAAGATCCACCAATACCAAGATTTCATCTTTTATATTCATGAATTAACCTCTCCTTGATTTTCTGAGGGATATTTACTCCATAGACTTTTTTCTTATTGGCGACAACCACTATAGAATAATCCTTTTCAAAGATGTCTCCACCTGATTTGTCAACCTGAAATAAAATTATCATAAAACGAAATAAATGCTCGCTTTATCAATCAAAGCCCCAGAAATGGAACTATCCCCAAAATCAAGATTTCATTTACATAAGTCTTTCTTTCCTCTTTGAAGCTAACTCATACAACTAAAACTTTAAAAACCCAATTTCTCTCTTCAAATTATGCCTTTCAAATTGAATATATCAGAAAAAGGAAAAGCGTGGAAACTAGAATCTTCTAGTGAATACTTTGTAGGAAAATCCTTGGGAGATACTCTTAACGGAAAGGACATTTCTGAGGACCTTGAAGGTTATGAACTATTAGTAACAGGAGCTTCAGATATTGCAGGTTTCCCTCATAAATCAGACGTTGAAGGCCCTGAACTGAAGAAAGTATTATTCACAAAAGGCTGGGGAATGCATAAGAAGCCAAGAAGAGAAGGAAAAAAGAAAGTCCAAACTCCTAACGGATTAAGACTAAGAAAGACTATCAGAGGAAAGCAATTATCAGAAAAGACTGTCCAAATAAATCTAAATGTAGTAAAAGCAGGAAATAAGGCTTTGAAAGATGTCTTTCCTGACCAGAACAAAGCTCCTGAAGTTCCTCAAGAAGTCCCTAAGGCAGAAGCACAGGCAGAAGCTGCACCTGCTCAATAATTCTAAAACAATCTCAATTTTGAGACTTTTATTTATTAACTAATCTTATTCTTGGAATAAATGATAAATTACTATGTTGATACATGCATATGGCTAAATTTATTCAAAAAAGAGAAACATTATTGGCAAATAACTGAAAAATTTATTGAAAAAACATATCAAAATAAAAACAAGATTTTAGTCAACAATAATTCTAAAAGAAATTTATTTTAAGGAGAAGAAAAATTTTATTTAATCAAGTCTATGTTTAAAGAATCTGATTTTATTAAAATCATTAAAACTACTACCTCGGATTATGAAACAGCTAGAAAGTGGGAAAGAATCCATAAACAGCTAAGCCTCTATGATTATTTGCATATTGCAATAGCGAAAAGGCTAAATGCAACATTAATTACAAGGGACAAAAAATTAATGAAGTTCTCTAAAAATATAGTCCCAACTTGCAAACCAGAAGATCTAATCCGCTAGCTTATTCACTTCATCAAGATCTAAATTTTTCTTCGATAATTTTTTCCTAATCTTTCTTATTTCCCTGACAGAATCTTTTCTGTCCGGAATAATTCCAATAAGCTTGTCCAGAACAAGCCTTCTCACAGCATCCCTAACAACATCAGACCTGCTGGAATAAACTCCTGTATCCACCAGACTGTCTATCTTTTGAACAAGACCTTCACTTAGCCTCACTTGAACTACATCCATTACCATAGTAATACAATAGTAATGTTAACTATTTAAGATTTTCTGTTTAAAAAAGATAAAAGCTCAGCATTGCCTAAAGACCATACTGATAGAATAATGACCTCAATTATTTATAATGCTAACCATAGGGGAACAGACCGCTATAAGCTCTTTTAGCTACTTCGTACCGCCTATCTTCAAAAGGCATATCTCTTGGCAAGTCAGAAATAGAAACTAATGCTAAACCATCAGCTCCTCTGGATGTGCAAGAAAAAATTCCTTTTGAAAAAGCCATTTCGATTAGCTCTCCAAGTACCTTACAAGAATAATTCTTACGTTCGGGTTCTGGTTCTTCAGCTACCATTTGTACAAAAAGATACACCAAAAATCCCTTTTAAATCTTACTTTTCTAACCCAAACGCTTTAAAACCCCCTTATTCTAAAATATTTAATGGAAGATATCTCGAAGTTAGAAACAATAAATATTATAATAGCTGGACATATTGACCACGGAAAGACAACCTTGCTCCAAAAACTCTCTGGAAAATGGACAGATACTCATTCTGAAGAATTAAAGAGAGGTATAACTATCAAACTAGGCTATGCAGACACTATAATATACAAGGATTCAGTTTACAATATAGAGAAAAAAGGAGCTCCTGTAAGGTATGTCTCATTCGTTGATGCGCCTGGCCACGAGATGCTTATGGCAACAATGCTCTCAGGAGCTGCCATAGTTGACGCTGCAATTTTAGTAGTTGCAGCTAATGAAGGGATAAAGCCGCAGACAAAGGAGCACCTGATGGCTCTGCAAGCAAAAAACATCAAGGATATCATAGTTGTCCAAAATAAGATAGATTTAGTTACAGTTGAACAGGCAAAAGATAATTATACAAAATTAAAAGAATTCCTTAAAGGAACAATTGGCGAAAATGCTCCAATAATTCCTGTTTCAGCGCAGCAGGGAATAAATATCTCAAAAATATATGAACAGATATGCAGTATCAAAGTTCCTGACAGGTCACAAAAAGATGTGCCTATCTTTTTAATAGCAAGAAGTTTTGACATCAACCGTCCAGGAACTAAACCAAAAGATCTCCACGGGGCAGTATTAGGGGGAACACTAAAACAGGGCATAATAAAAAAAGGAGATATAATAGAGATAAAGCCAGGGATAACATTAAAGGAAGCTAACCAATTGCACTATAAGACAATAAAAACCAAAGTAAAAAGCTTATTCAAAGGTTCAAGAGAAGTAGATGAATTGACTCCTGGAGGAAGCTCTGCGATTGAAACAGAATTAGACATGTCAGTCGGAAAAACAGACTCCCTATCAGGATGCGTGGCTTCCCATGAAGACAAACTACCTGAGATAACTAATGAGCTAAAATTAAAATATACTTTATTCAAGGAAATTTACGGCCCTCAGGGAAAAATGCCGATAGATCCTATTAAAGCTGCAGAAAACTTGATGCTCTCAATAAATACTTCTGTAACAATCGGGCTTACAAAAAAGATCAAAGGCGATGAGCTCGACCTATCACTAAGGATACCAGTCATACCTTTCAAAGGAAACAAGGCAGGAATCGCAAGAAACATTAATGGCCATTGGAGATTAATAGGTTATGGGGAAATACTCAATTAATCTATAATAACAGGTTTATCCTCAGTTCTGTCAATTCCGGTATAATCTTTCTTTGATTCTAGGATAAATAATGAAGCTATCGCGCCAATGAATGTCAATAAGGATGAGAATATAAATAAAACCTTATAAGAAAATCCAGCGCTTAGAAGCGTGCTAAGGATAGCAATACCTAAGACTCCTGAAAGATTCCTGCAAAGATTCAGTAGCCCTGAAGCAACCCCCACTTGATGATGCTCAACTGAGCTGGTGACTGCAGTGGTTAAAGGAGCCATCCCTAATCCCAAGCCAGAGCCCATAAAAATAAGCGGCAGGATCATCTGGAATAAAGTAGTTGAGTCATTAAGCCCTGATAATGAATATATACTTATTGAACTGATTACTATTCCAATAGCTATAGTCAATCTAGGGCCTATTTTGTAGGATAGTCTCGCCCCTAATGGGGACAGTAAAGTAAATCCTAAAATCAGAGGAAAGAAAATATATCCTGATTTAGTGGCACTAAACCCTAGGCTCTGTTGCGCAAATAATGATATTACTAGGAGTATTCCTGTAAACATCCCCTGCGATAATATCGTGGTGATCAATGAGGATGAAAGAGTCTGGATTTTGAATAACTTCAGGTCAATTATAGGGTTAGAGACTTTATGCTCTATTATAAAGAATAAAGTCAGGGAGAATATAAATAATAAATATAGCACAATGCTCTGCGGCGACACCCATCCCCAGCTTAAGCCTTTATCCATGACTAATACTAAGCTGGAAATAGTTATTCCTAAAATAATAGCTCCGAAATAATCGAATTTTCCTATCTCCTCAGGAAAATCTTTGGGGACAAAGAAGATTATCATGAAAAGCCCGACTATTCCTACTGGAAGGTTTAGAAAGAATACGCTTCTCCATGAGAATTTATCGATAAGAGGACCGCCGATCAAGGGACCTAATGCTATGGAAGCTGTGACCATTGCAGACCATAATCCTAAAGCCTGGGCTCTCGCCCTTCTGTCTTTGAAATTCTTGGTTATGAGTGACATGGCTGAAGGGTATATTGCTGCTCCAGCTGCCCCCTGCAGTGCCCTGAAGGTTATTAATGAGCCGATATTCCAGGAGATCCCTGCAAGAATAGATGTTGCGATAAATGACAAAAATCCTAATAAGAATATTTTTTTATGCCCATACCTTCCTCCAATCTTGCCGAAAATAGGGACAAAGATGGCATTGGCTAAAATATAGATTGATGCCACCCATGCTGCTGTTGATAATGTAACATTAAAAAACGTGATTATGTCAGGAATAGCCAGATTAACAACTGTCCTGTCCAGTCCGATAAGTATTGTCCCGAAGACAAGGGCGACTAGCATCAGCCACAAAGAATACGGCTTCACCTCTTTAGTTTTCATAATAGGTAATAATTATAATATGATTCTTAAATTTATCTAAATCTTTTTAATCTCCTCATTCTAAAAAATTGAATGCAGGATCTAGCAATAAAAAAGGTGAAAGGCCCATGCGTTATTCTTGCAGGGGCAGGAACTGGAAAGACTTACACTATAGTGGAGAAAATAAAATATTTAATAGAGAATAATATCTATAGTCCTGAAAAGATAGTCTGTCTTACTTTTTCTAATGAAGCAGCCAATTCCCTTAAGGAAAGAACATTATCTATAATAAAGGACAAAGAGCCGATAATAAAAACATTCCATGCTTTTTGCGCTGACCTCTTAAGGCTATACGGTGAGAAAATCGGGATCAATCAAGAATTCAAGATACTTCTCCCTGATGATGCAAAAATAATGCTCCATAAGAATTTCAAGTTGCAGCCTAACCTCTGCCATAAGTTCATCAACGAAATAGGGATAGCGAAAGACTTAGGGATAACCTTGGAATCTTTAGAAAATTATCTTAAAAATAACCTAAATGAAGATGATCCTGAAAAAAAGCTTGAATCCCTGCAGTTCACATTGCAGACATCATATTTATCAAAGGAAAAAGAGGAATTGAAGCTTATCAAATCACAAATAGAAAGTTTATCTAGGCTCATGCAGCTAAAAAAACTGATTACTGTCTGGAAGTCATATGAAAAATTAAAGGAAAAGAAAAATTTCCTTGATTACTCTGACCTGAACAATAATGCGCTTACATTATTAAGGGAATATCCTGGGGATTATGAATATATAATTGTCGACGAATTCCAGGACACTAACAAGGTGCAATGCGATTTCCTTGAATTATTGGCCCCGCACCGCAATATAACTATAGTTGGTGATTTAAACCAGTCTATTTACCGCTTCAGGGGAGCTTACAAGGACAATTTTTCTAATTTCAAGAAGGTATTTTCTATAGCTGACAAAGACATTTTCAATTTAGATAAATCCTACAGATCGACAAACAGGATCTTGAGAACAGCCCATGAATTGATACAGAATAACTACGAGAATAAGGAAGAGTGTTTTCCTGTCTTTAGCGTGCATGATAAGGAAGGGGAGAAAGTTAAAGTTTTTGAATTAAAAAATAATAAGGAAGAAATAAGAAAAATACTCGAGATAATAAGGTCAGAAAGAGATTCAGGAGTTCCATTCAACGAGATCTGCGTTATGTTCAGGACGCACCAGCAGGCAAGATCCCTGAAGAACGCTCTAGACTATGAGAATATCCCGTACACTTCAGTCACTAAAAAATCGCTATTAAAAACAACTCCTGTCAGGATAACAATAGATTACTTGACTATACTCCATAAAATAAAGAATAAATTGAAGGGAGGGGAGCAGTCATGGTGGGACTTGATATATTTAGAGGGGTTTTCAAAAGAGGATTCGATAATCCTGAGCAGATTCATCAAAGAATCAAAAGAATTTCTGGGCATAAAGATATTGAATGAAATAAGCTCGCTCAATCTATCAGAGCAAGGAAAGATAAAGTTAAGGCTGCTTCTAACAAGAATAAAGGACTTAATACCTTCTGCGGAAAAAGATATTCCTGAACTGATGCTAAGAATATACGAAACAACAGGACTGGCCTATAACGAGACATTTGATGAGGATAAGGAACGCGTGGTCATATTAAAAAAGTTCCACGAGCTGGCGCAGGAATATTCCTCATTCGACTCTCCCTTGCTGGCTGACTTTTTGCATCACCTTGATGTGATTAAGGCGCTTGGAATAGAGATAGAAGCACCTTCACTAAACAAATCAGGGATCAAAATAATGACTCACCACTCCACTAAAGGCCTTGAATATCACACAGTTATCCTGGCGAACATGGTCCAGAAAAAATTCCCTATGGAAAAGATAAATGATTCAATAATCCCTAAAGAGCTCTCTCCTGATGTTATTGCTGCCATAAATGACATGACAAAAGAGGCGCTTTCTGAATACGAGAAGCACAACCAGCTCTTGGAAGAGAGAAGGTTATGCTATGTTGCATTCACAAGAGCAAAGTCAGGCCTTTACTTGACTTATGCTAAAGAATATAATTCCCGAAAATTCCTTCCAAGCCAATTCCTAAATGAAATAAATTATAAGGGCAATAATTCCATAGAATTTATCCAGGACAACGAAGAGAAATATGTTGAGCCTAAGGTTGAGATCAAGAGTGCAAAAGGAATTTCTTTGGATAAGGAAATAAAATTCTCACCTTCAGCCCTGCAGATATTTGATTCATGCCAGAAAAAGTATGAATACAAGTACATTTACAATATGCCTCAGCCAGACTCAATTTCCTGGGAAGCTGTAAAAATAGGGTCTTTTACACATCTGGTTTTTGAAGATGGTGTCAAGTCTAACTTTAAGGAAGAAAAAGAATTTATAGATTTAGCAAGGAAAATGCTGTTGCTAGAAGAATGGAGCTCAATAGACATTGAAGAAGTCATCCCGTTAGTAAAAGTGTTCTATCACCGAAATAAGAATAAATTCAGTCCCAAATCAATGACAGAAAAACTGCTCTCAGCTAATCTTAATGGCATGAAGTTCATCGGAATAGCTGACCGGATAGATTTTCATCCCGATGGAATAGAAATAATTGATTATAAGACAGGTTCTTCAGATATAAAGCCTAAATATAGGAACTGGCAGTTAGGTTTCTATGCTTTAGCAGCAAGAAATTTAGGAACTCCTAAGAGATTAACATTAGACTTATTAAAAAAAGATAAACCTCTAGAGTTCGAATTAGACGAAAAAGGAAATGCTTTTGAAATACATTCAGCAAGAACTTCCTTCAGCCTCGAAGAAGTCAAAGAAGAGTTAGTATCAACAGCTAAACAGATATTAGAATGCTACCAGAAAGGATTTATGCCTTGCTCTCCTGAAAAGAACTGCGAGTTTTGTAATGATTACGTCGTTAATAGTTGAAATTCTAAAAGGATGTATTGAGAATATTCGGAGATAGGGGTTTAGTTAATCTTTAGTCTCTGGTTCTTCACTTACACCAAATTCCTTTAGGACAGTTGAAGACCTAATTCACATTCCTTGCATCAATCCCAGTATTAGCATTCACAGCGCTTAAATTAGGGCCTGTCAAGTTCATATCTGTATCATTCATAGGATTAGTGATATTCTGGTCTGTATCATTATTATCTGCCGGAGGCAAGGCATCATCGTCCAATAACAAGGATATCCACCATGGGACATTAGTGTCTATAATCTCTCCTGTCTCTGGGTCAACACTTGCTTCAAGTCTTGCTTTCATCTTGAATATGCCTAAGAACCTGCCGTTCTTCTCTGACTCAATGTGGTAAACAACTCTAGGAATATTCCTATCAGAATCATTGACCTCTTCAATCTCAATTTCTGTGCTGTCATCTTCATCCAAGGCAAATCTTTCCCTTGCAGCTTCTAATGCGTGCTCAGGCAGGAACTCAAGAATGCTTTCATCGCCATTGGATAATTTTGCCTTTATTTTCAGCATTTCCTCTCCATCCTCAAGATCGACTTTTTCCTCAAGCTCAACTTTACTATCTACCTCGACATCTTCGCCTTTTATTTCTGACCTGTATTTTATCCTGCTTCTAATTTCTCCGTCCTTGACTTCTTTTTCAATTCTTATCCTGATTTCCTTAATCTCCCCTGTTTCCGGATCTACAACTCTTCTCCTTTCCTCATATCTTTCGCGTGTTCTGCCATCCTCATCAACTCTTGTCTCTGTTCTTACCCTTACCCTGTCAGAATCATCGGAGCTATCATCGTCCCCTATTCTTATATCTGAGCTTACCCTTAGTGAATCGTCATCGCTTCCTGAATTTGATCCACTATTATCATCAGAGGAACTTCCAGAATTATCATCTGAACCGTCACCATCTCTACCAGAACCGCTTTCAGCATTTACAAAACTGACTAATAATATCAATACCAGAAATAATGATAAAAATCCAACACTCTTCATGATTTTAAATAGGGAAAGGGATTAATAAATTTACTGGCCAGCCTGTTCAATGACTTCCTCTTCTCTTGGAATCTTGACAGCATCAGCTACTCTATCTCCGACCTTAAGCTTGACTATTCTTACACCTTGTGTAGCCCTTCCCATCACTCTAAGCTGTTTCATCGAAGTCCTTAAGAATATCCCTTTAGTAGTTGTCAGGATCACAGAGTCTTTATCATCTACATTAATAGACCTTACAATGTTCCCAGTCTTCTCTCCGACTTTTAGATTGATAACTCCCTTGCCGCCTCTTGAAGTCTTCCTATAGTCTTCTAAAGCGCTCCTCTTGCCGTATCCTTTTTCAGTAACAGTCAGTATAGTAGTCTTCCCATCAAGTAAGACTGGGACTAATGCAACTACTTCATCTCCTTTGGCTAATTCGACTCCTTTCACCCCATAACTTGACCTTCCCATGCTCCTTACGTCATTAGAATTAAATCTTACAGCCTGGCCTTTCTTAGTAGTCAATAGAACTTCCTGCCCGTCAGTTATCCTGCTTACATTTATCAGTACATCTGAACCGTCCGCAGGCATGTTTATCACTCTAACTCCTGTGCTTCTAGGTTTAGCTAGATCTTTCAAAGGAAGTTTCTTGACAATGCCAAGTTTAGTTGCGAACATCAGGTAATCATTCTCAAAGTTCTTAACAGACATCACATTAGCTATCTCTTCATCTCTCAAGCTAAGAAGATTAGCTAAAGCCCTTCCTTTTCCTTGCCTGGCTCCGTCAGGAACATCGTGCGCCTTCTGCCAATAGACTCTGCCGCGAGTAGTGAAGAACAACAAATAATCGTGTGTTGAGCAAGTCAATAATGTGGTAACAAAATCTTCATCTTTTAGCCCTGCTCCGGTTATTCCTGCCCCTCCTCTTCTCTGCTCTTTATAAGCCTGCAGGTCAACTCTCTTAATATATCCAGAGCTTGTCATCATTATTACAACATCTTTCTTCTCTACCAAATCTTTTTCATGGATTTCTGCAAACCCTTTCTGTATTTTAGTCCTTCTTTCATCACCGTAATTCTTCTTTAGCTCAAGAGTCTCTTTCTTTATGACTCCTAGTATTTCCTGTTCACTTGATAATATCTTCTTAAGATAAGTGATAGCTTCTTTCAATTCTGTTTCCTCTTTTTTGAACTTATCAGATTCAAGCCTGGTCAATTGTGAAAGCCTCATCTCTAAGATTGCTTTGACTTGTCTTGGAGTGAAATTGAATTTCTTGATCAGCGCTTCTGAAGCCTCTGCTGTACTGCTGGATTTTCTGATTATGGAAACAACGCTATCAATATCCTTTAATGCTATTAAAAATCCTAAAACTAATTCAAGTCTTTCCTCAGCTTTCTTGAGCTCAAATTTGCTCCTATTGGTCACAATCAATTTTCGGTATTTGACATATTCCTCTATAACATCCCTAAGTGTCAATACTCTTGGCCTTCCACCAACTAATGCAAGAAGATTAGCATCGAACCTGTCCTGCAACCTTGTCAATTTATACAGTTTATTCAAAGTAAATTTAGAACTGGCACCTTTCTTTAGCTCTATGACTATTCTCACTTTCCCTTTTGCAGATTCATCCCTTAAATCAGACACATCAGGCAGCTTCTTCTCTGTAGCTAATTTTGCGATGTTAGCAACTAAATCTGCCTTGTTTACCATATAAGGTATTTCTGAAACAATTATGCTGGTCTTGCCATTCTTCTCTTCAGTAGATGTCTTTGCCCTGATCAGGATTCTTCCTTTCCCTGTCTTATAGAAATCAGCTATTCCTTCTCCAGAAATTGTCCCTCCTGTAGGGAAATCCGGGCCTGTGACATGCTGCATCAGGTCTTCAACTGTAGACGAAGGTTTGTTAATATACGCCACAACAGCATCACATACTTCAGTAAGATTATGCGGAGGAATATTAGTAGCCATTCCAACTGCTATCCCGGTCGCTCCATTCAGCAATAGATTAGGCAATTTTGCAGGAAGGGTGGTCGGCTCTTTTTCTTCATTATTAAAAGTAGGGACCATCTTGACAGTCTCCTTATCGATATCCTCTAAGAGTTGTGCAGAGATCTTGCTCATTCTCGCTTCAGTATACCTATAAGCAGCTGCAGAATCTCCGTCCATGCTTCCGAAGTTTCCCTGCCCGTGGACTAATGGATATCTCATAGAGAAATCCTGTGCCAATCTGACCATTGCATCATAAACAGCGACGTCTCCGTGAGGGTGGTATTTACCGATAACATCTCCTACTATAGTAGCAGACTTCTTTGTAGGTTTAGTCGGATCAACTCCTAACGAATACATTGAATATAGGATTCTTCTATGGACTGGCTTTAATCCGTCCTCTACTGCAGGCAAGGCCCTCTGGACTATTACTGACATCGCATAATCGATGTAAGCTTTCTCCATCTCTTCCACTATCTCTGCTGCGGCTACGCCTTTCTCTCTTCCTATTTGATCTTTCAGTCTTCTCTGCTCTTCCATCTTCTTGACTTCTTCGTCAGCTTTCGCTTCGCCGTTATCTGCCATTTTCCTCTCTTCCTAAAATTTCTTTCTCAGGAAATTCTCCTGAATATCCGCAGTTCTTGCACATGAATTTTCCTGATCCGATCATCTCCACATCCTCGCTCCCGCAATTAGGGCATACCCTCTTTGAGAGCATCAGATATCCACCTCCGCTTCATGCGCTTTCTCTACAATGAACTGTTTCCTGTGTTCAACTTCTGAGCCCATCAGTTTAGAGAATATCTCATCTGCTTTTACAGCATCCTGTATAGTCACCTTGTTTAATAATCTGGCCTTAGGGTCCATAGTAGTCTCCCATAACTGATCAGGATTCATCTCTCCTAGACCTTTAAATCTCTGGACTGTAACATTGCTCCCTGATTTTTCCAGGAACTTCTTCAGCTCATCGTCTGAATAGATATAATGGTCTGTTTTCTTCCTGATCTTATACAAAGGAGATACAGCGATATAGATATTTCCGTTGTCGATAAGTTCTTTCATGAACCTGAAGAAGAAGGTCAATAACAATGTCTTAATGTGTGCTCCATCCACATCTGCATCAGTCATAATAATGACTTTACTGTATCTTAATTTGTTGACATCAAACTGCTCACCTATTCCTGTCCCTATTGCAGTTATTATATTTGAGATCTCTTCGTTAGATAAAACTTTTACAGGATTTGACTTCTCAACATTAAGAGGCTTACCCTTTAAAGGCAAGATGGCCTGGAATTCTTTATTCCTTGCCATCTTGGCTGAACCTCCTGCAGAATCCCCTTCGACAATATATAATTCAGTCTCATCTGATTTTTTGGCAGAACAATCAGCTAGTTTTCCTGGAAGTCCGCTTCCGCCAAAGGCGCTCTTCCTTCTCACTAATTCTTTTGCTTTTTTAGCTGCGTTCCTTGCCTTTTGTGACTCTAAAGCCTTGCTTACTATTCTTTTAGCTATCGCAGGATTCTCCTCAAAGAACTCCGAAAAGGCAGCCATAGCTATACTATCCACAATTCCCTTGATTTCTGAATTTCCTAATTTTGTTTTGGTCTGGCCTTCAAACTGAGGTTCAGGGACTTTTACAGAGACTATCGCAGTCAGCCCTTCCCTTACATCGTCGCCTGTCAAGCCACCATTCTTGACTAAGTTGTTCTTCTTTGCATAATCATTAATTGCCCTTGTCAAGGCAGTCTTGAATCCTATTACATGTGTTCCGCCTTCAACAGTATTGATTGTATTTACAAATCCTAAGACATTTTCCTGATATCCTGAATTATATTGTACAGAGCATTCAACCACTACTCCGCTGTCTTCTTTTGTGAAATAGATTGGTTTAGCATATAATGGTTCTTTTGTCTGGTTCACCCATTTTACAAACTCAATTATCCCGCCCTCGTAATGGAAAGTCTCCTTCTTCTTTGTGCCTTCTTCAGTTAAGATTATTTTAACACCTTTATTCAGGAAGGCTATTTCCCTGAATCTTGTCTCTAAAACTGAGAAATCGAATTTAACAGTTGAAAAGATTGTATCGTCAGGGTAGAATGTAATCTCTGTTCCTGTATCATTCTTATCGACTTTTCCTAGAGTCTTTAATTTGTATAAAGGCTTTCCAATCTGGTATTCCTGCTGGTATATTTCACCATCTTTCTTGATAGTGACTTTCATATGCTTGCTTAATGCTGCAACCACGCTGATACCTACTCCATGCAGTCCTCCTGAGATAGCATAGCTTCCTTTGTCGAATTTTCCTCCTGCGTGAAGCTTAGTAACTACTACCTCTACTGCTGGGATTTTATAGATTGGATGCTCATCAACAGGAATGCCTCTTCCGTTATCTTTTACTGTGACGCTGCCATCTTTATTCAAAGTGACTTCAATAGTATCACAGTGCCCGCCCATAGCTTCGTCTACAGAGTTGTCTACAACTTCCCATACTAAATGATGGACTCCCTGCTTGCCTGTGCTTCCAATATACATCGCAGGCCTTTTCCTGACTGCGTCCAAGCCCTCTAGAACTGTTATCTTTTCTGCCGAATAATTTCCTTTCTCAGCCATTTATTTTTCCTTATCAACCTCTAAGTATTTGCCAAAATGAAACTTCCTTTATAAACTTTTATATGCTTAGGATAAGATTTATCGACGGTAAATCTAAAAATATGAACTTTGATTTGCTAGTAGGTGCTCAATAGCATCGGATTTAGCCCTTAATTCTTTGATTTCGCGCTGATAATCTGCTAAACGTTCACGAGTCATAAAATCTTCGAATGGAATATTGTGATCGTGCAAAAATCGCCTAAAATCCAAAGCATTATCAATTTGTTTCTTTCCAAATCTAGGATCAAAATTTACAACTAAAGGTTCTACACGAAGACCTCCTTCCGCCCAATAAGTCAATATTCCGACTTCTCTTTCTTCCAAATACCTTCCAGTAAAGGTAAGGCAAGTTCCAGGAGAATAAATTCTTACATGGGACCCAGGCAGGTAAACACTAGATAACAAACCATCTCCTATACCTGGCTCTGAACAAACATAATCATGTTCTCTCAGAAATTGTGCTCTTTCTTCAGCTTGAGGAATAGTGCCTTGCCAAAATTTTATTCTACTTCTATCGTTTCTCAAGCTTGAAGCAAAACTCCCTAAATCAGATGCTTCTTCAGCTGTGAGAGGCCTGTAAGGAATTTCAGGAGCCTCTAAAGTTTGTGTATTTCCTTGCTTTCTCCAAAATACCATAAAAATCCATATATCGACGGTATTTAAACATTTAGTTAGCTCTTTTAACTAGCTCTTAATCTTCTGTAGACTTCATAGCTAGCCTCGTGTCTTCTTTTATCTTGAACAGAAGAATTCCTATGTGCTAACAACTCAGGCATTAATTTCCTCTGTATCTCCCTAAAGAAGATTCATCAAAGGGAATTCCATGTTGGGTCAAAAATTCCCTGAATTGTTCCACCCTTTCTCGTTGTGGATTTCCTATATTGGGATCAGCTATTATCCTTAATGGCTCGGCCCTAAAACCTTCCAGTTCCCAATACCCTAGAACCCCTACTTGCCTGACTTCTATGTTAAAAGAAGAAATGTCTGTGTTAGGAGCATAGATCTTAGCATTTGCACCAAGTGCTTTGCCCGGAACACATCCCCAAGACTTCATTTCAGATAATATGTAACTGTGATCTCTTAAGAACTCCGCTCTTTCTTCAGCTAATGGAACAGTCATTTTCCAGAATTCTAGCCTTTCAAGTGGAGGCAGATTGTCAGCAAAACAACTAAGTTCTTTTCTTTCTTCGTAATCTACAGCCCTGTAAGGTACTTCTAAATCATGCAAATTCATCTTAAATCTAAATCTGAAAGCTCACTTCTTTTTCTTGCTGTCTTTCTTGTTAGCTTTCATCTCAGCCTTTTGAGCCTTGTCTTTTTCAGACCTTTCCTTCTCTTTCGCTAATCTTTTATCTCTCTGCAAGTGGAAAGCTTCAGCCCATTTTACTTTTCTTCTGTCCCTTCCAAGTTTCATATGGTTCTTTCTGCACTTTCCGGAAGAATAATAGTTGACGCTGCCGTCATTCTTTATGAAATAAACTCCCTTGTAATCTTCCTGCTCAACTCCGCAAAATACACATTTTACTACTGTCATTTTAAACGTGCGCTCCTTTTGTAGCTCCTTTTATTCTTCTTGCTTCAATTTCAGTTTCTCTTAATGTTAATAAATCCCCGATCCTGACAGAGCCTTTTACATTCCTTCTCATTGTCCTTCCTTCGTTTTTGCCTTCAAGAATTTGACATTCAACCTGTGTGACTTCGCCTCTTGCTCCTGTTCTTCCAAGAGTCTTCAAGACTTCTGCTTTGACAGGCTGGTCAGTGCTTATCCTTTGAGGGGAACTTCCCTGTTGTTTAGAATCCTTAGTTTTCTGCTGCTTTGCCATCCTTGCCTCCTGAAGACTTCAATCTGTCCATGTCTTTCTCAGCATCTCCGGCCTT
>CAZOEF010000005.1:0-40395 GCA_964578845.1 Candidatus Woesearchaeota archaeon
ATCAGCTATGATACGAGAGCGCTGCAAATCATTAGCTCTACAGCACTTGCATCGCATCGCTACTGGCGTTTATCGATCGATGATACATCGAATACGGACGGCTATATCGAGCTCGGCTGGTGCTTTCTCGGCGATTACTTTGAGCCAAGCTCCGGCTCGGCCGTCTTCCCACTTTCGGCCGGTTATATCGATTATTCGACGACCAGCTACTCGCTTGCCGGGCAAAGCTATTCGGAGATTCGCGGCTATACGGAACAGTTCGGCCTGCGCTGGCAATATCTCGACAAAACAGACAAGGAAGCGATCGATGTCATCTTCGATGAATACGGCACTCATACTCCTTTTTTTATCGTGCTTGACCCTGATAGCGTCATTGGCAGCACTGCTAATTACTACACAAGATATGTGAAATTCGCGCAGCCGATTGCTTGGAGCTACGACATGGCCGGCTATTTCTCTTGCGACATGGTGCTAAGGGAAGAGCTATGACGTGGACGGTTTATGCAGATCCGTTTAGCGACGCGGATATGAGCGGCACGAGCCGCTTTTCGCCGTTTAAACCGGATCGAAACATCACGCTTCGTGCCGTGCGCACCTGGTTTGTGCTCTACGGCGATCCGACGTTTACAAGCCTTACGGCCAAGATCTATACCGATCCGTTTACGTCAAGCGTGCATTCCATCGGTGATCTTGTGGCCACGTCGACGAATACGATTACGAAAGCAGATCTTTTGACGGTCGACGGAACAAGCTACGACAACGGTGTGAGAGAGACCTATTTCGAATTCGATCCCTTCGATCTTGACGGCGGGGATTGGTACGCCCTTGTCGTCAACGCTACAGGCTACACGTTTAGCGATAGCTCGCACGTCGCTTGGATGAAGGCGATCGATCCCGTGATGAGCGGCTACACGCCCAGTCTTACAGGCCTAGGGCTTGCTCCGTACCAGATGCATTTAATCTTTTGTCCTAAATCGAGGTTTTCAACAGAGCGATGAGTTATTCAGATCTGCTAGAGCATGATTCAGTCATTTCGAGGCATCTAGTTAGGATCCTTCCACGTCGCGTAGTCGATGATTGGGAGCTTGATTCTGGCACGACGTATAAGACGGTATTTCCCTATGCGAACGGCAGTGCTATCGAGAAGGTCGAGCAAAACGGCGTCGAGCTTACCAGGGTGTTTAATCCGCTCCTTTTGCCACTTGGTGGCTGGTATCGTGATTTTAATACCTCGACAATCTATGTTGATACTGGCGTTGATATTTCAACGAAAACGATTGTCATTACATATAATAGGCATTTCGCTACAGAAGACTTGATCCATGACTACACGCCAACGTCTAGCTCCCGAGAAGTACTCTGGGAGGGCGCGATCAATAGCTTGCCGCAGATTACCCATGAAACAAGCGATATCGCCATGGGGTTCTCGCCTTCGTTCACAGGGCAAATATCACTAGAAAACCGCGACGGCCTGCTTTTAGAGGCAATTGGAAACGCATCTTTCAACAAAGCCGATGTTTTTATTTATCACCTCTTGCAGAGGAGGGGGGAAGACCCTGACACGTCAAATTGTAAGCTCATCTTTGCCGGCTATTGCGGAGATATCAGGTTTACTGATCAATCGATCGGTATTTCGATTCACTCTCGCTGGGAAATCTTCAATAAGACAATAGCTCAGGCGTCAACAGGGCTTTCATATTTCGATGATAAATACTCGACAAGACTTGTCTACGGCTGGTGCGAAAACCTCAATCTCAAAAATGCGAGCACTTTAGGCACGGATATTTTTGCCTATCGCTACGGCATTGACGATCTAATCGGCGCGCCTACGAATAAGACGAACAACACAGAAGGTAGAACGCAAATTTCTGATGCCAGCAAGCTAAAAGTGGGAGATTTGGTGGTATGGAGATGTTGGAACGATCACGACGGGTTTGTAAAGGGAGATTTCATGCAAGTGCGCACCGTCTCGGCGGTGAACACCAGCGGCGCGAACTACTTTGATCACGACGATGTAGATCGAGATCTAACCACCGACACACGCATATACAGGCTGGCAATTCGCAACGTGCGTCTAGTGGATGCCGACGGTGTAACCGACATCGATACAACGACAAGCCCTGGCATAACTGGCGCATTTGGCGGCTTTCCTGATGCAGACGGTGATTTTGATCAAGGTAGCTTTAATACAATCGAGGTTACCGGACTATCGGGCCAGCCGGTGCTAATCGCCGATATGTACGGCATTGAAGGCATCCCCGATGATTTTAGCGGCGTGTTCACCAGCAAAGTCGATTCAACCCACAAGACGGTCACAAACCCGGTTGCAATCCTCTACACGCTCATGCGCAAAGCAGGCGTTGAAAGCAGCGAAATCGATCAAACAAGCTTTGAAGCGTTGCACGACGAAATCGATGAGGCAATTGGCCTGGCACTTCCGTACAACTTCGACGAAGGCATGCCCACATATGCCGATGTAATCACAAGAATATGTCAAACTAGTTTAATCAGGCTTTATTTCAACGCAGACGGCAAGTGGGCCATCGAGCAGATCGCACCGATGGGCGATGCCGATTACACGGTGGACGATACAGAGCTATTTCAAATCGGCGGCTCAATTAGCTACAAGGATATCATCACAGATATCCGTCTACTCTATAACCGCAAAGGCTCTGCCGTAATCAACGGTCAACTATTCTTTGATGACTCTTCCTGGGACGTAACCACGAAGTCTACAAACATCGGTAAATATCTGCATAAAGAATCAAGGCAGAAGACGTTTCACAGCTTACATTTAAACTCTACCGATGCAGAAAAGCTTGCAGAACGGCTTGCGTTTATTTTCTCTGAGCGAAAATCCCGATATACGATTACAGCAAAACATCGATTTCTTGGCGCTGATATCGCTGAAGCTATGGAATTGAGCCGCGAGAAGATACCCGGAAAAGAATATGCGCCAGGAACAAAGAGAACAAAGAGCGCGGTTATTACGGCAAAGACGCTATCCATGCGCGAAACGACATTCGAACTCGACGATCAAAAAGGCATCGAAGACAATTCAGAGGACTGGTAATGACAAGACGATATGACTTCACCACAGGACCGACGACCGATACGCTGCCGACCGGCGATGCGCCGACGAACGATAGCGATCTCACGACAAAAGAATACGTCGATAATAACTTTATCCCGCAATCTGAAGGCGTGGTCGAAGATTTCCTTGATTTCACCGAAGTCGCAGCGCCAGCTTCCCCAAGCGCTGGAAGTCTTCGCGTCTTTGCGAAAAGCGATAAAAAGCTATGGACGAAAAACTCGGACGGCATTGAATCGCAGGTAGGCTCCGGCTCAGGCGGTGGCTCCTTCAACTACGTCACCAACCCCAGTGCCGAAACAGATGCTGAGACAGGCGTAACTGTAGCAAGTAGTGGATTCACTGTTACACGCGGCACAACCGAGGCAACCTTCTCCGACCACTACTTTGAAATTGATGGCAACACCACCATAAACAAAACCGTAGACTGGTCGCTGGACACTTTGCAGCAAAAGCACCACGGACAGTTGATGCGGTTCTCTGCACGGGTGAAGTTGGCTCTAGATAGCGGCTCAAGCGGTGTATACAAGATAGGTGTACATGACGGCTCTGCCTATCTATCAGGCACTGAACTAACCCTCACTGACGGCGCTAATACACTGTGGGAAGCCCTGTTCCCGCTCGATACTGCTGAGACATACACCGTTCGGCTGGAATGCACCACGGCAGGCGACGAAGACGATGTCATATACGTAGACGATGTAACCATCTCCCCCGAACTGACTGTTGCGGGACCGAGCGGAACTCCCTGGAAGTCTAGAACACCTCTTGTTGCTGATTTTGACAACAGCGACGACCTAACTTTAGACGCAGTCAGCTATTTCAGATGGAGAGAAAGCGGCGAAGCTGTCGAAATAGATGCCTATTATGTATTTAGTTCAGACGGCACCAGCTCGGGTAACTTTGCAGTTTCAAAAGCCACTTTAGAATCTATTGTGGGCGCTACACTCACTACAGAGCGTGCCATTGGCTCGGTAGAAGGTATAAAAGCTGGCACTGGTGCGGCGAACATCATTTGTATCTGGTCTGGTTCAGAAATATTTTTCTACAGTGACAGTCAAACCTCAGCCATAGATGGAAACGAATTTGGCACAACATCAGGCAGACTTTCTCAGGTTCGCTATAGAATAGTCATTCCAGTTCCTGAATGGGCTGGCAGTGTCACCACGTATCAGAATAGTGGGGTGGAGTATGCCAGTGTAGGCGGCACTTGGGATGCAGCGTCCACTACTACTGTGTATGGACCCAGTGGTCAAGCAATGGGGGGTGCTCTTACCGCAGGACGCCTCAAAACCATTACTTGGCAAAATGACATTAAATCTACTGACATCATTCAAGTGCAGTTCTCTCAAGACCAGGTTAACTGGTTTGATGCAGTTGGTGCTCGGATTGGTCCTTCTGAAGCTATGGTGTTGAACGCCTTCAATGCGGCAGGAACTAATGCTTCTGGTGTCTCATGGTATAAAGGAGCGGCTGCGAATCAAACCATAGTTCGGTTTGAGCAACACATGAATATGGCTAACGACGACAGCCCTGCCGTAGATTGGCCCTCTTCTGAAGCTTACTGGCGCGTAGTCAAGTGCTCAAACCCCATCGGCATAGGCACCGGACTGGCTACAGCTACGCAGCCGGGGGCTGTTACCTTGCAACAATTACCTCCCAGCGGTTCCGTTTCCATGTTTGCTGGTGCTACCGCTCCCGCTGGGTGGCTGTTATGTGACGGCTCTGCAATATCGAGAGCAAGTTATGCAGACTTATTTGCAGCAATTGGAACTACTTGGGGCGTTGGTGACGGTTCAACTACATTTAATATTCCCAATTTAGTCGGAAAATTTGTGCGCGGTGCGGATGGTGCAGGACCTGAGCTTGGTGCAACCCAAGGCGATGCTACTGCTGTCAATGGTTTATCCGCTACCGGCACCTTTGCATCCAGCAGTCATACGCACAGTGATGGTTCACTAGTAGCTAGGGTTAATCCCGGCTCCGAAAATCAATTAAACGTAGATAGGGTTTCTACTTCTACCTGGACTGCTGAAGAACGTTATACGGGTCTAACAAGTTCTGGCAGCGGCGGAGGACAAGTATCTGGTGCGAAAGTTGCGGGTAATACAGGTACTCCCAGCGCTACATCATCACCAAGCTTGTCATCTTCTGATTCTGAAACAAGACCCGCTAACGTAGGTCTGCATTACATTATTAAAACATAATCCCCAGCCCCAAGTGGGGAGGAGAGAAGTTGATCGAGCTAAAAGCAAAATACGAATTCTATGCCGAGCACGCAGAGCCTGATCTGCAAGACTGCGATAGCCTTCTGTTCACTTCGCTAACAGAAGCAGCAAGGGAATCAAGCTTCGATATCACGCGCTTTAGAGATAAACGAGGCGCTTGGCATAGAAACGTGGATCATGATTGCTACGTAATGGGCAATTCCGGCTCAACAATCTCTCGCGATATGCTGCTCGGTTTGTACTGGTATACCTGGATCAAGCGCCGCAGAGATATCGCCAAGCAGCTACTAGCTTATGCTTGGGAGCATAATTTCATTATGGGCAAGGGCGAGATTAGCCGCACCTATATGACGATGAATATGCTTAATACGCTTGCGCATCTAAATCAAGCTCTTGGCAACAAACTTAGCTGGCCGGAGCGCATTTTGCTTTATCTGCCGACATCTTTTCCAAGATTTGCCGAAGGCTACGAGGCGCATCTTGCCGTGCTACACATGCTGCTACGCGAAGAGATGGGCCTGCACGGCTACCAAGAAGCCTTCGACATCTATAGGCAAGAGCATCCAGCCAATGCTCTTTTTCTCTACGCTGCCGGCATGCCTCATGCGGCAAAAGAAATGCTTATGGATTCGCGCCTATTCCCGCGCTATCGCCTGCCGACTGAGAAAGATCGTCGCGGCGGCTGGCTATGGCAAAGAGATTGGGGAGATTCCTGGCTTCCTGGATCGGGCGAGAAGCGGCATAGCGGTGGAGATTTCTTGTTCGTCTCTTATTTGATTCTTCGTGATAAAGCTTATCTGTAAATCCCGGCTTCGCTGTGGTAATATGTCGGTAATCCCACCTGCAATCTAATCTTTTATTCCAACGAATGTTGCGTTGTTTTGCGATTGGTTCAAGCGCCGTGCATCATCCCCATGGCGCGTTTAAGCAAACTACAAAAAAACGAGAAATTATATGGAAATCTGGTGGTTTATCCTGGCCGCGGGGTGCTCCACCTTGATGGCCTGGGTAGCGATAATCATCTACATCAATACGAAGGATAAGTAATGGAAAAGCACGGCATAGATAATTTAAAAAAATTCATTTTGGTATTTATCCAAGCCGGTATGGTCGTCGAGCAAGTCATGGAAGACGGCAAGGTCACCTGGGTCGAAGGCGTAAGTGCGGGCGTGAAGCTTAGCCCGGAACTCATGGTGCTTTTGAACACTGACTACGCACTTTT
This sequence comes from Candidatus Woesearchaeota archaeon, assembly GCA_964578845.1. GTDB lineage: Archaea > Nanobdellota > Nanobdellia > Pacearchaeales > GW2011-AR1 > CAZOEF01. Next base: position 6,542 of record CAZOEF010000005.1, read on the forward strand.
AGCAAAAGAATGGCTTGATCTAGACGGCGAAGAAAACGCCGCACTCACTGCGTTTGTTGTCGAGCATTTAAACCTCTCGAACGACGTAGCGGAAGCGTTTATCGAGCGAGCCTTTAGCCTGGCAATTGAAATCTCGATCGTAGGTCAAAAGATCTACGGTCTTTTTAAAGGACTAAAGCAGGATGCGAGTGCCTAAAGAAGCATGGGCTGTAATTGCATCGATTGTCTTAGAAGTAGTGCGCTTTCTTCGCGAGCGCATGAAGAAAAGGAAATGTGATGAAAAGCCGTGATTTTTGGTGGGCGGTGATCATTGCCTCTTTGGCTTGCATGGTGCTAAGCAAGCTGTTGCCCGGCTGTGGTCTTGAGCCCGATAAAAAGGTGATCATCGAGCGCCCGGAGCCGCCGCCTGTGGCTCAAACGCCTTTGTGCGAAGGTGAACCACTAAGCGCAGTGCGTAAGCTTTCGTGTGCCGAGGGCGAAGTAGGCGAGATCATCGAAGTCTGCCGAGAAGACGGAAAATGGTACGAAGCATCGAATAGCTGTAAGCTTTCGTGCGCGAACGGCACACCGGTCTGGGCTGGTGACGTCGAAGAAATCATTGTCTCGAACTGCGCAGAATGCCACGGCGGCTACCGAAATTATGCAACGGTAAAGAACATCGCTACTACAGGACTAGGCGGCGCTGGCGGGATATCAAAGCTTGAATACTATATCACGCTACCCGATAGCGATGATCGCTCGATGCCGAAAAATAGACCGAATCTCCCCGCGAACGATATACAGCGTATCCAAACTTGGATCGAAAACGGTGTGCCGGAATCTGGCCAATGCGGGGAAGATTCGGCCACGATTGATCTTGATTACCTTGAAACGCACATGCTTGAGTTTTTGGCCGTGATCCCAGACGACGAGGAGAAGGCCAACTACCGCTTTTTCACCATGGCGCACAAGCACAATCAAGGCATCGATCTAGAGCCGGAGTTCAAAGCTTTTAACCAAGCGGTGAACTCGATTAGCTTTGATAACGAGATCTATCTATGCAAGCCGGTGGATCCAAAGGGAGCACTATGCGCAATCGATATTCGTGCGCTCAAGCTCACAAGACATGTGTTTGCGCAGATCGAGCAAGCTAACCGGGTCGGTTTTATCTCCGATACCACGAAGGGCAAGATCATCCGCCAGCTAACGAGAACCGATCAGCCGATGTTTCATCACGACGTGTTTATCGACACGGTGTTTGATAACCAAAAGCTTTACTACGAGATCATGGGCTTTAAAGACCGCGACCAGATGCTTGCACTATTTGGCGTTGATCTTAAAACACAGATTGCGCTCAACGACTATAAGCTGATCGGCACGAACGAATCGGATATCTCATCAGGGCGCAATACGCGCCTGATTGCGATCTTTGAAGGCGAAATAAACGGCTTTGATACGACCTGCCACATTAGCTTTGATAACCCAGCCCTCGAGGGTGCGGGGTTTGATCTGTTTCAAAGTCCGTTTGTTCCGGGGACGGATCCAGAGCTTACGGCAAAGATCTTTGAATTTACGGCCTCGGAGTATATCTGTCTGCTGCCTAACCGTATGCAGGCGTTTATGCTTACGAACAAAGACGGCGTACTGCAAGATTTTGCTCCGGAAAACATCGTTTTTTGCAATAAGCCAAACTGCATCGATCCAACGATCGAAAACGGCATTGATTGCCTTAATTGCCATGTCGACGGTTTCATTCCCGAGCTAGACGTGATCGGCGATCATATCCGCACCTCGAAGCAGTTTAATCGCAACGAAATCGAGCTCGCGAAACAGGTCTATCTTGATAACGGCCGCAATGCAGCAACGTTTAATCTGCATAATGGCTGGTACCGAGAAGCCATGGAAAAGATCGGTAGAATCGAGGGCGAGCCGGATCACCTGACAAACGGTCAGCTGCTTTATCTTAATAGGCAAACGCTTGAGCAAGTCGCTGCTTTTGTGTTCACAAGTCCCGAGGCGCTTAAGGCATGCATCGACGGCAGCCAGCGCCTTACCGTTCTGCTCGGCGGGCTAATCACAGGTGCAAAGGTCACGCACGATACGCTTTTGCAAGCTCTGCCAGTGCTGCTTGATGAATGTGAATTGGTGGAAGATGCGATCATTCCTTTGTGAGGTTTTAGATGAAATCTTTGGCATGCTGGTTTGCTCTGGCATATTTAATTTCTTGTGGCGATGGATCGACCGAGTATGAATACCGGAACCCAGCGCCTACGCCTAAGCCTAAATCGGATCAGAGCGAAGAAACTCCGCCGCCTAAAGACGAAGGGCAATCTCCGCCGCCGGTAGTCGACGAGGGCCCGAGCGCGGAAGAACTTGAAGCTATAGCGTTTGCTACGGTTGTAAGAAACTGTGCTACCTGTCATAGCGGCACCCAGCCACCTGACCTTGTGAGCGCCGATGATATTCTTTCTCGTCGCGATAGAGTTTGTATTCGCACCGGCAACGGCTCGATGCCTCCCGGCGGCGCCATTTCCGGCGATGATAAAGCCGCAATCCTAGAGGGACTTGGGTGCTAATAAACGAGAAGACTGGAATTTCGATCGCTGTCGTTGTCTCTCTAATGGCTGTTTGTACGTTTATCGCCTCGATCTATTACATGGGCCAGCGCAATAGGGAAGAAATCGTCCTGATGCGCGAAATGTACATGGAAAGCGCCAGGCGAGATCGCACTGAAATGCTGCGCATCGAGGCAAGGCTTTCGGTGATCGAAGCAAAGCTTGAGAAGGTCGAGGAGTGGTGCAAGCGCCTTATCGATGAGCTAAACAAAAATGCAAAGTGATTATCTAATAACGCCGCATTTTAGCTACTCCGAGCTGTGCTGTCCGTGCTGTGGGCAATGCAACATGAATCCCGAATTCATGCAAGTTCTGGAGCTTACGCGTTCGATCTATGCCAAGCCGATGATCCCCACAAGCGGCTATCGCTGTGAAATGCAAAATCAAAAGGTGGGTGGATCGCACCGGTCGCAGCACCTCTACGGCCTGGCTATCGATATCAAAACAGCGAAAGACCGTGATAAATACCATTTGATCAAAGCTGCTATGCAAGCCGGGATGACTGGGATTGGTATCTACAAATACCACGTGCACCTTGATCTTAGGCTTAAATCAAGTGCCACGGCCTGGGCGGGAAGTTATCCTAAGACTGGCTAACGAGATCAAACACAACGACGCGGCTTTGATCATACACCGGCAGAGATTCCGAGAACCGTCTAATCACGTACTGCTCACCGTCAAAGCAAGCCCAAAGCCTCACTACCGAGCTCGTTTCCTTCAGGGTCAGACTAAACTCAGCGCAACGACGATCGCCGTCAACCGTAGTAAATTTCTCGAAGACAGCTTGAAACTGCGTTTCGTCGGTCTTTTTTCGTAGTATGACGTGCTCGAAATAGGTCTCTCGAAAGAATAATTCAGAAGTAGTAAATGCCTGCTCAACTTCAACTCCGCCAACATCATCGAAGAAAACCACAATCCGCCTTAGTATATCAAGCTCACTGCGGTTTGGCATAACCTCAAAAAAGATTCCCCCAAAAAGTGCGTCGCTGCTTGAAAGCTCACGATTGACTGTGTATTGCACAGGGAAGGTGATCGATGCCGATTGCGAGAAGGCTATTTCCGCTACTGCCAGAAAGATTAGCGCAAGTTTATTCATCGGCCTCCGCCTCCTTTTCGGCATACATAACATCCTGCACTTTTACCCAATACTCGGTATACATGCGCCAGGCAACGGTAATGAGATCGAGCAGTTCGTCTTGAACTCGCTCGTGCTCGTGATCTTGCATCGCCCGGGCTACTTCCAGGAATTCTTCGGTGAGCGCTTCAAAGCAGGGATGCGCATGAAGCTGTCTAGCGGTCGCAATACGCCCGAAGACATCGAACATCGTTTTGATATCGGTGGTGTGATACATAGCCTATCCTTTTGGGTATAGGCATCATTGTATCAAGCTGCCGGGTGTGCGCTAAGCGAATAGTGACCGCTCGAGGTAGGCTGGCTCAATTAGGCGTAAATAGTAGGCCAGATATTCAATATCTTCTCGTAATTCTTGATCAAATTCGTCTCCCACCCGGTAGCGTAGTTTGATCGAATTTATGATGTAAAGGCATTCTTGCACGCTGTCGAGCGAGCCGGTATCATGAACCATCTTTCGATACATCGCAGATCTCATAGAGTTCCTTTCCCATGGCCCTATTGTAATGCACGATACGGGCCATTTTGTTATGATCCCCATATCACCACTGCAAATCAGTTTCACGAGGTAAATTGCATGAAAGCATTGCTATTAGCCGCGCTTGTGGCAACGACCACGTTTGGGAAAGCTTACGATGTAAAGGGTAAGGCGGAGTTTCGAGCCGAGGCCTTTCCGGGGTTTCTTAAAATCAACGGCACCGGCGGGATAGTCACCGGTGCCGCAGAAGAAAAGGATTCAAAGCTTGTCGGTACGTTCAAAGCCAAAGTCTCGGATTTCACCACTGACATGAAGCTTCGTGATGAGCACATGCAAGATAAGTACATGGAGAAAGCTAAATGCCCGGAGATCATCTTAGAGCTTGATCCGTACGCACCAACAGATAAGCAGTTTAGCGGCAAACTCACCTTTCACTGCGTGACAAAGCCCATCACCGGCAAAGCTTCACTCGCTGACGGCAAAGTTAAAGCAGAGTTTGAAGTCATTCCTAGTCAGTTTGGCGTCACTGATGTATCGCACCTGGGCGTCGGTATGGATGACAAATTGACTGCGATTGTTGAGCTAGAGCTAATTTCCAAATAGGTGTCATGGGAAAAACAGAAGCGTAAAAATTTTCCACAAAAATGTTTCACAAGAATTAGCGAAATCATACGTCGGTTTTCTTAATGAATTCAGCAAACTACATAACTATGCTAATACTCTGTGTGATTTCATCCCACGCATACGCATGGCCGGAAAATGTCCGCTTGGGTTACACGTCTTGCTCAAGCTGCCACGTCTCGCCCGCAGGCGGTAGAACGCTCACAGACTATGGCAAGAGCACAGCCGAAGAGCTATCTAGCTGGGCCTATGAAGGCGAAGGGCGCTCGGACTATGGCCTTGCTGTCGGTTACGATGAAATAGCAAAGCGCATCAATATCGGCGGCGATCTGCGTTATGCCTGGCTTAAGTACCGGGATGACTATGGATCCAGATACGTCAACTTTCCCATGCAAGGTGATCTGGAAGCGGCTTTGCATGTTCTTCCCGGTCTCACAGTGGTCGGCTCCCTTGGACGCTACTCCAGAGAGAAAGCCAGGGAATATAGAACCCATTACATGCTCATGAAACCCAGTCGAAGCATTGCGCTGCGGCTGGGACGCTTTATGCCGGCCTACGGTCTTTTGATCCCCGATCACACTGCTGTCACAAGACAAAATTTGGGATTCGGGCAAGGCAGCGAACGCTACAATGCAGAGCTAAGCTTTATCGGTAAGTATGGTGAGATCTTTTTGACCGGATCAATGGGCTCTGCTATTAAAGCAAAAGGCAATGCGGATCACGGACTAAAGCTGAGCACAGATAATGAACGAGCAACCATCGTTAGAGCAGCTGCGTACCTTGGTGAGCGAATTACAGCGGGAGCTAGCTGGTATTTTGGCAGAAGATCACAGACGCTTAATCGCTTTGGAGGGCTGTTTGCAACGTACGGCATTACGCCGACAGTCTATGGACTTGTCGACGCGACCTACCGGCCGAATGACAATGCTAAGTCCTGGCGAAACGAGCTTATCTATAGAAAAACCTACGGCTGGGAATACCTTCGAGGCGCACACGTCCGCTACAACTCAGGGTGGGATGGCGCATTGATGGCACATGGGATTGAGCTGCTATGGTACCCGCGTCCGCATTGGGAGCTGACTACTCAGTGGGTGACGAAGGATGGTGCTCGGCGCTGGATGGCATTGCTTCATTATTATCTATAGGCCCATCAGCCTTTTAAACGCTTCCCTAGCTTGCGCGGGAACAACTGCATTTCCGAGTGATTTAATTCTGTCCACCCTAAAGGGAAGCCCATTAACCACTCTACCCACATCGGGTTCAACTTCCCACCCACTCCTGTAAGTATTATTGCAGTAGGAAGATCCTGCGGACCGCCCTTCCGAACAACTTCCTTTTGCGCACCCTTCAGCGATCTGGAATGCTTGTCCCCATCTCTGGCCCTCGGAGTGGGCCACATCTTGACTGCAATAGCTAAATTGTCCGGCTTTGTTTTCCCTCGGCTCTTTGGGTCTGTTTGCCTCGCCATTCTGCTTCGCCAAGTCTCGTAACTTTCCTCCGCCATGAAAGCCTTCGGAGTTGGCCATAGATTCTGCCGAGCCATTGTTTCGAGGCTTGGCCTCTCCTTTCCCACCCTGCCCGCGGCTCCTCCCTTGTTGGTGCCGTAGCTTGACGCGCTTGGCGTGGGCAAGCAAAAACCATCTTTCCCTAAGGTGCGGCGCTCCCACGTCATAAGCGGATATAAAACCCCATCGACAATCATACCGAAGCGCGGCCAATTCTTGCCCAACCGTATTAAGACCTCTGGTACGGATCGCCGCGACGTTTTCAAGGAATAGGAATGCGGGCTCGATTTCTTTGGCCAGGCGCATGATCTCGAAGAATAGCCCGCTTCGCTCGCCCGCCAAGCCTTTGCCAAGTCCCGCCGTGCTAATGTCCTGGCAGGGAAATCCGCCGTAAATGATATCAACCAAGCCCCGAAGCGGCAATCCATCGAATGACCGGACATCGTCCCAAACAGGAGCGGAGGGGAGATCCCCCGTTGCAAATCTGGACTTAAGGATAGACTGGCAGTAGGCGTCTTTTTCAACGTATGCGATTGGCCTGATCCATTCGCTGAGTGCGAAGGTAATTCCGCCGATGCCGGAAAATAAATCCAAGCCATAAAGCACTAAAGCCTCTCAAATATCAAAAGCATGCTAAGCGTATACTTGCTCTCTTGCCCGACCAGCGTAACATTCGTGGCCAGCTTTAAATCCCAACCCAGTTCTTCATGCTCGCGGCAGTATTTGTTAAACGCCTCTGTTGTATCGCTGTCATCGCCGGAAGCGACAAAGGTGCGTAGGAGGTAGTTATCCCTCACGATCCAGCTCCATTAGTGCGTTGAACATGGCTTCCTCGGCATTCCGGTCATCGACTAAATTGCCATGTCCGACCATCGCAGCTTTCCACTTCCGCGCCGCATCGACCACGGCTTGCATGCTTTTGCACTGATTTAAATAATACTCTCCCGCTTTGAGCGATTGGCTATAGCGTAAGTTCAATAGCTCCACCTGCTCAATCAGCCAGGGGATATCTTCGCGAATGAGGAGAGCTTCAGCTTGGAACAACGGCTCTTTACTTGTGGCAGAAGCACGCGCCTTAATCTCCGCTAGTCTGTCAGTCATCGCCAAATCCATTCCTTACCAAGAATATGTTCTTTTGCACTGTGCCAGTTTTTAATAGCGCAAAAAATTATGAAGAAAGAAAACCACACACCAGAGGTTATAATAATAAATATATTAACCAGCGCTCTAATCAGTCGCACCCTCATCCCTCGTAATCTCAAGTATCCACTCTGCTAGACGGCGGGCACTTGCTACACCTAACCAAATTCTGACATCGCCTTCGCGCCTAACAACTATCACTCCGTCCAGATTAACGTATGCACGGCATCCGGGAGAAGTATCCGCATCAAGTTCAAGCTGAACCGCCAGCCCATCGTAGCCAGCTAGGTACTTTTCAATCTTCGACGTCATTCCCGGCCTCCTTATCCGCCAGCAAGGTAATCATTTGCTCCGCGAATACTTTCTTATTTAGTTTGTCGTATATCTTCTGCGCCGAGACATAGTCGCCAGATTTAGGGCGTAGCCTTTGACTAATAATACATTGATCCAAATGCGCCACAGCTTTTACTGAGTAGATATCTTCACCGTCCTCATCATAGCCATCTTCATCGATAAAGATCAAAACCTGGTGGCCATTTACTTCCACAATCTCAGCGAATTTACTCGCCATCGCTCACAGCCTCCTCTATCATCTTATCCCTAAGCTTTTCTAGGTCCGAAATGGTGTTGTGCATCTCGCCAAGTATTTCCGTAAGCAAATCTACTGTCAGCGGTTCAGAGCCAGAGCAACATCCACAGCCTGTGTCAGAAACTTCATAACGACCATCCCACTTTTGGATTCTGCGGCAATCGGGGAAGTCTATTTCAAAGTCGTCACTCACCACCGGCCTCCTGTGCTTGCTTGTATGATTGATCTTCCCACCAATCTGCATGGTTCTGGTAGCCGCAATTGCCGCAAGCGATAAACTCACCATCGACCCATACCCAAGGCTTATCTGTCGGTTTGCGTGCCTGACAGGCTTTGCATGGACACGTTTGCTCATGGCCGCATTGTGGACATTCCATCCCCACTACTCCTCGGCCTCCTGTGCTTTCAATTCACTTAACATCCACGGTATCCAATAGTCCCAGACGTCCATAATGTCAGCGAGGAAGACCGGGCCATGTACCTCTTGCAGCGTCTTTACAGCATGATTACAGCACCATTCAACATGGGCAATCTTTTCTTCTCGGCTCATGTCTTTAAAATCGAGCACCCCACTACTCCGCTTTGTCTTTGCAACGTTCCCATACCCAAATCAAGCCCCTTAATTCATCCACAAGATACGCCTTTGGCGGAACGATAAGATGTTCAGCAAGATGCTCAACAAGTTCTTTCGCCGACAGAGCGACATCACGCAGTGCAGACAACTCGGTATTTGCGTCGCGACTTGGGCTATCCATCCCCACTACTCCGCTTTGTCATTATCGCGTTCAAACACAGCATTAAAATGCACCCTCGCCTCAGCGCTGACATGAAAAACACCGTGGCCGTCAATCTCGATTAGATCGTCTACCCATGAGGGATCGCATGGATCTTCGTCGTAATTTTCTTCGGAGAGCTTTTCCGCCAGAGCTTCTGGAGTTATGGCGTAAGCCTCCTCCCAAGTCTCTGTATCTCTATTCCCCAAACGCATTAACCAGCGGTAGCGGTATAAAGTGCAAACATGCTTGTGTATGACAGATTTGTATTCGCCGCACAGTGTACAAAAGGCCATATTACTCCCTGCTTGCTATTCATCCTCGTCATCAAAGTCCATTAACTCATATTGTTCTAAGCAAACCAGACATGTAACGAGAGACCGGCCGTTCTCGTACAAGTTATCAAACTCACGACATCCGCACTTAGCGCACTTGTCGCCCCAAAGTTTTTTCATCCATCCCTCGTTGCAACCGCGTGCTAATCTTCAGATATCCGAAATCCAAACGGAACTTTGCCATCAACTATGGAACGCATATGATTCCGAACATCATCATGCATGACCGGCTCTTTGAGTGATTCCGCCGCTTTTTCTCTTAGCCATTTCCAAGTATCTGGTGAAATTGTCCTATCAAATCGGTTTGCATATTGTGGATAGAGCATGTTTTTGTAAGCAAGCATACGCTTAGGGCCTTCGTCAAAAGTTCCCCAGCCTTCAATCATTTCCCACATAACGCAGCCAGCTTGGAAGCCGGTAATACCACCTTGATCCGATCGCTCAACAGCCCACGCGGCAGCTATCGCAGCGGCTGCCATTGCATGACAGATCGTGCCGTAATCGTGATTGTAGTCCTCGGTGAGCTTGCGAAGAAATTCAGGAAGCTTTTCCATGTTCATCTGTTTAGCTTCCACCATCCATTCTTCGTGAATGCCCATTTCCTCAGTGATTTCTTGCATTCAATCTCCCTGTAGTTGTTAGCAACCGCGTGCTAGGCCCATGTTCCCACGAATCATGCCGAAGGTATCCAACACAATCCGCATGAGCCTAGCAGCAGTCGCTTACAGGCGCAGAGGCATAGCATTATGTACCGCGCCTTGTAAGTTGGCCTCCCCAGCCGGATTTGAACCGACGTTCTTGGATCGAAAATCCAATGTCCTGGGCCAGACTAGACGATGGGGAGGAAAGATTGATTAAATTCGCGGCGGCCAATTCCAATGTCCAGGTTTTGGGTCTTCCGAGAATGGTGTTTTATTAAAGTAACACCCATTAGGATTCATGACGAACAGATGGCAGGTAGTTCCATCATCATCTATTTTGGTTATTACGGCAGGGCTAGGCTCAGCCTTGTGAGTGCCGTCCGGTGAGCCGAACCTTTGGTAATGAACGATCCTGCCTATGCTTGGTGCTTGCATGCCTTCTCCTATTCTTCGTGAGGTTTAAAAACCGAATCGCCAACTTCTATTTCCATGTTCTTTTTCATCAGATCCCTGATCTGCTCGACCATAAGATAGCAATTGCCGAGTGTATCGAGCAGTACAAAGATCATATTCACCGTTGCGCCAGTCTCAAATTTCATCGACTTGGTATAGGCTTTGAAGTGAATGCCGGGCTTGTTCTTTAGAAATCGAATCGTAGACCACTCCGGCGTATCGATAAACAAACGATATTCCGAATGTCCCATGCCATCGCACAAGATCGTCATGCCGCCGGTATCATATTTCTTGTGTACAGCTTCGATCTCCTTCATTGCCGCCTTGAGTTTTGGCGTCATATTAATACTCTTTTGCGATATGATAAACGTAGCTTACGCTGATTCCATACTTAGCCGCAAGCTCTGATGCTGGTGTTTTCCCGGCTTTGATATGCCTTGCAATCAGTTTCTTTTTTGCCTCGCTGATCTTACATTTTCTTGCCATCTTTCTCTCCAAATATCCTTATGATTGTACGCTCGTCACTATCGACGCGCTTTCTAGCCATCATGCTCACGATCTGTCTATCGTCGTCCCAAAGAAGTCCGTTCGCTGCATCTTCGTGAACCTTAATTAAATTGCTGAGATCTTTCACGCCAGCAACATCGAAGTGCTTCGAGCGCTTGCCAACGCGCAAGAAAAACTCGAAGGTGACGATCAAAGGGCCAGCAAATTTAGGCGGTCTTTGCGCCATGATATACTCGGCTATCATGTCTTGATAAGCTTGATGCGGATTGTAAAAGCGGTTGTTTCGTCGAGAAAATCTAGGTCTCTGACACACTTGCGGCGGAAACGGCAGCACCAATTTATATTCCAACTTCGTCCCAATCTGCTATGGTAGGATTACATCTCCTCGATAATCCAAAGGGCAAAAGGCTGGGAACTGACCCGGCCTTTTGTTTGCCCGCAAAGCCCGCGCTTGGGATGGTCAGACTATCTGAGCGCCGTTTATGATAGCTCCCAAGCGCTGCTTTGGACCCGGAGAGCCGATGGTCACTCTCGCGGCTCTCCGGGCATCCGTCGCGCAAGCTTCGGTTACGCGACGAATTCGTTAGGCTCGCTTTTGCTTCTTTAGACTGTTGATGAAAGCAATAATCTGATTCTTAGGCTTATTCAAAAAGCGCTTATCGATTTCGTCCATAACAGCAAGCGGATCATCAAATCCCTCGCGATCGATCAAGCCGATCAGGCGCTCTACTTCTTGCTCAGAGCCGGTGTAGATTGCGTCTTGTTTTACCTGGACGCCTTGCTTTGCCTTAGCATCTCTGACTTGTTCTTGCACTGATTTCGTGCGCTTTGGCTCGAGGCCTTCGGAACCGTCTGCCATCTCCGGGCGCTCGCCATCAGGATCTTTGGCTTCCCTGGTTGGGATCTTGTAGGCCTGCAGCAAGGAATACTTATCGCCCACACTCATCGCTTTATTAGACGCCTTATCGCCTGAATCCATACCTTCGCCGACTACTACGCTTTCCACAGAAGTGCCGCTGGTGTGATAAAAGGTATGCTTAATCATCAGCACCCGGTAGATCAAGGCAGATCCTCTTTGGGTTGTTCTTTCCTCGGTCTGGTGCTCAAGCACGGTGGGCATGCTGTATACCCCATGCTTCGCCATTACCTTCTGCACGTGCTCATATACGTCATCGATACCGCGAAATTTGAACTTTTGAATTTGATTAAACTGATCTTTCGCGAGCGGGCCAAGCTCAGATTTTATGGCTACCATCGCTTCGTGAATGTTCTTGTGCTGATTGCTCATCGGCGAACCCTCAAATGATTTTTCTGATCAAGCCAAGCCCAGTTAAATGGAAATGTCCCGGACTGTAATTCCGCTTTGATCTTGTTTTTATCGAGTTCAAAGCTAACTTTGCGGCGCAGATATTTGTCGGGGATGCCGATAAATGAAACCATCTGCTCTGTTAACTTCAATTCGTCGAATTCGTACTGCACCGAAGGAGCGTTGTTTTGCACTGCAAGCTTGCCGCGTTTTCCTTGGAATGGAATGCGCTTGCCGTCTTCATCGACATGCTTCTCGACAATCGCCTTGCAGCCGTCTTTCAGCCTTTCCACAAGCGCTTCCATGCTCTTACGTACCGAGCGATAGTAAGCTTCATTTTCTTTAAGCCGAGCGAGCTCGGATTTACAGCGATCGAAAAACTCAATGACGGCATCGATCTCGCGAGCCTGGATAAGCTTTGCTTCAAACGCCCTGGCGATATCCGCATCTGTGATTTTCTCCACTGTTTCCTGGTCGTCCATCACGTCTGCCAGGTCTTCGCTTGCGTTGAATAAGGGGATTAGCTGATAGGGGATCTTATCCATTTTGCACCTTGTGGATCAGGATCCAGCGCACGCAGTCCGAACATTTCTCTGCCTGATCCATATCGCCGAATTGGGCGAAAGTGAGCGCCTTTCGCATGAAATACAGTCCGGCATCGGTGTAGTCGACTAGCTCGCTCTTGGTGATCAAATCGTCGATATGCTGTTTCAAGTTTTCCATGCCATTGTGACCATTTTCTTGTTTACATCAAAGCGGCTTTTGTATATGTTGCCTGCATAGACCCCGCTTAAAAATCTATGCAGGCTTGTTATCAGCGCAATTCACGCTGGGATAACCCAATTTGCATCTCTTCCAACCATTCCACCGATCGACAACCAATCGTCCGGCAGCAGGTCAATTTATACATTAGTTACCATGATAAGTAAACTAAAAATTACTATAACATGGTAACAGCTAAACTTCTTTAGGGAAATCCCGATGATTAGTGGTAAAAGCGTCCCTGGTTGTGCTTTGGAATGGATTGCAAAAAGAATGAGCGACGAGGATGCTGCGGCGATATTGGCAAGGAATATCGAATTTCTTGCATCGCGCGAAAACTACTCAAAGTCTGGTCTAGCCGCTTACCTAGGCGTTCATCGGTCGAAAATCACCGAATACGCGAAGGGTGAGGTTTGGCCGAATCCATCACGTTTTGTTCGCATTGCAAAGTATTTCGGCGTAAAGCCTAAAGACCTTTTAGATGATGACTTGCCTGCAACATTAGCAAATACGCAGAAATCAATCAGCGTTGATCAAGCCCTATCGGTGGTCTCTGATGCGCTTGGTTACACAATTAAACCGAAGCCTACTACGAAATAATATATTGTTTACGCCTCGATGCGTAGCGGTAGGTTTTTCCCATAAAATTAAGTTAGGTTTAAGATCAAATTGCCGATGCGTCCTATGAGGAGGTCTTATGGGAAATGCATTACCGTTATTTGTTGTGTTTCTGGTTTTAGCGATACAAAGCTGTACGCATTTTCGCTGGCGCGGGCAGCAAGCGACTATGAAACTACATGAAGGATCTAAAAAAATAGCTATCGCAATCGATGGTGGCTCAAATCATTTCAAGATATCAAATTCAAGTGATGAGCAAGTTTTTGTTAGTTTTGCAAACTCTGTGATCGAGGTGAATGGCGCAAGCTATCGGGCAATTAACGGCAATACGCAGAGATTGGCAAAAAATATGTCCAGCCCAGATGTACCGATAGCACCCGGGTCGTACACTAACCTTGGTTTTTATACCGAAGATGAGGAAATAAACGCTCTTATATTGCTCATGGGAGCCAAATTCACAATTGCAGTGCGCGGAGAAAAAAGCAAAAAGACATCTAAATTTGTTCTTAATACAAAAGTAAAGGCAACTGATAGTGGGGAAATTCTCACCGAAATCCCTACCATTGACCGCTATATTTGCTATGCGACCTTTGTTTATTTCGGCGGCTATTGCTGGTTTTTGACGCCTGGTGTTGAGGATTATCTTAAGGCCAGCGAAACTGCTAGCGAGCAATTCGGCGGCGATTGGGAAGTTCACTATGTCGATCGAAGCTTAGAACTGTAATCTTTCAAGAGCCTTGTAAAGCTTTAAAACCTTTAAATTATCTGAGATTTTATTTACTTTTTGCGATTGCATGGAATATAACTAGCGTGCATCAATTCCAAAGCCCGGCTTAACCACCCGGCAAATCCATCCCAAGACAACCAAATTGTCCGGCAGCTTCACACAAATGGAGCTGCGGGATGGCGCATTCTTACCTCAAATATTTACACACAACAGCACTATGTTCGCCGCTCCCTTGCTCAGGGGAGATTCAGAGATTGTCGTATATTCGGCTTACGGTAAAGAACTGGAGCAAGTGGAACCGCAAGGTTGATAAGAAGGTACACTGGCACGTAGTCAGCGACAATATTAACCGCGACCCGGACATCATCAACCTAACCGCTAAGGAAAAGCTGCTCTGGCATGAACTGCTTTGTTTGCGCAGTAAAGCTCAAAATGACATGTTCGACATCGATCCAGTCGATATCTACAAAGTAGTTGGGCTACGCCGGAAGAACCTAATTCGTGCCGTAATTACTCTGGCGGGAAAAGGGATTCTATACATCGATGGGATCTCGAATGACATTCGAAATCAATTCGAAATCATTTTGAATGACATTCGAAATCAATTGGAATTCAATTTCAATTCAATTCGAATTCCATTGCAATTGCATTCCAATGCATTTCAAGAGGATTTGACTACTTATACTACAATACAAAACAATACAGAACATAACAGTAACGCGCGCGAGGAAAAGACACCCAAACCTACCTACCGAATAGCTTCCCAGGAAGAAAGCCCGCAAATGCCAGATCTAATCAAGCTCTGGAATGACGTATGCGGCAAAGTATACAAACCGATCCTGCATCCAGGCTACGACATGACGGCGCATCTCGTGGAGCGCTGGCGAGAACATCCCGATACGGAACTTTGGCGCACGGCCTTCGGACGCCTGACCGACGAATCAAACTTTTGGTTCTCGAAGGGCCCCTGGCGCCCATCACTCGACTGGCTCGTTCGTGGGTCAGACAAAAATCTCATGAAGGCATTCAACGGCGAATTCGTCGGTGGCGATAAACCCGAGGAGAAGGATACCCGCGTATGGCTATGAAACTTCCCGAGCTAACCCCAATGGAATTTTATCCCCCTGCGACAAACGAAGCTGCGGAGATCGGGCTTTTGAATTTGCTTGTTGCTGAAAGCTTGTACGCAAACGATGCATGGGCGATCTCGATGGAAGAGGGAGTTTCAGAGAAGCTTTTCTTCCTGGAACACCATAAGCGCATCTGGCGAGCAATCAAAGAACTGCACGAAGCAAAAGTCCCGGTCGATGTTGTTTCAGTCGGCACAAAGGTAAGCAACGCCGACATTGTGAAGTTCCTAGAGCACTATCTCGTTCATGGGCCTGCTTCGACGAATGCGAAATACTTCATCGACTATCTCAAAAAGTTTGCGGTGCTTCGCGACTTCCAACAGAAGCACGGCGACAACGTACGCATGATGGCTGATGTCGAGGATCCGAACAAAACGCTTGATGAGATTGTTGCCATTGCGCAATCGGTCATGGAGGAGGCCACCGAAGCAAAAGGCACTAAAAGATCTTCGAAAGCCGCCGATCGTCTTCCTGGGATCATTGGCGGGATTGAAGATCTGATCACAGGGCGCGAGAAGTACCGCTGCGTATCAACGGGGTTTTCAAAACTCGATTGGAACATGGGCGGCGGTCTGATGCCGGGACAAGTGGCGGTACTTGCCGCAAGACCGGCTGTAGGGAAAACAACGCTAGCAATCAACTTCGCCATCAACCTGGCTCGCCAGGGTGTAAAGGTCGCTTACTTCACCGTCGAGATGCCGGCTGATGAGCTAACGCTCAAGATGATTTCCACGATTGCAAAAATACCTTACGGCAAAATCAAACGCGGCGACATGAACGAAGCCGAGCAAGATCGCTTCGTCAACGCATCCAGGGAAGTGAACGGGTTTAATCTTTATTTCAACGACGTGGTGAACGGAAACTATCCGGCCATGCGAGAGGAGATAAAACGCCTTGCGCAATCGGAAGGCGTGCAAGTGGTCATCATAGATTACATCCAGCAGTTTTTCATTCCAGGCGTAAAGCAAACACATCGCGAGCAGCTAGTACAAATCACCTCGGAGCTAAAGACAATCGCCAACGAGCACAAGATTTCAATCATCGAACTTGCCCAGGTCAACCGCCAGGGCGATAAGGTTCCGAAATGCTCTGACCTCAAAGATTCAGGATCCATCGAACAAGACGCCGACGTTGTGATTCTGCTTTATCGCAATCACCCGGAAGACGAAAACCGCGACGACACGACGATGTACATCGGTAAATCAAGATTCGGCCGCCAAGGACATATCCCGATTCCGCACGTGAGACTTGATCTCGGTTACTTTGGAGAAAAACTGCCATGACAAAAATCAGTTTGAACAATCTCATTTTTTATCTTCTCGGGTTTTTCGAAACCCCGGAAGAGCTTGAGCAGCTAGCCGCGCATATCTTTGATCGCGCTGATGAACTGCGTGAAAGACTTGCGGAGGAGTTAGCGCAAGCCGAGTACGAAGCCGCCGAGCGAGCAGTTGAAGAACGCCGCCGGGATTATCTCGACCGCCTGGCAGATCTCAAATCAGGCGGCGCGATCGAGGTGCACAAGCCATGATGAAACATTTCACAAAAGCTCAAGCCGCAACATCGATTCATCACTTCAAGCCGCGTGGGGATGTTGATCGCCGCATTGCGTGGACGGCGATTGCCTGGATGGCACTGATTGCTTCGATGCTTAATTTTGCCGCTGCGACGATATGGCTTATCTATGCCATGTATGCGTGGGGGATGCAATGAACTGCCGCACTCGGGGGAAAACCTGTTCGCCAGGATCAAATTCTAGGCATCAAATCGCGACGCTGTTGCGCGTTCTTGGGTCGAGCTTGGTTATCCCATTCCCGGATCAAAAAATCGATCACAGGCCCTATTTTTCAAGGAGTTTGCATGCGTAAAACACAGTTTGCAAAGTCTAACAACGATGACAAAGATAAACCAATTTCGAAGCTCTTTGAAAATTTGCTTACAGCGGAAGAGCTAGCCACGGCTTTGCGCGGGCACTACACCAGAGATTCCATTTACACGATGCGCTCTCGGGATGGGATGCCTGCACATAAGATCCGCGGCAGGCTCTATTTTAGGCTTGATGAGGTTGAGGCCTGGCTCACATCGAAATGAAAGGACATGAGCCATGGCCATAACATCTTATAAAACCCGTAAGGGAAATCGCTACCGAGTGCAAGTGTTTATTAACGGCATCCTAGCCGCAGACAAGGCTGGGTTTGCCACTAAGCAAGACGCCAAGAACTTCGAAGCTGAAGTTAGACTTGGTAAAGCCGGTCGCACAAAGCATGCCGATGCAAAACTTTCGGAACTGATCGCGTACTACAAAGAGCACTTTCTTGGGATCAAAAAGCGATCGACTCAAAGAAAGTACGTCCGCTACCTAAAAGACATTGAGAAGGCGTTCGGCAATTACCCGATCACTTCCCTTGCAAGCCCACACCTTGAGCGTTATCGCACCGAGATGCGCTCACGCGGTAATTTTCCAAAAACTGTGAACGATCACATGAGTTTCTTTCGAGGGCTTTTGCAAAAGGGTATTAAGTGGAAGTTTGTTCTGGAGCTTCCAGATTTTCCTGAGCCCTTGCCTGAGCCAAAGCTTAGCTACCAGTGGTGGGACGATAAGGCCTACATTGCTCGCTTTCTAAGCGTGGCAAGAAAGCATCCCCTGCATTATCTGGTGTTTCGCTTGGCACTAGAGACCGGGATGAGAGAGGGCGAAATCTTTGGCCTGGGCACAAGGCACTTTGATCCGCGCACAGGTGTGATCCATATCGAGCGCCAGTGGAGTTATGAGGTTAGGGATTACGGACCGCCGAAGAACAATGAGATTCGCTTTCTCAAGATCGACAAGAACGGCGAAGTCTACAAGCTTCTAGTCGAGCGGCTTCGTACAAACCAAAACCCCGAGATCTTGCTACATAACAAGCACGGCCGTATGCCAAAGGTGCAGTGGATCTGCAACGACAAGATGAGCGACTACTGCGTTAAGGCAGGTGTGCCGAATATACGCTTTCACGACATCAGGCATACATTTGCGTCCTGGTTTATGATCGAGGTCGATGATCTTTGGCAGCTTAGCGGAATCCTGGGTCACTCTGATATCAAGATGACGCAGATCTATGCGCACCATTCACGGCGGATGCGCTCGCTTCCCAATATGGGCTTTGAAAAAAATCCACATGAACTACACATGAAACCCGATCTGAAGCTTGTAACTAATTGATTTAAAAGGCAAATAAGTGGTGCGGATGGGGAGACTTGAATTCTCGTCCGCACAGCTTTGTCGCATGTTGATAACTATCTGAAAAACCTCGCAAGGCCTTGACTATCAAGCCTTTCCCGCTGTTTGCAAAATCTAACAGACATGAATCAAAATCGAGAAATTTGAACTCATTTCCACGAAAATCAACATAGAATACACATCGTCGCATGCGCAAAACTTGCATTTGTGCGTCAACCTCTGCTATGCCTAAGTTATATCCAAATTCAATCCAAGAGCATCGATGAATCAAAAATATGATCCGCAATATTGTCATGATCTCATTGCATGGATCAAAGACGGCAATGCCTTTTGTACGTACTGCTACGAACTAGGTGTGAGCCTGCAAACCCTTTACAACTGGGCCGAGCGCCACCCGGAATTTGCTCGAGCGAAGGCAAAGGCAAAAGAGATCCGCGCCAAGATGCTCTACGAACGGCAGTATAGCCAATGAGTGGGGGATCGGTGACGGCGGATGTTTTGCGCCACGCAAGAGAGGGCTGTGAGCGTTTCTACGTCCAGCCCTACAGGGATCATCGCCATGTGTTCGGCAAATGCTCGCGCCGCGGAAAAACACTCGAATGCTACCCGCTAGGTCGAAAGAAGAAACCCAAAAATGAATGGAAAGCGCTAAGCGATGACTGAAGTCTCGATGCCAAAAGAAATCGTGCTTATCGCCGTTGATGAGCTAATCCCTTATGCCAGAAATGCAAGAACGCACCCCGAATCTCAAATCACGCAGATCGCAGCTTCGATAAAAGAATTTGGCTTTCGCGACCCGGTTGAAGTCACCGCTGATAAGACGATCGTAGCAGGGCACGGAAGATTGCTTGCAGCGAGAAAACTAGGACTTAGCCATGTGCCTTGCGTTGTGCATGGCGATATGACTAAGAGCCAGTGGCGGGCTTACAATCTGGTGAACAACAAGCTTACTGATAATTCGGATTGGAATCCGGATCTTTTGAAGATTGAGCTAACCGATTTGAAACTTGATTTCGATTTCCAATCTCTAGGCTTTTCTTTGGAAGACCTGGGCGACTCGCCTGATTTTGAGCCGGGCAGCGAAGACGAGCAAGGCCAGCTAGACGAGAAAAAGATGGTGATCATGGAATGTCCACACTGCGGGGAAGTCTTTGAAAAAGACCAAGCCAAAATTAAAACTTGATTGGGCGACGCATAAGGCAGCGAAGTATGCATGCGAGACTTGGCATTATTCTAAGAAGATACCAAAGTCGAAGCTAGTCAAAATCGGGGTGTGGGAAAATGAAGCATTCATTGGATGTGTAATATTTTCTTATGGGGCAACACCACAAATCGGCAGTCCATACGGGCTTAAACAAAATGAGATCTGTGAATTGACTAGAATTGCGCTTAAGCGGCATGAATCGCCTGTTTCAAGAATCATGGCCATAGCAATCAAGATGTTTGCCAGACTTTGCCCTGGCACCAAACTTATCGTAAGTTATGCCTGTCTTGATCAGGATCATCATGGCGGCATCTATCAGGCTACAAACTGGATCTACGTCGGAAGAACAAAGCCCGACTGCTACATTAAAGTTAAAGGAAAAGTAGAACATCGAAAAACGGTATATGATCGGTATGGGTGCCAGTCATTGGCCTGGATTAGAAAGCATGTAGATGCGAATGCCATTCGCATAAGCGATAGCGGCAAACACAAATATCTGTACCCAATTGATAAAGACTTGGCAAAAAAGATCAGTCTTCTCAGAAAACCCTATCCCAAACGCGCCACAAGCATAGATAGCGATGCGACTGGTTTCCAACCAGTAGAGGGCGGTGCAACTCCGACCGTGGCGCTCCAACACACCTCCGGCCAGGAGGCGAAGCTGATTGGCTAGAAACATCATCGAAATCTCAAAGGAAGCTTTGACCCCCGAGTTCGTACTGCGCGAATTGCTGGAGAAGGTAGACCAGATCGAGCATATCGGCATGGTCTACAAGTACAAGGACGGCTCGTTTGATCTTTTGTCGTCGTGCATAGACGCGGAGCTCACCTGCACGTTTGCTACGCTAATGCAACGCCGGGCGCTGTTTGATGCATTTTGCCAAAAGGGTGATTGATGGCTAAGGCAGGGAGGAAACCAGTTAGGCCGAGCACGCCGGAAGACTTTGACGAGCTTGAAAAGCTGATGGCCTTCTACCCGTCAAGAGAAGAGCTTGCCAATTGGTTTGAATGCTCCACGCAATCGCTCGATCGAAAGATCAAAAGCCATTTTAAATGCAATTTTGAGCAGCTTCGCGACAAAAGGTTCACGAAGACCAGAATTGCCATCAAGCGAAAGCAGATCGAAGTCGCATTGAAGGGCAATCCCACGATGCTTATTTGGTGCGGAAAGATCATGCTTGGCCAATCAGATACAAGCGACGCCGATGCCGGCGATCAGATGAGCAACGTCCGGGAAATCAAACTAGCCTATTCCGTCGATAAGAAAACCGCCGAGGCCAAGTAATGGGCGCAGCCCTAGCGATAGCAGATAGCCAGCCTACCTTGCAGCGCTTCGTGCCGTTTGGCTATCAGATGGACGTGATCAATCTGATTCGCCGCGATTGGGATTATCGCAAGGGCACGCCTGAAATTCTTTTGTCCGGCAGCTACGGCTCGGCCAAGTCCACACTAATCGCGCATCTCATGGTCACCCACTGCCTTGATAACCCAGGTGCACGCGGCGGTATCGGGCGAAAGGCCATGCCCGATCTTAAGAAGACGATCCTTCAGGAAGTCCTAGATCATATCGAATACGACCCAGATACCGGCGAAGGGCTGATTGAATGCCGCACACTGAGAGATTTAAGACGCGGCAAGGGTGATTACTACCACAACCGCCAGACGCAGACGATTCATTTTGCGAACGGCTCTGAGCTTATCTATTTCTCTTGGCATGATAAGCGCTACAAGAAATTCCGCTCGCTCAAGCTATCAGCCCTTGCCATCGAGGAGATCGTCGAAAATAACGATGAGGACTTCGAGGCTTTCAAGACGCTGAAAGCCCGCCTTCGCCGTGTTCCAGGCATCAAGGAAAACTTCCTAATAGCCGCAACAAACCCCGATGCACCGGCGCATTGGGTGCATAAGTATTGGATGGAATCCGATGCTTTCACGCGTTTTGTGTTCTATTCCGTCACGAGTGAAAATCCGCATCTTGATCCGATCTACATCGAGCAGCTTCAAGCCGACTTGACGCCAAGGGAGGCAGACCGGTATATCCGAGGGCTTTGGGTCGAGCTTAATCTTGATAGGATTTACTATGAGTACGATAGCACCAGACAGTTCCTTAAGTCTCAGCCTTACGTGCCGGACCTGCGGCATCCAATTTACGTTAGCTGGGACTTTAATATTGGCGAAGGGAAACCCCTTTCCTGCGTTCTCCTGCAATACATCGACGGAACCTTTCACATATTTGATGAGGTGGTGGTCGAAGGCATGCGTACCCTTGGCAGCTGTGACGAACTTTCAGATCGAGGGCTCTTAGACTGGGATGCGAAATACATCATCTGCGGCGATGCTACCGGACGACACAGGGACACGAGAAACAACAAATCCGACTACGACCTGATCAAAGGCTTCTTTTCCAACTACGTCGTAAATGGAAAAGACGGCGAAGAGGATCGGCACTTAGACTTCGAAATTCGCGTGCCAAAAGCTAACCCAAGTCTTCGTAATCGCCACAATCTGGTCAACAGGTATTGCAAAAATGACCTAGGCCAAGTAAGACTGTACGTATACCAAAACGCAAAAACAGCCGACGAGGGCCTACGCCTGGCAGCACTGAAGAAAGGCGGCCTCTACGTCGAAGATGATTCCAAGCATTTTCAGCATATCACCACGGCCGTCGGCTATGCGATGCACCGCATTGCGGGCAAAGTCGCCAAGAAATCAAGGATGTACGCCCTATGATGGATCCCAAATCCTTTGTCGAACTGATGAAAGATCACGAAGCCGAGCTTAACTTCAAGGCCGAGCTCATTGAAATCTACGAAGGCGATCTTTATAGCTCGGTGAAAAATAAAATCCTGCAAGACTTCACAAACCGAAAAACCGGCGAAGTAAGCACCGCCGCCTACGAGGTTCTCTCTCGCCTAGCCCCGATCAACATCTTGACCAGGCTGATCGATAAGCTATCGATCATCTACCAACAAGTGCCGGTGCGCTCTGTCCAGGGCGGCAAAAACTCCGATGCCGACTTGCTTGACTGGTACGAAACCGAGATGCAAATCAACGAAGCGATGAACCAGGCGAACGAGTTTTTCAATCTTTTCAAATCTTGCCTCGTTTATCCCTACGTGCACCAAGGCGTTCCGAAGCTACGCACAATTAAAAACTCGGAATTCGTCGTCATTTCAACCGATAAGATAAACCCGATGCAGCCTACGGAATTGGGGATTCGCTGGGGAAAAGACAGTGACGACGTAAAGCTTTATATGCAAGTTGATGCGTTTGGCGTGCGCATTGTTGACGAGAAACACAACGTCCGGCCGGAATTTCTTCCCCACGATAATCCCGAGGGCATCAATCCGTTTGGCGTATTGCCATACGTCTATTTGAATCGATCAAAAAACCAACTACTGCCGAAAGCTGATCGCGACATTTATTTCATGACACTTCTTATGCCGGTCATGTTCTCCGATCTAAACTTCGCGGTGAAATACCAATCATTCGCGACGATCTACACCGTCGATGTCGATACGGCGGATATTAAGCTAAACCCCAATTCGCTGCTTGAGCTTAAAAGCGATCCCGATAGCGAGAAGACACCGCAAATCGGCACGATAAAACCGCAAGTCGATATCGACCAGGTTACGAATCTTATTAAGAATCAATTCGCTCTTTGGCTAAACACCCGAGGCGTGCGCCCGGGTGCTGTGGGCCAGCTAACCCCCGATAACTTCGCTTCCGGCATCTCGAAGATGATCGACGAGATGGACACGTTTGAAGACCGCATCAAGCAGGTATCGATTTTCTCACGCGGCGAAACCATGCTTTGGGATCTCATCCAAAACTACCTACATCCGGTTTGGGTGCAGCAAGGTGCAATCGAGAACCGCCAGCTGTTTACGCCGGGAAGCTCGGTTGAAACCGCCTTTAAAGAGCAGGTGCCGAACACCACAAGAGGCGATACGGTCGCCGATCTCAAAGCAGAAGTCAGTGCCGGCTTTCTATCGCGCCGGCGAGCAATCAAAAAGCTTAATCCGCAGATGAGCGATGACGAAATTGATGAACTGATTGCCGAGATTGATGGTGAGAAGGATGTAGCAATCAAACGCCAGCAAGCGCTAATCGCACCGAGGGCAAATGGCAACGAAGCACCAGAAAATCAGAATACCTAGGCGCATCCAGGGGTACTTTTTTGCTTTAGGTATGTTCTGGATAACTTCGCAAGTAGGCGAGATCTGGATACAAGACTGGTACAAATCCATGATCTTCGGACTGTGCTGTGTCGTATTTCACTTGAGCGGAAAACTTTGGGAAATGAATGGCAACAAAGCACCAGAAAATCAAGATAGAGATCCCAAAGGGGTTTGATCCGTCTACCCGCAGGGAGATAGCCGAGGATATTGCCGAGTTCATTCGCGATCGAACGGAATCAGGCTACGGATTTAAGAACGGGCGGAAGTTCAAGTTTCCCGCCTATTCAAAAGAGTACGTCAAAAGCCTGGATTTTAAGATTGCCGGGAAAACAAAAGCAAACGTCGACCTGACCCTATCCGGCGATATGCTAGCAAGCCTTGATCTTCTCGACCATGGGGATGGTTACGTAGTCATAGGCTTTGAAAAAGGAAGCGACGAGAATGCCAAAGCTGATGGAAACATCAGGGGGACCTATGGCAGACCGTCGCCGGACGAAAAGAAAGCACGACCGTTTCTAGGTTTGTCGAATCGTGATTTGGATAAGATCCTATCACGACACAAGGACAAACAAAAGCATGAGCGAGCAAAGTCTCAAGCAAGCCGAGAAACGGTTTCTTAGAATACTCCTCGATATCCGCCAGTCGGTAGATTACCGCTACGATCGCACGGCGCTGATGAAAATCGGCGAGCATGCTTCGGAGATTATCCATCGTCGCACCCGCCTGGGCTACGGCGTTACTTCAAGTGACGCGAGACAAAAGCTCACTGCTCAGCATGCGCATTCCGAGCGCTATCAGAAATTTCGTAAAGAAAACGCCAATCTACTTAGCGAATTTACGAGCCCGAAGCGCCAAAACCTTACCTTTACCGGCATTCTTTTAGACGATCTTCAGCCGATCAACATTGCAAACGGAACCGTCACAATTGGTTATCGCGGCTTTCACAAAGACGGCACGCCGAACGAAGTGATCGCCGCCAGACTTCTCAAGATGGGCTATCGCTGGATGGGTCTCACCCGGCCCGAACAAGCGCAGCTTCGCCGTTTCGTGAACAACGATCTTATCGACAAACTAAAGCAAAAACGCATCCGCGCATCCGGCGGATCGATTCGATAGCAAAAATATTTTGACATAGCTATTTTGGAGGGCTTACAATGACCGTAGCAAATGATTCCAATCGTCCCGGGGGGACAACCAACCAAGCCAGTGGCGACGGTTCGGCAGACGGATCAAATCAAAACGCAAATCAAGATCAAAACGACGACGATGGTGATGGCAATCTACCGCCTGATGATAAGCCTATCGCACGCGATAGTTATCTCAAAGCTGTAGATGAAGCCAAAAAAGCCAAGGCCAGGGCCAGAGAAGCAGAAGCTAGACTTGCACAAATCGAGGCGGAAAAAGACGCTGCGAAGCGCAAAAAGCTAGAAAAAGACGGTGAATACCAAAAGCTTCTCGAAGCCGAGCGTAAAGAGCGCGAAAAGCTCGCCGCTCAATTAGCCCAGGCTACCGAACGCGAACAAGCAAGAGCTAAGCTCACTGCGTTTGTTTCCACCATCGAACACAAGATCCCTAAGAACTATCTAGGGCTCGTTGATCTTGACGAAATAGCAATCGATCCCGACACGGGAGAGGTCGACGGCACAAGCGTTGCGGCATACGTGGACAAATTCAAGACGACGTATCCCGAGATTCTTGTCGGTGCAAACCGCCGCTCGATGCCGAATGAAGCGCCTCCGGGCGGAGCCAAACTAACCTATGAGCAATGGCTCACGCTTCCGACGGAAGAAATGAAGAGACGTCGGAAAGAAGTAATGCAGCAATAAACCTAAGAAGGGGAAATACATGGCAACTGATTTAGTAGCGTTAGCGGAGCAAATTCAAAAGTATTGGTCACCAATCTACGTCAAGCAGCTTCGTGAAAAGCTTTTGCTGGGCGGCTTGGTAAACAAAGACTACCAAGGTTCAATCAAACAGGGCGGTGACGAAGTTACCGTTACTCAGGTTGTGGCAGCTACTGGTGCCAACAAGACCGTTGGTGTCGATGCAGACACTTTTGACACCGAAGACTTGCAAGTCTTGGATGTCAAAATAAAGGCTAACAAGCGAGCGGTTGCAGCATTTGAATTTAAAGACATTGTCCATATCCAAACTCAATTGGATAAACAAGATCCAGAGATCATGGATGCGCTAAACTTTGCCATCGAAAAGCAAATCAACGATTACTTGTATTCGTTGGTAGCTCCTTCTGATTCTTCTCCAGACCATACAAGAACAAGTGTTTCCGACTACAGTCTAAGCGAGCACCAAACCACTCGCGTTCAAGCCGGTGAAGCAAAATGGCTGAAAAACAAGCCATGGTACGCTTTGCTTTCTCCTGCGTACTACATGGACTTGATGAGCGATACCTACAGCGCTGACAACACTAACGACAAGCCTTTGGTGGGCGGCGAAATGTTGGAGAGGCGTTTAGGATTCTGGTGCGCGGAAGACGACAGCCGCACAGGCGACTATGGCCTTTTCTTCCATCCTGACTTCATGCACCTCGTCATGCAAACCGCTCTGCAAGTCAAGATCTCTGACATGCACGTGCTTGGCAAGTTCGGCTACAAGATGAGCGTTGACATCATCTACGGAGCCAAGCTTGGCATCGAAGGCGCGAAAAAGCACATCACTGTTACAAGCTAGTAGGATTTTGAATGCATAAGAAAGTAACGTTTCGGAGCGACAACGACATGTTGTCGTTCCTTGATGAAAATCTCGGCAAGATCGAAGTGGTTCACGTCGGACATGGCGGGCGATGGCTCGTTATCTACCGTGACGCCATCAAAAAGACCAAGAAAAAAATCGACGTTCAGCCAGGTACCATGGCTGATGGGGGTATAGTCAATGACAGCCCAGACATCTGAGAACATTAAAACCATCTCAGGAGCATGGACAGGAAAGTCTGACGAATTGCTCATGACTTGGGATTTCTCAATTGATGGTGGTGAATCTGATGACACGGTTCGGCTTTGTGCCATATCAAGTCGCATCGTTGTCATAGAGGCAACCGTTTTCGTTGCTACCACTTGCGCGGGAGATGGCGCTACCGTGACGATCGGCATTGAAGGCGGTCAAACGGATGCTTTCCTGCACTCAAGTCGAGGCCAGGTAGCAGACCTCGCCGCAGGCTATGTGGTTCAGGAAGCCAATTCCCAGGGCATGCTAATTGATGGATCGAGCGCTACCAAATACATCGCAATAGATATAGCCGATGTTGATTTGACAGCAGGCAAGATCCATCTGTTTATGCGTTATGTGAAATATTAATTCCAAATCTTAGGGGATCGATAGATGACAGCACAGAATTCTGCAGTAATGAAGACTATAGCAGGCGGATGGCTCGGCAAACCAGAGCATGTTCAGTTGACTTGGGATGTTGAAGTCGATGGCGGTGAAGCCGACGATACAGTTCGCCTTGCCAAGATTGACGAAAAAATCCTTGTCACTTCCGCCCATGTGTACGTCGAAACATCTTGCACTGGCGAAAGCGGCACGATGATCATCGGCATCGAGGGTGGCGACACCGATGCATTCATGGACATCACAAGCGGCGCGGTAGCAAATCTTGTTGCTGGCTATGTCGTCCGTGAAGCTGCCGGCCAAGAGCTTTTGATCGATGGATCCAGCGCATCGAAGTACATCGGTGTTGATATCGCAACGACCGATTTCACGACCGGCAAGGTTCACTTGTTCCTGACTTACATCAAGGTTCCGTAATAGCATGCTCCATTTCCAGCGGGTGCTCTTTAGCGATAACGGCACCCTGACAGATCTGAGCTACCAGCTTTCGGATTACCGGTCTGGTAGCGCCGTGATTCCTTACGTCGCGGGGGAAGACTACCTGTATATCGGTAGTCTTTTGCCGTTCGGACATAAGTATATCGAGCTTGCCACGGTGAACGATCAAGCCTCCACAATCAGCGTCGACATCTGGTGGGCAAACGACTGGGTGTCGGCTGTTGATTTGATGGATCTTACCGTTTCCGGCGATAATTCGCTTGGCGCGTCGGGCTATGTCATCTTTAGCGCTAATCGGCTAAAGGGCTGGGATAAAGAACTAGACAGCGAAGACGTCACAGGTCTTAGCGGCACGGCAATCCATGGCATGTATTGGGTGCGCCTAAGCTGGTCTGATGATCTTAAGGCCACGACGGCGATTAAATACATTGGCCACAAGTTTGCCGCCGACAATGCGCTCTATACCTTCTACCCGGATCTAAATAGCGCGAGCCTAAAGACTGCTTTTGCTTCGGGCAAAACCACCTGGGACGAGCAGCATTTTGCCGCAGCGAATTGCATTATCTCTGATCTCAAGCGCCGCAATCTCATTGTTTCCGGCGATCAAATCATCGATTTCCAGGAATTCGAAGAGGCTGCACTACACAAGGCTGCCGACATTATCTATTCCGGGCTAAACGGCAAAGCAGAATTTGCTCTTGCTGCAAGAAAGCGCTACCGGGAAGCAATGGAGAAAGATCGCTTCGGCATCGATCAATCAGGCGACGGCAAGGTAGACAAATCGGAACGAACGACAAGATACAGCGAGGCCAGTCGGTGAGCAAGATTTCATCTATCTACGATCGATTGCACACCGTAATGGCTTCGAGCCTTAGTGCTTATGCGCGCCTGCCGGACAATTACGATATTGAAGGCAATCCGCATCTTCTTATCGACAAAGGCTATGCGATCAGACCCGATGCGGCAGAGAACACCAATCGCTCGATGGGCACGAAACGCTCCATTTCGCGGCAGTTTGTAGTGACCTTCGTGCAAGACATCACCAACGCCGCACACGACGCCGAAAAGCGCTCCGAGATCGATAAAGGGCTTTTGGAAGATCAAAAGACGCTGCTTGATGCGCTGATCGACGATCCAACGCTGAATGGCAATGCATCAAAAGCTCAGTTTATCGGCGACAGCGGCCTGCTTGTGATCACTGGTCCAAGCAGCAATCAATATATGGCTCTCGATACTCTACTGCAAATCGACTACTTCGAAACCTTTGGGAGTTAACCAAAATGACGGATATTAATTTCAACGCCAGTGTATTCGCGATCAAAAAGGAAACTACCGAAGGCACGCCGGTCGTCCCCGCAGCCGCCGGTGATTTCATTGCTACGCAAGATGATTTCTCGATGAGCCCGCAAACGGACGTGCTGGAAAACGCCGAGCTGCGCAGTTCAATCGGTCGCGCTAAGCCGGTGCTGGGAAACGAAAACCCGACGGCATCGGGCTCTTTTTATCTAAGGCACTCTGGCGTAGAAGGCACAAAGCCGAACTATCATTACTTGCTCGAAGGCGCATTCGGCACCGAGACGACCCACGGCACGGAGCGTAATACCGTTGCAAACTCGACGACGACATTGATCAAAGTCGATAGCGGCGAAGGCGCTGAATTTTCTCGCGGTCACCCGCTTCTTATCAAAGACGGCACGAACGGTTATGCGATCCGTCCCGTTCATTCCGTTTCGACAGATGATTTAACGATTGGCTTTGCACTAGCAAACGCACCCGCTAGCGGCGTTGATCTTGGCGATGCAATCTTCTATTCCCCGGCAAACTCCGGGCATCCAAGCCTTTGTCTGTGGCATTACCTCGGCAATCAAGGCGCAATCCAAATGGGCGCTGGCTTTAAAGTCACCTCGATGGATATCACGATCAACGCCGGCGAATACATCAACGCCAACTACTCGCTCGAAGGCCTAGAGTATTTCTTTAACCCGATCGTGATCGGTTCGACGAACAAATACATCGACTGGACGGACGACGGCGGCACTGAAGCCGCCAGCGTGGCAGAGGGTACCTACAAAGACCCGCACGAGCTTGCCGCTGCGATTGCCGCTGCGATGAATGCTGAGACGGATGAAACGATTACCTGCGTTTACTCGGATTCAACCGGCAAATTCACCATCGCAACAAGCACAAGCGCAGTGCTTAGCCTTCTATGGAACGACGGCACGAATGCTGCGAACTCGATTGCCACGACGATCGGCTTTGCCACGGCTGCAAACGACACCTCGGCCACAACTTACACGAGCGATAACGCAATCAGCCTGGCAGCGGCCTACACACCAAGCTACGACAGCGCTGATCCGCTCGTTGCTAAGAATATGGAAGTGCTCATTGGCGATGGCACCGAAACGACGAGTTTTGAACCCGATACGATCACGATCAACGTTGCGAACACAAGAGCCGTGAAGGGCTCCGTTGCCGCAGCTTCCGGGCGCTCCGGTTCGATCATCACCGAAAGAGCCGTGACGATCAACGTCACCGGCTACCTGCAACAATACGACGTCGATAAATACCGAAGGTACCGCGCCGGAACCGAAACGAGATTTCTTGCCAACGCCGGCACGAAAACAGGCGGTAACTGGGTGGCTGGCACCTGCGTATCGTTCTATGCACCGACCACGACCGTCACGGCGTTTAACATCACCAATCAAGACGGCCTAGTGAAAATCGAGTTTGAACTACAAGCCTATGTCGATACAAACGGCAACGGCGAAGTCTATTTAGGATTTGTCTAATGGCAAAAGAATTTGAATACGTCCCGAAACTGTTCAGAGAAGAAAACGCCGAGTTTGAAGGCAAATTCGTCATCAAAAAGGCGCGCTGCACCGAGCGCTGGGAGAGGATCACCAAGGTCGGCATCGATGTCACGAAGCTCGGCGAACTCGAAGCTACGTCACTGTCGAACGCTCTGTCTCTCATGCGCCTTGTTGAGCTAAACGCTGACTTGATCGTCTCCGTCGATGTCACGAGAAAAGCTACCGGCGAGAAATACACCACACTTGAAGACGTGATGATGGAATCGGAACTCGATGCCGTCGTCTTCGATCTAGGGGGGTTATTCATCGCCGGACGCCCTTTAGCCTAGGGCTGAAGGCTGATTTAAAACGGCAGGTCGACGCTTATTTTAATCCAAGGTCAAAGGTGCAAACGCCTGCTTGGCCTTTTGTCGCTGAATACCTGCAACGAAAGAGCCTGGCAGCCCTGGGGATTACGTCCCGATTCGATGATCTTGACGTCGAGCATGCGGAGATCCTTCTCACGATCGACGAACTGATGGCGAAGAAACAACAAGATCTACAGAGGGCTAGCCGTGTCAAATGACATCATCCTCAATATAAAAACGAATACCGACCAGGCAAAGAAATCCCTGCAAAGCTTGAAGGGCTCGTTCGATATTCTAAAGGTAGCCGCTGCCGGATTTATCGCTGCCGTCGGTGCAAGGCAGATTGCCTCGATCGTCGGCGATGCGATCTCGGCTGCATCAAAGCAAGAAGACGCGATCAATAAGCTAAACGTTGCGTTGCGCCTGGCCGGCGAGTTTTCCGCCGAAGCAAGCGAAGATATGCAAACGTTTGCTTCAAATCTGCAATCGGTCACCAAGATCGGCGATGAAACCACGCTTGAGATGTTGGCCCTTGCTAAATCCTTTGGCCTCTCGAACGATCAAGCAAAGGATCTTGTCACCGCTGCCGCGGATCTTTCTGCCGTCACAGGCATGAGCCTTGATTCTGCGGTGCGCAATCTTGGCAAAAGCTTTTCTGGTCTTGCCGGCGAACTGGGCGAATCCGTCCCCGGTATGCGCGATCTTACCCAAGAGCAGCTACGAGCCGGTGCTGCAATTGATCTTATCATCCAAAAATACGGCGGCGCGGCTCAAGGCGAAGTCAAGACGTTCTCGGGCGCCATTCAACAGCTGCAAAACACCTTCGGCGATCTACAAGAAGAGCTCGGTTTTATCATTACGCAAAACCCGGCCGTCATTACTGCGATCAATTTTCTTTCCGGCGCGTTTTCTGATATGGGCTCAGCCGTTAAAGACGGTCGTTCCGAGCTTACGAAATACATAAGCCTCACGATTGAAGGGCTCGTTGCATCAACTAGCCTGTTTTTGTCGACGGTTTCCGGCGCCATCCAAGGCGTTGCCAATTTCGTGCAAAATATCCGCGCACTTCGCATCCAAGTAAAGCTTTTGTTTGAAAGCTTTCTTGAAACCGTCGCTGTTTCAAGCGGTATGCGAAAAGAGCTTGATCGACAGCGCAAAGAGATCTCCGAGCTCATCAAAGAATACGACGAAGCCGAAGAGTCGTGGAACGGGCTAATTGGCGGAATCGATCAATTTGGCGTTAAAGCAGAAGAGCTTCGCCTTACGCTCTCAAAGCTTGATCACCAACAAAAGATCTCAAACCGTACAACCTCTGAAGCCGCTCGCCAGGCTAAAGAGCTAACGCGCTCGACCACGGAATCGGCAAAAGCTGCCGAGGAACATAGAAAGAGCCTAGAGCAATTCGTTTCGCAGGCACGTACTTCTCTTGCCAACGCCGGCCTGAGCGCTGCGCAGGTGATCGAAAAATCACTTGCCGAGACAACCGCAAAAATCCAAGAAGCCATGCAAGCCGGCATCATCACCGTTTCCGAGGGCTCGAAGCTTCTCGTCGCTGCGACGCTCGATGCAGAAACGAAGATGACGAAGATCGTCGAAGACGAGCAAGCAAAGCGCGAAGCGGCGTACAAGGAAACCTTCAATCGCGTCAAAGAGGCAAACGCCAAAGCGCTCGAAGAGATGGCCAAGAAGGAGCGTAAGTTCAATTCGACGATCGGCGGAGTTCTTGCCGACGTGGCGCAAGGCGAAGGCGGCGCGAAAAGCATGATTGCCTCCGGTATCGGCGCTGCCGCTGATGCGGCTCTGCCGGGCGCAGGCTTTGCGGCACAACAGCTGGCAAACTCGTTTATGGGCGGGCCCGAGCAGGTACGCGCCATGGTCGATGCATTTGCCGAAGCGCTGCCAGAATTGATTGTCAAGATCGCCGAATCGATGCCGGTCTTCGTTGATGCGATTGCCGATAATATCGGGCCAATCGTAATTGCTCTCGTCAAAGCCATGCCGCGCATTGCCTGGTCACTGGTCGAAGCGGTGATTAATCTCATTCGTTCGCCGCTTCAAAATCTATTTAAAGAGTTATTCGGAGGCGAAACGATCCAGCGCTTCGGGCGAGGGCTCGTTTCGGGTGTTAACAAAGCGTTCAATAAGATCGTTGAGAAAGTTGGAGAGCTTGGCCAAGAGCTTTGGGATGAGTTTATAGGCGTGGGTCGTGACCTGGCGAAAATTGGCTCAGATATATTCGAAGGCTTTATCAAGCGCGTAGGCGAGATTGGCCAAGCGATCATCGATGCAATCAAGGAGGGTGTCTCGGGCCTGTTCGGTGGCGGCGGCAAAGATAAAGATAACTGGTTCGAAAAAGGTCGCGAAGAGGTCGAAAGTTGGTTTGGCATGAGCACCGGCGGCACCGTTCCACGAGGCTTTCCAAACGATAATTTTCCGGCCGCACTTACTTCCGGCGAAATGGTCGTACCGGTTGACGACGTAAACAGGCTACGCCGCTTTCTTGATTCCCAAGAGCGCGGACAGCAAAGTTCCGCTCGCTCGCAGCCGACCGTCATACAGCTAGTTGTTGGCCAAAAAGAACTAGCCCAGGTGATTTTAGATCTTAATCGAAGCGGCTTTAGGACGGCATAGAATATGGGCGTAAAGATTCTTTATGACAATTATATCGACCCCGCGAGTGTGAATGCCACGGCCTATAGCTCGCAGAACGCTTCGTTTCCCGCGTCAAATCTATTCACCTTCCCGAGACGATCGAAGGTCTGGCGTTCGAGCACCGTGTCTTCAGCGCAGTATCTTTCGTGGGACCTGGGTGCGACGAGCCAGCCGAAAGCCTTCATTGCGATCGGTCGAAAGGACGTGCCTATCAACATCTCAACTAGCGGTGCGACGATCAAGCTTTTGGGTAACGACACCGACGTATGGACGAGCCCAAGCTACGAAAAAGCCATCAGCTATGATACGAGAGCGCTGCAAATCATTAGCTCTACAGCACTTGCATCGC
>CAZOEF010000006.1:0-11161 GCA_964578845.1 Candidatus Woesearchaeota archaeon
GGAGAACCCGGAAGAGGCGATCTTCAACAACGTCATCGGCAGCCGCAACCTCATCCAGCTCGCGCTCAAGTACGGCGTCTCCCACTTCGTGAACATCTCGACGGACAAGGCGGTGAACCCCACCTCGGTCATGGGCGCCACTAAGCGGTTCGTCGAGTACCTGGTGCAGGACGCGGCCAGGCGCGCCGGCCCGAACCAGAAGTTCGTGTCGGTCCGCTTCGGCAACGTGCTGGGCAGCCGCGGCAGCGTGATACCCATCTTCAAGAGCCAGATCGCAGCCGGCGGGCCCGTCACCGTGACGCACCCCGACATGGTCAGGTACTTCATGACCATCCCGGAGGCCGCCCAGCTCGTCCTGCAGGCCTCCGGCCACGGCAGGAACGGCGAGGTCTACATCCTCGACATGGGCGAGCCGGTGCGCATAGTTGACCTGGCGCGTGACCTCATCCGCCTCTCGGGCCTGCGTCCCGACGTGGACATCCCCATCCGCTTCTCCGGCATGCGGCCCGGCGAGCGGCTGGTCGAGGAGCTGATGACCGAGAAGGAAGAGCGGTCGCAGACCCGCCACGAGAAGATCTTCGTGGCCCGCGCGGAGCCCATGGAGCCCGAGACGCTGTACTCGGCCGTGGAGCAGCTGCAGGACGCCGCCCAGCGCAGCGACCACGAGCGCATCCGCGCCCTGCTGGAGACGTTCCTCGAGGGCTGCCACTTCCAGGTGTCGGTCGACGCCCTGGAGTCCTCGCGCCTCGCCGCCTCGGCTACCGCCGTCTGAGATAGGGCCGCCCGGGCCGACGGCCCGCCGATTCGAGACTCGACCTCTACTGCCTCAAGGCCTCGCGGTAGCGCTCCACCAACAGGTCGTTGAGCTTCTCCGCGTCGAACTCGGCCTCCACCTTGGCGCGCCCGGCCCTGCCCAGGACGGGCCAGGCCGCGGGTCCCTCGATGAGCTCGATCAGACGGCTCGTCAGGGCGGCCACGTCGCCCTCCTCGACCAGGAAGCCGGAGACGCCGTCAGCCACCAGCTCCGGGATCCCGCCGTGCCGCGTGCTGAGCACCGGCATGCCCGAGGCCATGGCCTCCTTGACGACGTTGGGCACGCCCTCGGCGTCGCCGCTCGCGGCGGTGACGCTGGGCGCGATCAGCAGGTGTGACGACGCCATGACCTCCGCCACGGCCCGCGAGTCGAGGTCGCCGCCGGCGAAGCGCACCGCGCCCTCTATCCCGAGCTCGGCGGCCAACGACTTCAGGCGCTCCTCCAACGGACCGCTGCCGACGAGGGTGAGGCGAGCCCTGAGCGAGCCGTCCGGACCCGTTCCCAGGTGCGCCAGAGCCCCCGCGAAGGCGCGCAGAGCATCGGCCACCCCCTTCTTCTCGACGAAGCGACCCACGAACAAAACCTCCGTGGTCTCGTCGGCAGAGCGTCCCCGCGGCGCGAACGCGAAGCGCTTCAGGTCGATGCCGGACCGGTGGACGAAGGTCTTCTCGCTCGGCGCGCCGGCTGCCAGCAGGCGTTCCTTGAGGTCGGTGCTCACCGGCAGGAACAGGGAGCCGCGGGCGAACACGCGGGCGAACGCCTCCGGGTTCCGAGGCAGGTGCGAGGTCGTGTCCGCGCCCCGGAACGACGCCACCAGCCGGCCACGCACCCCACCCAGGGCGAGGAGACGCTCCACGGGCGGGGCCAGATGACCGAACTGGGCGTGCACGATGTCGTAATCGCGCTGCCTGGCGAACGACAGCGCGGTATAGGCGGGCACGAGCGACCAGACCTCCGGGCCCCGCAGGGGGTTGAGCGCGTCCATGACCCCCAGGTTCCAGGACCGGGGCGAGACCAGATGCCTCAGCGCAGTGGTCAGCCGCCTGAGGCGGTCCCTGGGCACGGGGAGGTGCATGTCGCGCTCGCGCAGGCCGTAGGTACTCACCTCGGCGTGCGCGCGCTCGTAGGAGCCCACCGCCAGGGGGTAGAGGTGCACGTCGTGCCCCCTGTCGAGGAGGCCGGTGATCTGGTTGAGGATGAACGTGTTGTGGATCTCGGGGAACACCGGGATCACGAAGGCGATCCGGAGCGGCTCCACTAGCGTGCCAGCGCGTCGCGTCCCATGGCGGCCCGAGCCTGGCGCTTGAGCCCGCCCTTGGCGCGCAGCCAACGCCGCCTCAGGTCGAACGCCAGCGGCGACGCTACGCCGCCGAAGAGTGCGTTCACCTCGCGATAGGCCCGCCAGCGCTCGGCCGGGTCGGCGATGGCCGAGGCCACGCGGTAGCACTTCTGGCACAGGTAGACGCTGCCTATCCGGCGCAGCTCGTCGCGGCGCTCCGGGAAGCCGTTCTCGATGACCTGCAGCAGGTAGACGGCGTCCTCGGCCCACTGGACCGCCTTCACCGAAGAGCCGCGGTTGTCGTCGTGCCGCCGGAAGCTCGCCAGCACGTCCGGCACCTCGGCGTGGCCGTGCGCCGCCATGAGGTGGACGGTGGCGACCACGTCCTGGTAGAGGCCGTGGGGGCTGTCGAACCGGCCGACTGCCCGCAGGTGAGCCGTGTTGTACAGCGTGGAGGCCAGGTATAGCGGCGTCTGGCGCCGGAACCAGCTCAGCATCACCGCGGCGCCGTCGTTGGTAACCGGCCCGAGGGGGTTCGTGGCCAGCACCTCGCCCGCGGCGCCTATCACACGTGATCCGGTCCTCACCAGGCCAAGCCCGAGCCGGCCGTCGAGGGCCTCAACGCAGCGCGAGACGAACTCGGGGTCGATCAGGTCGTCGTCGTGCAGCAGCAGGAAGAACTCGCCCCTGGCGTTGTCGACGCAGGAGTTGAAGTTCGCGTTGGCGCCGATGTTCTCCGGGTGCCTGACGTAGCGCAGCCGCTCATCACCCAAGCCCGAGACGTACTCGTCCGTGCCGTCGGTCGAGGCGTTGTCGCACACCACGACCTCGAGGGCCTCGTAGTCCTGCGCCAGGGCGCTCGCCAGGGCCTGGGGGAAGTAGCCGTTCCGCCGGTTGTAGGTCGGGATCCCGATCGTGATGAGCGGCTGCACGAGACAAGGGTACCGGTAACGACGGGCGCGGTCCGGGGTACCCCTCACTTACCGGCCCCCGGCCACGGGCCTCGGATCACCCGTGTGCGACCTCCGGCCCACGGCCCGGCCATTGAACGCCGGCCTGGGACCGTCACACGTTGTCATGAACCGCCCGACTATCATGCCGTGGTGGCTGCACCGCTCACGACCGGTGCCGGATCTCTCCCGGCCGTGGTGGTCTCCTTCTCCGCGATACGCGGGTTCGTGCTACGCGTGCTGGTCATCGCGCTGGTCATCGGCGTCCCCGCCGCCATCGTCACGTTCATGGTGAGCGGTCGAAGCACGCCGCTGTACCTGGCGGACGCCACGCTGCTCATCCCGCTGGCTCAAGGGCCCATAGACCTGCCGGGCGAGGTGCCTGCAGCGGTGGAGCCGATGATGGCCGCGGCCTACGGGCCAGTCCTCAAGAGCCGGACGGTCCTCGAGGACGCCTACGCCCGCCTCGCCGGCCCCGACGCTCCCCCGCCCACGGCCCGCGAGCTGGCCGCTTTCCGGGACAGCATCCGCTTCCAGTTCGAGGAGAGGAAACGCTCGACGTTGATATTCGTCGACGTCGAGGGACCTTCCCCAGCGGCCGCGATCGACAGGGCGAACGCTTTGGCGGCCGCGCTGGTCGCCTGGGACGACGCTCGCGCGCTGGCCGACGCCAACAGGGGCGTGGAGGTCGTCGAGTCACAGATCGAGGCCATCGAGGCCGAGCTCGTGCGGCTGCGGGCCAGCGGCAGCCGTGCCAACCTCCCACAGATCGCCAACCTCTCCGTGGTGGCGGCGAACCTGCGGCAGCAGGCCGCCGTCGCCAGGGCCGCCGCCGTGAGCTCGCGCGGCAACCTCGAGTTCCTGGTGCCGGCGTCGCGCAGCTTCCTGATCGAGCCGAGCCCAGTAGTCGACGCAGCGGTTGTGCTGGCCCTCGTGACCGTCATGGCCATGGTCGTCCTGCTGGTTCGCGCCGGCCTGAACCGCCGCGTGAACGGTGTCGCGGGCTTGGCGGAGGTCACCGGGCTGCCGGTGCTGGCGGACCTGACCGGCGGGGCTACCGGGCGAGCGGCCGGCACGAGGCCCGACAGGTTCGGCCCGGGGCGGCCAGACGGCAGGGAGCTCAGCTACCTCAAGGCCCACCTGGACCGCATGCTCATGGGCGGCGAGGTGCTGGTGGCGGGGCTCACCGACAACACCGCCGCCGCGCGGGTCGCCACCGCGCTGGACACGTTGTTCTCGGCACCCGGTTCGACCACGACCGTGACGGTGGGCCCGTGGCTGCTGGGCTCCGGTGACGCCCTGGAGCGCGCTACCGAGGCCGACGCCGTGCTCATCGTGGCGGACCCCAAGGAGACGATCCGCGCCGACCTGAGGCGCGCGGTCCAGTGGTTGGGCAGGTCGTCCGCCAACGTGATGGGGATCGTGGCGGCCAGCGCCAGGAGCGCCAGGTAGGCGTGCGGGTCCTCGTCACCGGCGGCGCCGGTTTCATCGGCTCGCACCTCGTGGAGCGCCTGCTGGGCAGCGGCCATGAGGTCAGGGTAATCGACGACCTCTCCACCGGCACGAACGTGGGCCTCCTGGCCGATCTGGGCGTGGAGCTGGTCCGCGGCGACGTCGCCGACGCTGCCGCGGTCACCCAGGCACTGCGCGGCTGCGACGCCGTGGCCCACCTGGCGGCCGTCGCCTCGGTCGTGGCCTCCATGGAGAGGCCGCTAGAGACGCTGCGCTCCAACGTCACCGGCGCCGTCACGGTGTTCCAGGCGGCCGCCACCCAGGGCGTGAGGCGCGTCGTCTTCGCCAGCTCCGCCGCCGTCTACGGCTCGAACCAGGACCTGCCACTGAGCGAGGACGCCCGCGAGATGCCGCTGTCCCCCTACGCTGCCGACAAGCTGACCGGCGAGCACTACCTGGGCCACTTCCACAGGACGGGCGCCTTCCGGGGCCACGCGTTCCGCTTCTTCAACGTCTACGGGCCCAGGCAGGACCCCAGCAGCCCCTACTCCGGCGTCATCAGCGTGTTCCTCGACCGCGCCTCGCAGGGGCTGCCGCTCGTCGTGCACGGTGACGGCGGCCAGACGCGCGACTTCGTCTTCGTGAAGGACGTGGTCGACGTGATCACGAAGGCTCTCGAAGGCGCCGGTGGCGAGGACGCCGCGCTGCCGGTCACCAACATCGGCAGGGGCGTGGCCGTGAGCATCTCCGAGCTCGCCCACGCGGCCGCGGAGGCGACCGGGGCTCGGAACGCCAGGATCGAGCACTCGGAGGCCAGGGCCGGCGACGTGCGGCACTCGCTGGCCGACGTCACCCTCCTCAGACGGCGCTTCGATAGCGTGCCCGGCACGAGCCTGAGAGACGGGCTCGCCGCCACGGCAGCGACGCTGACGCCGGCGCCGTAGCCCCGGGCACAGCGATGCGAGGGCAGGGAACGGACACTACCCGATATCACAGGCGGCAACGGCCTTCGTCGCTATCATCCGATGCCACACCGAGGAGGATCATGTCGTCACCAACGACCCTGGACAGGAAGGACCTGGAAGGAGCCACGGCCCGCCAGGCAGCCGAAGCTGACCGCGGGCGCGTGTCGGCCGCCGGCAAGCCGGCGCCCTCCAGGGTGCTGTTCGTGGGCCCCATCAAGACCGAGGCCCCCTGCGGCTCGACGGTGAAGAACGAGCTCATGGTCAGGGGCCTTCAGGACAGCGGCGTGACGGTGAGCGTCGTGGACACCGGCGACTCCGGGCGCCGCGGCCGGCTGGCTCAGCTGGGCCGTCTCCTGCGCTCGCTCGTGACGGAGCGGCAGCTCGTCGTCTCCGCCTCCCGCAACGGCGTGTACGCGCTCGTGCCGCTCTTCGGGGCGCTCACCCTGCTCGGCTACCGCTTCACGATCCTCGTGACGGGCAGCGGGCTGCCCAGGCACGTGAACAGGCTCAAGGGCCTCAAGCGCAGGTACTTCAAGTGGTCGGTCACCCGCGCCAGTGCGATCTTCGCGGAGGGCGACTGGATCAGCCACGAGCTCGAGAAGGTGGGCGTGCACAACTCCCACTACCTGCCCAACCCCAGGCCCCGTCCCGCCAAGCGTTGGGACCCGGCGAACCTGAGCGCGGGCAAGCTCACGTACATCTCGCGCGTGATCGCCGAGAAGGGCGTGGAGGACGCCATGGCGTCCGTGGAGCGGCTACGCGCGGAGGGCCGCCATGTCTCGCTCGAGGTGTACGGCCCCGTGCCGCCCTCGTACCGGGACCGCTTCGAAAGACTCGTCGCGGAGTCGCCTGGCACCACCTACCACGGCGTGCTCGAGCCTGGCGAGGTCAGCGACGTCCTGGCGCAACACGCCGCCCTCGTCTTCCCCACCACCCTGTTCGAGGGCATGCCGGGGATCCTCGTCGAGGCCGCGATGGTGGGCATGCCCGTCATCTCGACGACCATGACGCCCATCGCCGAGTTCATCGAGGACGGCGTGGCCGGCCGGTTGGTCGCACCCGGCGACCGTGACGCGCTCACCAGCGCGATCCGCGACGTCCTGACGCAGCCGGAGGACGCTGCCGCGATGGCCCAGGTGCTGGGCCGCAGGATCGACGTCTACAGCCTCGACAACGTGATCACCAGCATGTGCGACGAGCTGGCCGTGCAGGGATGGCGCTGACGGAGAGGCCGCGACAGCCTCGGTCCGGCGCGGCCGCCTCCGAGGCCGGGAGGACCGTCACACACCGATGATGCGCCGCCTCTACCACTGGACCCTCGACACCCTGCCGCCAGCGGTGTCGCAGCGGTTCCAGTACCTGCTCTCTCACGGCCGACTACCCAACCTGAGGGAGCCCAAGACGTTCAACGAGCACGTGCTGCGCATGAAGCTGACCTGGGACGACCCCAGGCACGTGCGCTTCGCCGACAAGCTGGCCGTGAAGGACATCGTCGCCGAGCGTCTGGGGCCACGGTGGGTGACGCCGACCCTGTGGAGCGGCACCAGCTTCCCCGCGAACCCCGACTTCCCTTACCCGTACGTCGTCAAGGCGAACCACGGCTCCGGCCAGGTGGCGTTCGTGCGGTCGGAGCAGGACGAGGTAGGCCTGGCCGAGAGGGTCTCGCGCTGGCTGGATAAGCGCCTTGCCAGGAAGTGGGCCGAGGGCTGGTACGCGCGCATCGAGCCCAAGCTCCTCGTCGAGCCCATGCTGGGCGACGGGGTGGAAGCGCCTCTCGACTACAAGTTCTACGGCTTCGACGGCAACGTGGTCTGCGTCCAGGTGGACACCGGGCGCTTCGGCGAGCACAAGCGCTCGTTCTACGACCCCGGCTGGGGCAAGCTGCGCATCGAGTTCGGCTATCCCATCGACCCCTCCGACATCCCGGCGCCGCGGTACCTGAGCGAGATGGTGAGCGCCGCCTCCGAGCTGTCGCGGGGGTTCGACTTCGCACGCGTGGACTTCTACGAACTGGAGTCGGGACCCCGCTTCGGCGAGGTCACGTTCGCTCCCGCCTCGGGGCTGACCCGCTACGAGCCGCGGTCGGCCGACGAGTGGCTCGGGACGTTCTGGCCTCAGGCGCCCGCCGGCCGGTCAGCCGCGCCCGCCGCGGAGCGACGCGGACTCGTCTAGGACGTGCTCGCTTGGACCTCGGAGGCGACATGCTAGCGTGGCCCGATGCCTGAGGACGTCGGTGGTCCCGCCGGCGTCGGCCCACCGATCGTGATCGTGGGCGCGGGTGGCCACGCCCGCGTCGTCATCGACGCGCTGCAGGCCGCCCACGCTCGGGTCGTCTGCGTCCTGGACAGGGACCGGGCCCTGTGGGGTACGCGCATGCTCGGCGTCCCCGTGCTGTCCGAGGAGGACTGGGCCACCAGCGGGGACGGCTCCGCGCGCGTCGTGATCGCGGTGGTCGGCTTCGGCGAGGGCCTGGTCAGGCGGCGGCTCGTGCAGGATTGGTCGGGTCGCGGTTCCTCCTTCGCCACCGTGATCCACCCTGCTGCCGTGGTGTCGCCTCACGCGCAGCTGGGCGACGGCGTCCAGGTGATGGCTCGCGCCGTCCTGAACCCAAGCGCCCACGTTGGTGCGCACGCGATCCTCAACACGGCCACGGTCGTCGAGCACGACTGCGTGATCGGGGAGGGCACCCACCTCTCGCCCGGTGTCGTCCTGGGTGGGGGCGTCCACATCGGCCCGTGGGCCCAGGTCGGCATCCAAGCCACGGTGCTGCCCGGCATCAGCATCGGCGAGGGCGCCATCGTGGGCGCCGGCGCCGTGGTCACCTCCGACGTCCCCGCCAACACGTTGGTCACGGGAGTGCCCGCTAGAGCGCGCCGCCAAGCGCGTGCCCAGCGCGACTGAGGTCCCGTGGCCCCTGCCGGTTACCCGCTATGAAGATCGCCTACCTGCACCAGTACTACGTCAGCCCCACGTCGCCGACGGGCGGCGGTACTCGCTCCTACGAGTTCGCGCGCCGCCTGGCGGCCGCCGGCCACAGCGTGGACGTGATCACGTCGGAGTCGCGTCCCACGGGCGGGGCCGGCGGCGGCTGGCACGTCGAGGAGGAGGAGGCCGGCTTCAGGGTCCACCGGCTGCCCGTGCCCTACGACAACCGCATGTCATACGCGCAGCGGATCAACTCGTTCCTCCGCTTCGCGTTCGGCAGTGCCGGCCGCGCCGCCGCGCTGCGGGCGGACGTCGTGTTCGCGACCAGCACGCCGCTCACGATCTGCCTGCCCGCCGTCTACGCCGCGCGCCGCTCCGGGGCGCCGATGGTGTTCGAGGTCCGCGACCTGTGGCCCGAGG
This sequence comes from Candidatus Woesearchaeota archaeon, assembly GCA_964578845.1. GTDB lineage: Archaea > Nanobdellota > Nanobdellia > Pacearchaeales > GW2011-AR1 > CAZOEF01. The sequence goes on from CAZOEF010000006.1 coordinate 8,806, forward strand.
TGCCCATCGCCCTGGGGGCGCTGGGCAACCCGGCGATCCAGGCGGCGGCACGCTGGCTCGAACGCTTCGCCTACCGCAACGCGGCCTCCGTCGTCGCCCTGTCCCCAGGTATGGCTGAGGGCGTGAAGCGGGCCGGCGTCCCGGCCGACAGGGTCCACGTGATCCCGAACGGCAGCGACCTCGACCTGTTCGCGCCGGACCCCGCGCTGAGGGCCAGGTTCCGCTCCGAGCACGCGTGGCTGGGCGACCGCCCGCTGGTCGTGTACACCGGCACTTTCGGACTGGTGAACGGCGTCGGTTACCTCATTGAGGTCGCAGCGAAGGTGGCCGAGCTCGACCCGGAAGTGCGCTTCCTGCTGGTGGGCGACGGCCGTGAGCTCGAGGACGTGAGAGCGCGCGCCCTCCAGCTGGGGGTCCTCGACAGGTCGCTCTTCATCTGGCCCAGTCGACCCAAGACCGAGGTAGCGGCCGTGCTCGCGGCGGCCGACCTGGCGACGTCGGTCGTCATCGACGTGCCGGAGCTGTGGCACAACTCCGCCAACAAGCTCTTCGACGGGCTGGCGTCAGGTACGGCGTTCGCCGTCAACCACGAGGGCTGGCAGGCCGACCTCATCCGCGAGCGGGACGCCGGCTTGGTCCTGGACGCCAAGGACACGTCAGCGGCCGCCCAGGCGGTCGTCACGGCCCTGCGCACACCCGGTTGGGCGGAGCGTGCCGGTGCCAACGCCAGGCGCCTGGCCGAGGAGAGGTTCTCGCGCGACCTACTGACCGCGCAGCTCATGGAGGTACTGGCCGAAGCCCACGAGCGCCACAGCGGCCGCCGGGGACCGCGGTGAACTGGTACGCGGCTTGGGGCAAGCGGGCGCTGGACGTGATCGCCTCCAGCGTCCTGCTCGTCGTGCTCTCGCCCATCATGCTCGTCGTCGCCCTGCTCACATGGGCGGCCCACGGTTGGCCCGTGCTGTTCGTACAGGAGCGTCCGGGCCTTCACGGCAGGCCGTTCCGCATGTACAAGTTCCGCACCATGAAGGACACAAGGGACGAAGCGGGCAGGCTGCTGCCCGACCACCTGCGCACCACCCCGGTGGGCCGCACCCTCCGGAAGTTCAGCCTCGACGAGCTGCCCGAGCTCGTCAACGTGCTGCGTGGCGAGATGAGCCTCGTCGGTCCCAGGCCGCTGTTGATGAGCTACCTGCCCCGGTACACCCCCGAGCAGGCCCGGCGTCACGAGGTCAGGCCGGGCGTGACCGGCCTCGCGCAGGTCAGGGGCCGCAACGCGATCGACTGGGAGACGAAGTTCGCCTACGACGTCGAGTACGTGGACGACGTGACCCTGGAGAACGACCTGCGGATACTGCTGCAGACGGTAGGCAAGGTGTTCAGCACCAGCGACGTGAACGCGGGTCCCACCACGACGATGCCCGAGTTCAGGGGCTCCGCCGCGAGCGAGGCCGACGAACGGGGTTAGTGGCCCTCAGTACGAGACGCCCGTGTTGGACCAGCCGCAGCCGTTCCACCTGAAGGTGGCCGACGCCTCGCCGCTGGCGGACAGCCGCTGGCCCGTGGCGATCTCGCGCACGCTGCCCGAGTAACTGATCACCACCTCGGCGGCGTCCCCGTTCACCGCGGTACTGACGATGTCGTACGAGTAGCGCAGCTGCGTGTAGACGCTGCCGTAGGTGGCCCTGGCGCTGAGGATCCACTCGTCCACCACGCGGCTCACCGCGCCCCTAAGGGCCGGCTCGTCGGGCTCGCGCGGCTGCGTGCACGTGGTCGCCGCCTCCCTGTCGCCACCTGACACGGAGCTGCCGGCTCCGGTCTGCACGGGGATGGCGTAGCTGATCCCCGCGGCCAGGTGGGGAGCGATGTGGCGGTCGCCCAGCAGCGGCACGGACGCCACCCCCGCTTCCAGGTCCAGCCGCAGCGCGAGACCCAGCGGCACGTGCGCGCCCAGCACGGCGTGGTAGCTGACGTCGTTGCCGTACACGCCGGCGCCGACGCCGAGGAACAGCGGCACGGGCAGGCTCACCGGCGGGTAGCCCCGCAGCTGCACGCCGACGTAGGGTCCCGCGGGGGTCCAACTGGCCTTGAGCTGCACCCCGAAGTGGCCCGACTGCAACGAGATGGCCGGGGCGATCGTCTGGTAGCTGGGGAACCCTGCGCTGATGCCGAAGGACGCGAGCGCGGGCGGCGGGTCGTCCGCCCCCTCCTCGCCTGCGTCTGGCCCCGCCACCTGCGCCGCGGCGTACGTGAAGCACAGGGCGATAGCCGCGATGATCGTTGTGGCTTGTCGCCTTGACATCCTCGGAGGCTATCAGCCGAACTCACCAACGCGCCGGGACGGGTGGTAACGTTC